>JAFSWF010000021.1 GCA_017444615.1 Paludibacteraceae bacterium | reverse complement strand
AGGACCGTTCGCAGGCTCACTGTAGGACCGCCCTATGGGCTGTAGGATTGAATCGCATAGGAGTCTTACAGGCACAAAGTGCCGGTCTTACAGCAAAGCGGTCTTACAACGCAGCGGTCCTACAGCAAAGCGGTCATGAGTAGGATTGAATCGCATAGGAGTCTTACAGGCACAAAGTGCCGGTCTTACAGCAAAGCGGTCTTACAACGCAGCGGTCCTACAGCAAAGCGGTCATGAAAAAAAGCGAGATTTTGCTCGCTTTTTTTCATACTTTCTTGCATATGTCGATTTTTTTTTGTACCTTTGCAGCGAAAATTTGGATAAATGGACTGATTATGGCAAATCCCTATGTTGAATTAGCGCGGAAAGAGGCGCAGTATGAAGCGTTCGTGGCTGCCGGTGATTATCAGCAGGCATTGCCGCTTTTAGAGGTGCTGGCGGAAGAATCGAACGAGCGGTACAAGTATAAGTTGGAGTTGGCCACTTGGTACGAAGAGGGCAAGGGGTGCGAACCCAATCCCCAGCGGGCGTTTGAGTTGGTGGAGTACATCTACAAGAACGGGTCGATGAGCATCTACAACCATGTGTACGAAGACGCAACGGACAAGCTTATTCGCTATCTCAATACCGGTTACGGATGCGAGAAGGACGAGGACCGTGCGTTCCGCGTAGCGATGTCGCTGAGCGCCAAAGAACAACGAATGAATGATTTGCTGGACCGATAAATTTTTTTAGAAAAAACATAAAAAACAATTTTGCAGCTATGTTTAGTATTCTTTTATTACTGCTCGTAGGAGCGGGCGTGTACGTGGGTTGGTTCCACAAGTTCGATTTGGAAGACGGCAGTCAGGTGAAAGGCTGGGTCGCCAAGTACAAAGCGGAGCATAATGCGAACCCGCTGGATAACCCCAAAGAGGCGCTGGATGACATCGTAGCGACCGCGAAGAAGAGCAAGACCGTGGAAGCCGCCGTTCAAAAGGCGAAGGACCTGAAAGGCAAGAAATCGGAGAGTGACACCATAGAAGAAGCCCCTGCAGAAGAGGTACCAGAGGCCGGTATGGCGGTAGAAGAAGCCCCACGCGAAGGCATCGTAGCCAACGGTTCGAGCCGAGTGCCGACGGAGGATAACCCTTCGGGACTGAGTATCACCTCTACGCCGCTGGAGTTTGAGGAAGTGCTGCAAGAGGCGCAGGCAGACCCGTTTGACAAGGGGTGGGGACTGATGCAAGGCTATTTTGGTTGGTTACTGCTGGGCGCTTCACGCCATGACTGGATGAATAGCGACAGTATATGGACGACGATGAGTAATGGTTGTCAGTATTTTAAGGATGGCCTGAAAGTCGATTATCAGGAAATGTTCGAGAAGGGTGAAATCGACGAAGAGCAAATGCGTATTCTGCCGGCATGGATGGTCAATTCGCATCTCAATAACGCCATTGGTTTCTTCGCTGTTCGGGCAAAGAAATACTTCTCTTCGGAAGTGTGGGCAGAGATAGGACCTCGCATTGAGGCGTGGTACGATGCATACTGTGAACAACGAAATAATGAGTCGAGCGATGATATTACCGACGAGCCCAATGCGTCTATTTGGCTGGCTAAGTTATTCACTATCTTCCGCCATGAACCGGACGAGATGGTTGAATATAATCTGACGGAGTATTTTGAGAAAACCAGTGCTTTTGACGTTCATCTGCCCGAACCGTCAACCTAAAAAGGAATAAGCGCATGAAAACGAAAGAATATTTATTTCCGCTAACGGAGTTGGAGTATTTTATCACTTGTACGAACACCGAGGATGTTGAGACGAACGAGGATAAATACGAAGAGGTGAAGCATCTCTTCAATTGGGATTATATGTATAGGCCGTTCAATAAGGTCTTTCGTTTCAGCACGGCGGAGCAGTATTGGCGCGCTCGTTTGCCGCTACGCAATCAGTTCGGTACCTATACCTTTGACGGCGAGGCTATCTGTATTGCGGATGCGAAAGGCGAGTTGGCGGCGCGACTTAAACCGGGCGAATCGGCACAATTACGTTGCGATGTGAAGGACTATCATGTGGAGATGAAGGTCTCCTGGCCGGAGTGGAAAATCAATCGTGTTCCTGTCGAGAAGATGCTGGAGGAAATGGCGAAAGATTCCGACTATACGCTGACTTGGCGGTACACCGGAGAAGACCGAATGGAGGTCCTAAGCTCTACCGATGGCGAGGAGTGGAAAGCTTGGCGCACCTATAAAGCAACGAAGTTCCTGACGGAGTTTACGGCGGATATGAAGAATGAACCGTCCTTGCTCCAACCATTTGATGCTATTTTAGTTCGCCAGATAAACACATACCACAGCATGGGGCATACCTCCGATTATATCGATGCCGCAGAAGCCTATGGCGAAGAGGTTGGTTCCGGACCGGATAGCGGCGAATCTGTACGATTCGAGAAAGCCTATTTCTTAGCCCCATAGGGCACGATTATTATATTCAATAAAGCGAAACAATTATGAAAAAGATTATTCTTCTTCCTTTATTGGCCATGACGATGGTGGTGATGGCCGAGAATGCACAACCGTATTTTACTGCACCTGAGATGCCGAATGCGTTGCATTACCTGCCGGGTCCTCCAAAGATGAACGAGATGCGCTTTGCGTACGACACGGCGCAGTACCAGTGGGGCAAACGGATGCGTCCGACGCCCCGCGGAGAGAAAGCGCGTTTGGATGCAGAGTACAGCGTAGAGCGTATGGCGGTTATCTTCTCGCCGGTGATGGGTATAGAGATATCCAAAGAGAACACCCCGCAAATCTGGAAACTGCTGACGGATGCTACCCATACCACCGACAAAGCGTGCGATAGCGCGAAAATAACGTATATGCGTCCGCGGCCGTATATGGTGTTTAATGAACCGACCTTGGTGCCGGAAGATGAAGAGGTGCTGCGTCATAACGGTTCGTACCCGTCGGGTCATACGACCTTAGGCTGGACTACGGCGCTCATTCTGTGTGAGATCAACCCTGCTGCACAGGACGCTCTCCTCAAAGAGGGCTTTGAGTACGGACAGAGTCGTGTGATTGCCGGTTTCCACTGGCAGAGCGATGTAGATGCCGCACGGGTTGTGACCTCTGCCGCTTTTGCACGTCTGCATACCAGTAAGGCTTATTGCCAACAACTCTGCAAAGCCCGCAAAGAGTTCCAAAAAGTGTCGCGCAAAGCGAAAAAAGCAAAAAAATAGCGCGTACGCTTGCGTATATCAAAAAAATATTGTACCTTTGTAGCCGATTTGCATTTGAAAACCATGCATACCATGAAAAGAACGATACTTTTTCTCTTTACTTTAGCGCTTACGCTTAGCGTGTCTGCGCAGGCGATGAGTGTGGCGGAAGTGCTGGCGGCGGTGAGCGAACTGGAGACCGGTGTCACCACCGATGAGACCTACACGTTTACCGGCTATGTGACCCATATCACAGAGAATAGTTTTGCTACCAGTTATAACAACATGTCCTTCTGGGTTTCCGATGCCAATAACAGTGCTTCGAGTAACGCAGAAGGAGCTGTCTTGGCGTATCGCATCAAACCCGATGTCGAATTGGCGGAAGGTAATCGAGTGGAGGTAACCGCTCGGATAAAGAATTGGAACGGCACGCTGGAAGCGGTGAACGGAACGGCTACGTATCTGGGGGACGCCGAACCGGAAGTGCGTGGCAAAGGTGCTATGCGTATCTGCGCGCAGAACCTCGAGAACTACTATTACAATTACAACACCGGTCGCGGTAACTATACGGAAGAAGAACGCGCGGCTAAGACCCGGAAGATAGTGAATATGATGCTTTCCGTGGATGCGGATGTCTATGCTTTCTGCGAGGTGGAAGCACAGCCGATTGTGTTGGAGCAGTTAGCCGATTCCGCTAATGCCCAAGTAGAAGGTAACCCTTATCAGGCAGTCTATGACGGCATAGACGAGGATTGGGATGAAACCTATAACAATAATATCAAATCAGGTTTTATTTATCGCTCCGACCGTGTGGCCACTGTAGGCTCTAATATAGGAGGCACCAGTGGAAACGGCTATTATAGTCACACGATGCGTATTCAGGCCTTTAAACTGCTCAGTAACAACGAGAAACTGGTGGTTAGTATGAACCACTTTAAGGCGAAAAATAGCAGCAGTAGTAGTGACAATGATCCGACGGAGAGTATGCGTATCACGAATGCCAATAATCTAATCAACACCCTTAACAATAGAGTCACCACAGACCCCGATATCTTGATTTTGGGCGACTTGAACTGCGAATACGAAGAGACGCCTGTTCAGATGATAGTGAACGAAGGATTCGAGGAGCAGTTGTTGCGATTCAACAGTGGCGCTTATTCGCATTGTTACGGAGGCGGTGAGTTGATCGACCATGTGCTGGCGAACGAGACCATGCGCGAACAAGTGACCAACGCGTATGTGAAGCATATCTGTACCTACAAATGCACCACGGGTGTGACATCCGCTATGTCCTATTCAGACCATGACCCCTATATCGTGGAATTGAACCTCTGTTCCACCGGCGATTGCGATGAAGAAACAGGAGTGGAAAGCATTCAGCCGTCAGTATTCAGTATTCAGAAGGTGCTGCGTGACGGGCAGTTGTATTTCCTCATGGCGGATGGAACGCAATATAATATCTTAGGAATCAAAATTAAATAACTAATCATAAATCTAATTACAAATGGCTAAAGTTTATCAAGCAAATGAGATCAAGAACGTTGCCATGTTAGGCGGTTCGGGATCGGGTAAGACGACTTTGATGGAGTCGATGTTGTTCGAGTGCGGGGTGATTAAGCGCCGCGGAACTATTGAGGCGCAATCCACAGTGTGCGATTATTTCCCGGTAGAGAAAGAGTACGGTTATTCGGTTTTCTCGACGGTATGTAACATTGAGTTTGAGGGAAAGAAACTCAATATTATTGACTGCGCAGGTAGTGATGATTTCTGCGGAGGTACTGTAGCTGCGCTGCAGATGTGCGGTTCGGCACTGGTAGTGCTGAGTGCTAACGGCGGCGTAGAAGTAGGTACACAGAATAACTTCCGCCTCGTAGAAAAAGCTCACAAGCCACTGGCTTTTGTAATTAACAAATGCGATCATGAGAACGCAGACTTCGAGCGTACGTTTAATCAACTCAAGGAGAACTTCGGTAACAAATGCACCTTGATTCAATTCCCTGTTAACGCCGGTGCAGGCTTCAATGCCGTGATCGATGTGCTGAAGGGCAAGATGCTGGTTTGGAAAGCCGAAGGTGGTGCACCCGACCTGAAGGATATCCCTGCTGAGTACGCAGACCGCGTAGAAGAGATGCGTTCGCAACTCAGTGAGGCTGCCGCGGAGGCGGATGAGACGCTGCTGGATAAGTTCTTAGGCGAAGGTCTGACGGACGAAGAGATCATGCAAGGTCTGAAGAGCGTGTATGCAGACGGTTCGATGTATCCGGTGCTGTGCTGCTCAGGTCTCAAAGACATGGGTGTTCGTCGCTTGATGGACTTCCTCAACGGCATGGCTCCGAGTCCTGCACAATTCAGTTATCCGACCGTAGATGGTAAGGCTGTTAGTCCGGATGCTACGGCTCCGACGAGTGTGTATGTGTTCAAGACCTCCGTAGAACCGCATATCGGTGAGGTGAACTATTTCCGCGTAATGCAAGGCACCATCCATAACGGTGATGACCTCGTTAATATGGAGCGTGGCTCGAAAGAGCGTATCTCGCAGCTCTATCAGGTAGCAGGTTCGGTCCGTGTGCCGGTAGATGAACTGGCAGCCGGTGATATCGGTGCTACCGTGAAACTCAAAGATACCCGTACAGGTAATACCTTGAATGCAAAAGAGTGTGACAACCAATACGCACCTATCTCTTATCCTCAACCGCGCTATCGCCGCGCTATCAAACCGGTGACGGAGAGCGATGCAGAGAAACTGGCTGCCCTTCTGACCCGTTACCACGAGGAAGACCCTACATGGATCGTAGAGCAATCGAAAGAGCTTCGTCAGATGATCGTCAGTGGTCAAGGTGAGTTCCACCTCCGTACCCTCAAATGGCGTCTGGAGAACAACGATAAGATGCCGATTGAATTCTTGGAACCGAAGATCCCGTATCGCGAGACCATCACCAAGGCTGCGCGTGCCGACTATCGCCATAAGAAACAATCCGGTGGTGCAGGTCAGTTCGGTGAGGTTCACTTGATCGTAGAGCCGTACGAGGAAGGTCAACCAGTTAAGGAGACCTATAAGTTCGGCAACCAAGAGTACAAGATTTCCGTCAAGGACCAGCAAGAGATTAACCTTGAGTGGGGTGGTAAGTTGATTATCATCAACTCGATCGTCGGAGGTGCTATCGACGCTCGCTTCATTCCGGCTATCGTCAAGGGTATCATGGATCGTATGGAGCAAGGACCGTTGACCGGTTCGTATGCCCGCGATGTACGCGTGATCATTTATGACGGTAAGATGCACCCGGTTGACTCCAACGAAATCTCCTTCCGTCTGGCAGGCCGCAATGCCTTCGCTACCGCCTTCAAAGAGGCGAACCCGAAAGTGCTTGAGCCGGTTTATGACCTCGAGGTATTCGTTCCGAGCGAGATCATGGGTGATGTGATGAGTGATATCAACGGTCGCCGTGGTATGGTAATGGGTATGGAGACCGAGAAGAGTTTCACTCGCCTCAAAGCACAAGTGCCTTTGAAAGAACTCGCTTCGTACTCCACAACATTGAGTTCGCTCACCGGTGGTCGTGCTACTTTCACGATGCAGTTCAACAGTTACCAACTTGTTCCGGCAGACGTACAGGAGAAACTGCTGGCTGCTTACGCTGCTTCGCAGACGGAAGAGGAGTGATGCACTATGTATAATTAAGAAAAAACGCATTTCGGTGCGTTTTTTCTTTTTTTACTTGCATATGTCGAATTTTTTTTGTAATTTTGCGGCGTTTTTCGTGTATATACGCATACACATAGGCACGCATGATAGAATATATTAAAGGAATATTGACAGAATTGACGCCGACGGAGGCGATTGTAGAGGCTGCCGGCGTAGGTTATGCCGTGGCGATTACGTTGCCCACATATTCGGCCTTAATTGGTAGCGAAGAGGAAGAAGTGAAGTTGTTTGTTACCGAAGTTATTCGGGAGGATGCGCATGAGTTGTATGGTTTTACGGTACGGCCTGAGCGTCAGCTCTTCGAATTGCTGATGACAGTAAGTGGCGTAGGTGCGGCCACGGCACGGATGATCATGAGTGCGTTCTCTGCGGAGGAGTTGCGTATTCTCATTGCTACCGGTAATGCCAAAGGGATGGCGAAGGTGAAAGGGCTTGGTCCCAAGACCGCGCAACGTATCATCGTGGATCTCAAAGATAAGGCATTGAAACTGGATCTGGGTGGCGACCCGACAGAGTTGCCGATGACCGATATAGAAGTAGATACGGGCATCAAGGCGGAAGCTATCAGCGCTTTGACGGCCTTAGGATTTGCGGCTGCAGCAAGCGGTAAAGTGGTAGATAAGATCTTGAAAGCCGAGCCGACACTTCGAGTAGAGGCTGTTATTCGCAAAGCGCTGACGATGCTTTGATAGGCGCAGGCGCCTGACCGCTACGCTGAAGGACCGTTTCACTGAAAGACCATTACATTGAAAGAATAAAGATTATCTTGATTAAGAAATTATATTGCATATTAGTTCTGTTGGTGCTGCTGCCGATGATGGCGGTGGGTGTTTCTGCGCAAACCAAGACCAAGCCGAAGACGCTGAAGGAGTTGATAGCCGAAGAGAAAGCGCAGAAAGAGGCAGAGAAGAAGGCACGCGAGGAAGAAGCAGCTAGAGCTGCTTCGAAAGAGGAGCCTACCCCCAACCCCTCCCTGAAAGGAGGGGAGAAGAGCTCTTCCTTCCCTTCAGGGGAGGACCGAGGTGAGGCTTCTACCCCCGAAGAGGCGGCGGATATAGTGACAGAGACGGATAGCGCGCTATGGGCACCGACACAAGTGAAACAACTGGGGGCACAGAACTATGGGGAGTTGACATTGCCCAAATCGTCGTTGGACCTGAAGGATCCGGATAATGTGACGACGACGGTGGAGTATCAGCCGGAGACGGGGACTTATATCATCCGTACGAAGGTGGGTGATACAGAGGTGACTACGCCGTATATGCTGACGCAGGAGGAATATAACCAATACGCCGAACGGCAGATCATGCATACCTACTGGCAGCAGAAAATCGGCGAGGTGGAGCATAATAACGAGAAGAAATTCGACATCACTGATATGAAGTTTAACATCGGTCCGGCTGACAAAGTGTTTGGTCCTGGCGGTGTGCAACTGAAGATGCAAGGTTCTGCGGAGTTGCTATTTGGCTTTAAGCATCAATATATCGCTAACCCTTCTTTAACTTTACGCGCGCGCAATAATAACATCTTCGATTTTGATGAGAAGATCCAAGCGAGCGTGCAGGGTAAGGTAGGTACGAAACTCAATTTCAATTTGAGTTACAACACGGAGGCGTCGTTCTCCTTTGACCAACAGAACCTCAAACTCAATTATAAAGGCGAAGAGGATGATATTATTCAATCCATCGAAGCCGGTAATGTGACGCTGGATCTGCCGTCCTCTCTTATCCGCGGCAGCAAGGCGCTGTTTGGTATCAAGACGAATCTGAAGTTCGGTAAATTCCGTATTCAGGCCTTGATCAGTCAGCAGAACAGTCAGGCGCAGACCGTGAGCAGTAAGGGCGGTGCGCAGATGACGAAGTTTGATATCAGCGGCGATGCGTATGATGAGAACCGACACTTCTTCCTGAGTCATTTCTTCCGTGACCATTACGAAGAGGCGATGGCCGCCGTGCCGTATATAGCGAGCGGCGTGACCATCAATAAGATTGAGGTATGGGTGACTAACAAGCGTGGCAATTATGACCAAGCTCGTAATATCGTGGCTTTCACCGACTTAGGTGAGAGTAAGAACCATAGTCAGAACACCAACTGGGGCGGTTCAACTAACACCGCACCGGATAATAACGCGAACGGTCTGTATAGTTTCTTGAAGACGACAGAGTTCCGTGACCTGCAGAAGACAAGCGAAGCACTGGAAGGTCAATATGGCATGGAAGGCGGTTCGGATTTTGAGAAGATTGAGTCCGCGCGTTTGTTGACCAGCAGTGAATATACGCTCAATAGTGCCTTGGGTTATATCTCGCTCAAAGCAGCCTTGAACCAAGACGAAGTGCTGGCGGTGGCGTATGAATATACCTATAACGGACAGGTTTATCAGGTAGGTGAGTTCTCCACCGATAATGTCAGCGATTCCACTTATCGTAGCAGTACCTCTGCACCGGCTATTGCACTGAAGATGTTGAAGAGCAGCGCCAATGCGCCCGGACTGAAAGAGCGTGGTACATGGGATCTGATGATGAAAAACATCTACTCGCTCGGTGCAACCAGTATGAGTCAGGATAAATTCGAACTGTATGTCACCTACCGCAACGACTCGGTAGGAACGGAGATGCAGTATTTGAACGAAGGTCCGATTAACGGCAAGCAGTTACTGAGGGTAATGAACCTTGACCGCTTGGATCAGAAGAACAACGCTTCGCCCGATGGCCGATTCGATTATATAGAGGGTCTGACCGTTTATTCGTCTAACGGCCGAATCATCTTCCCTGTATTGGAACCGTTCGGTAGCCACTTAGCCTCGCAATTGGGCAATGACCCGCGCTTAGAAGCCAAATACTGCTTCCCGGAGTTGTATGACTCCACCTTGGTAGTAGCCCAAGAGTTGAGCGAGAAGAATAAGTTCCACTTAACCGGTAAGTACAAAGGCACGAACGGCAGTGAGATTCGTTTGGGCGCGATGAATGTGCCACGCGGTTCGGTAACGGTAACAGCCGGTGGTGCCACCCTCATTGAGAATGTCGATTATACCGTCGATTACACGATGGGAACCGTAACTATTCTCAATACTTCCATTTTGGAGAGCGGAACGAATGTAGATGTGAAGTTGGAGAACCAAAGCACTTTCTCGTTACAACGCAAGGCGCTGTTTGGTACCCATTTGGAGTATGAGTTCAATAAGGACCTGGTGATAGGTGGTACCTTGATGCACCTTCGTGAGCGTCCGTTGACGACCAAAGTGAATACGGGTTCAGAGCCATTGGCGAACACCATCTGGGGTGTGAACGGATCTTGGAAAACCGAGATGCAATGGTTGACCAATGCCATTGATAAGATACCTTGGATAGACGCTACCGCGCCTTCTACCTTCAGTATCAATGCAGAGTTCGCTCACCTGATTCCGGGGCATACGAACGATGTAGGGACAGTCGGTACGGCGTATATCGATGACTTTGAGAGTACGACGACCAATATCGATGTGCATTACCCGAGTTATTGGTTCTTGGCTTCTACGCCTTCGCCTTTTGCCGAATCGAAGGATGTGAACAAAGTGACCTATAATAAGAACCGTGCCCATTTGGCATGGTACAGTGTGGATCCTATTTTCGGTTACCCCCAGTCCAACACACCGGCGCATATCCGTAATGATGCCGAAGCCTTGAGTGACCATCGTACCCGTATTGTGTATCAAGATGAGATTTATCCCAATAAGCAAGAGGCCAGCAACGTAGATACCAAATTGGCGGTGCTGAACCTGTCGTATTATCCGTCTGAGCGAGGACAGTATAACATTAACGCGAGTGAGTTTGGTGCAGACGGTCATTTGACGATGCCTAAGCAACGCTGGGGTGGTATGATGCGGCGGTTAGACAATACCGATTTTGAGAAAGCGAATATAGAATATATTCAGTTCTGGTTGATGGATCCTGGCTTGACGAACCCCGATGGTTATGACGGAGAGTTATATATTAACTTAGGTGATATCAGCGAGGATATCTTGCGCGACGGCAAGAAGGCTTTTGAGCACGGTCTGCCGGTAGCAGGAACGGCCATGGATCTGAGTCGCGTGGACAGTACCGTTTGGGGATATGTGCCGCGTACCACGAGTACCACGGTAGCGTTCAGCAACGAAGCCGGTGCACGTGTGAACCAAGACGTCGGTTTGAATGGTTTGAATAGCACGCAAGAACAGAATTGGCCGGCTTATCGGACTTTCTTGACGGAATTACAGGCACGCGTCTCGGCGGATGTTTGGAACGCATGGGGACATGAAGATAGTATCTTCTCTCCGCGTAATGACCCTGCCGGCGATAACTACCATTATTACAGAGGTTCAGATTTTGACCGTCAAGAGGTGTCTGTGCTGAACCGTTATAAGCATTTCAACGGTACGGAGGGTAACTCGCCCGCTACGGAGCAGCAGACGGAGAGTTACGGTACTGCCGCTACGCTGACGCCGGATGTAGAGGATATAAACCTCGATAATACCCTCAATGAGTACGAGAAATACTACCAATACAAAGTGATTCTTCGTCCCGACATGATGGAGGTGGGGCGTCAGCATATTACGGAGAAGAAAGTCCGTACGGTGACGCTGCGTAACGGTCAGCAGGCGCAAGTGACTTGGTATCAGTTCAAGATACCTTTGAAGGGCGACAGTGCAACCGTGCAGAAAGTGGGTTCTATCCGTAACTGGAAATCCATCCGCTTCATGCGTATGTACATGACGGGCTTTGAGAAAGAGACGCATCTGCGTTTTGCAACACTGGATCTCGTACGCGGTGAATGGCGTCAGTACACACGCGATTTAGCACCTGTGGGAACTGCGGTTAATACGGGCGCTTCGATTGATGTGCAGACTGTTAATATCGAGGAGAACAGTACCCGTACACCGATTAACTATGTGCTTCCTCCGGGTGTGAGCCGCCAGACTGACCCGGGTCAGGCACAGCTGATAGCGCAGAATGAACAGGCGATGGTACTGCGTGTGATGAACCTTAGCCCGCATGACGCCCGTGCTATGTATAAGAACTGCGGCTACGATATGCGGCAGTATAAGAACCTGCAGATGTTTGTTCATGCCGAGCAATTGGCGGAGATGGATCCGAACTTGAAAGATGGCGAGTTGACATGCTTCATCCGTTTGGGTAGCGACCTGCGCAATAACTACTATGAGTACGAGATTCCGCTGCATTTGACTGCGCCCGGTCTGTATAACAATAACAACGCCCTGGACCGCGAGAAAGTATGGCCAACGGATAACATGTTCGACTTCGCACTGTCGGTACTGACCAACGCCAAGACGGCTCGTAACCGCGCTAAACGTGCCGGCACACCGGGTGTAAGTAATACCATTCCGTATGTGCTCTATGATGACGCTTCGGGTAAACCGCAGAATAAGATTACGGTCTTGGGTAACCCGACGCTGGAGGATGTAGAGACTATCATGATCGGTGTGCGTAACCGTGGTCAGCATGACGCTTCCGGTGAGATCTGGGTGAATGAGCTTCGTCTGCGTCAGTTCAATGAGCAGGGTGGTGTAGCAGCGCAAGCTAATGCGGCCTTGGCTGTCAGCGATATCGCTCAAGTGAACGTTGCCGGTCGGTTAGAAACCGCAGGGTATGGTTCGATTGAGTCTAATGTGCTGGATAGGAACTTGGATAACTTCTACCAGATTAGCGTTAGTGCGGCGTTGGAGGCAGGACGACTCTTCCCTGAGAAGGCGAAGATTCAGATGCCGCTCTACGCATCGTATAGCAACGAGACCACCAGTCCAGACTACGACCCGCTGGACACCGATGTCAAACTCTCGGAGACGCTCAATACCTACGAGACCAAAGCTGAACGAGATAGTATCAAGAACCTTTCGAATACGGTGCACGAGTCAACCTCCTTCTCGCTCAGCAACATGAAGGTCAATATCCACTCCAAGAAAAAGGATATGTTCTACGACCCGGCTAACTTCTCTATCTCAGCGTCGTATAACAAGCAGAACGAACATTCGCCGGAGATGGAAAAGAATATGACGACCGACCAGAAGGGTTCGTTCCAGTATGCGTATAGCTTCAATCCGAAGCCTTGGGAACCCTTTGCGAAGGTAAAGAAAGTGGAGAAAGTGAAGTTCCTCAAAGAGGCCAATATCTACTACTTGCCGCAATCATGGGCGTTCAGCACGAACATGCATCGTACGTTCAGTCATATGAAGATGCGAGACTTGACGGGTGCTGCCAGTGAGAGCATGGATTTGACCTATAGCAAGGACTTTACTTGGGATAGGCATGTGGACTTTAAGTATGACCTGACCAAGAACATGAAGTTCTCCTTCCAGAGTGCAATGAACGCTATCATCGATGAGGGTAAGTACACACCGGAGATATTGAATGGACGTTATTTCGATCCTGAGTTTAATCATGACAAGTACGAAGCATGGCGCGACACTATCCAGCGTTCGTTGGCACGGTTCGGTAAGCCGTACGCCTACCAACAGGTGTTCACCGCCAGTTGGAACGTGCCGCTCAACCGTATTCCGGGTCTGGATGCGTTGACCGCCAATGGTTCGTATAACGCTAACTATAACTGGAACCGCACCGCTTCTACCACCAACGGTATTGACCGCGGTAATGTGGTTAGTTCGGTGCAGACCTGGCAAGTGGACGGAGGTATCAATTTTGAGACCTGGTACGGTAAGTCTAAATACTGGAAGTCCATGACGCAACGCTACACCGGTAGGGGTTCGCGTAGAGCCTTCAAACCCAAGACGTACACGCAGACTTCGGCATTGACCAAAGGGCAGACACTCGAGGTTACACACCGGCTGAATAGCGAGTTGCTGAAAGTGAGTGTGACCGATTCGACGGGTAAACCTATTCCGGTTACTTTCCGTCCGGCAGGTAATACCAAAGTGACCATTACGCCGAAGACCGATTGCGCAAAGGCGACCATTACCGTCACCAGCAAAGACCCGAACGAACGCACACCCGCACAGATAACAGGCGATATGTTCGCGTACGTAGGTACGATGATCCGTAGGTTGCAAGTCACGTACCGCGAGACCAACTCTATGACGCTGCCGGGTTTCCAACCCGAAGCAGGGTTCATGGGACAGGCGTATAACTACCAATATGCCAACGAACAGCAAAAGAGTCCTGCAGCCCCGGGCTTTGACTTCGCTTTCGGTTTCATCCCGAGCGATATGGTTGAGCGTGCTAAACGGTACGAATGGCTATCGGGGGATACCTCTATTGTTCAACCGGCTACTCGTGCGCACACCTCGGACTTTGATATCAAACTGAATCTCGAACCTCTGCCGGGGTTGAAGATCCAACTGAACGGTAAGCGATACTATGCCAACTCGTCCTCTATTATCTATACTTACGATTACCTGCAGGAGACGATGACCGGTTCGTTCAACATCACCCAAGTGGCTATCGGTACCATCTTCAGTAGGGTAGGCAAAGAGGAAGAGAACTTTGCGAATGCGGCATATGATCAGTTCCTGGCTAATCGTGAGACGCTCACCCAGCGTGTGCAGGCGCAATACACCGGTATCACCTTGCCGAGCGAAGGGTTTATGAAGGACATTCCGACGGGTACGAAATACGATCCGACCAAGCATGGGCAGGTTAGCCGTAACTCCGCTGATGTGTTAGTGCCGGCGTTCCTGGCGGCGTATACCGGACGTGATGTGAATAAGATGGACCTTAACCCGTTCCTTGGTATCCTTAAGATTCTACCGAACTGGTCCGTTACATACGATGGTTTAGGTAAGTTGCCGTGGATGAAAGATCACTTCAAATCGATTACCCTCACGCATGCTTATACCTGTAAGTACGCCATCGGTTCGTACGGCAGTTATTCGACCTGGGTAGGCGCGGACGGTAACAACAAAATGCTCGGTTTCGTGCGCGATGTGACTACTGATGCGCCGCGTCCCAGTTCGGCATACGACATCTCCAATGTGACCATTACTGAGGCCTTCAGCCCGCTTATTGGTCTGAACATGACGATGAAGAACAGCCTCAACCTGAAGGCAGAGTACCGCAAGCAACGTAACTTGGCGCTTAATATCACTTCTGTGCAATTGACCGAAGGTCATACGGATGAGTTTGTTATCGGTGGTGGGTACACGATTAAGAACCTCAACTTCATTACCAAGAATCGTAACGGGGCGCAGAAGAAAGTAAGCAACGACCTCAAGATCCAAGTGGACCTGTCGTATAAGGATGTGAAGATGCTCCTTCGTAAGGTGGAAGATGGTATCACGCAGGCGTCAAGTGGTAATAAGGTCTTTGCTATCAAGGTATCTGCGGACTATGTGCTGAGTCAGAAGATTAACCTGCAACTCTTCTACGACCATCAAGGAACCACACCGCTTATCTCTTCGTCATACCCTGTTAAGACGGATAACGTAGGTTTGAACATCAAGTTGATGCTCACGAGATAATTGATAATTCTTAGCCCTAAAGGGCACGATTATTTGACAAAGTCAAATCTTGATAATTGAAAGTTGAAAGTTGTTTAAAGTGGGTATCATAGGACCGGAGAGTACGGGCAAGAGTAGTCTTGCCCGTTATTTGGCGAAACGCTATAATGGTATCTATGTACCTGAGTACGCGCGCGAATATATCGAACGCAAGCGCACGCGCGAGGTCACGTTCGAGGAACTATGCTTCATCGCTCGCCATCAGATAGAAGAGATGGAGCATTTCAGCCATCAGCCGTCAGTTATCAGCCATCCGCTTTACTTTTTTGATACAGAATTAATCGTTACAAAGGTTTGGTTTGAAGAGGCTTTCGGTCGGGTACCGGAGTGGCTGGATGAAGCAATAAAGCGCTATCCGATGGATGTGTACCTATTGACTTCGCCTGACTTGCCATGGACACAAGACGGTACGCGGTATAACGGTTCGGATGAGAAACGGCATGAGTTATTTGATAGATACGAGCAGGCCATTCAATCGCTAGACATCCCCTATTACATCATTACCCATCAACCATAAAAGACGCCCAGGAGGACGTCTTTTATTCGTATAAGAAGGTGCACTTTATTTGATCTCTTGCGCTTTGATGCCGTCACGTTCCAGCAGGGCGTTGATGGTCGGTTCACCGCCACGGAAGCGTTTGTACAGATCCATCGCTTTTTCGGTTCCGCCCTTCTCGAGAATGTTCTCACGGAAACGCTTAGCGGCTTTCTTATCAAAGATAGAACCATTCTTCTTTTGTGCCTCTTGGAACACCGAGAAGGCATCGGCGTCAAGCAGTTCGGACCACTTATAGCTGTAGTAACCTGCTGCATATCCGCCGGAGAAGATATGAGTGAAAGAGCACTCCATTTGCGTGCCGGGTATAGTAGGCAGAACGGCTACCGGTGCCATAGCGTCATTACCGAACCGAACCACCGATTCAACGGTCCCTATGGTTTCGTTCACTTCGAAGGGTTTCTCTATGGTATGCCAAGCCATGTCGAGGTATCCGAAACTTAACTGACGTGCGCAAGCGTAAGCCGCATGATAGGTCTGCGAAGCGTGCATCTTATCCAGTAACTCTTGCGGCAGACTCTCGCCTGTCTCGTAATGCTTGGCGAAGGTGTCGAGGAACTCTTTCTCGTCGATGAAGTTCTCATTAAACTGCGAAGGCAGTTCGACGAAATCGCGTGGCACCGCTGTACCGCTTTGGGCGGCGTACTGACAGCGAGTGAGCATCCCGTGCAGACCATGACCAAACTCATGGAGGAAGGTGCGTACCTCATCGTAAGTGAAGAGGGCAGGCTTATCGGCCGTAGGACGAGTAAAGTTCATCACATTCACGATATGTGGACGATGATCTTTCTTGCCTTTTATGTACTGCGGTTGGAAGTCATTCATCCATGCGCCGCCACGCTTACCGTCCCGCGGATGGAAGTCTGCGTAATAAACAGCGAGGAATTTTCCTTTTTCATCGAATACCTCATACGCCGTTACTTCGGGGTTATAGACTTGAATCTTCTTATTCTCTTTGAACTTAATGCCATAGAGGCGCTCAGCGAGACCGAAGACACCCTTCTTCACTGCCTCCAACTCAAAATATGGACGCAGGTCATCGTCGGAGATGGAGAATTTCTCTTGTTTGAGTTTCTTGGAATAATAGCTCCAGTCCCAAGGTTGGATATGCGCTGCATAGAAACCGTGTGCGTGTGCGTAGTCTTCCACCTCCTGCACTTCCGCGTGAGCGGTAGGCATATAGGCGTCACGCAGTTGGTCCAGCAAGCGGTACACATTCTCCGGTGTCTCCGCCATCGTCTTATAGAGCGATTTCTCTGCGTAGGTCTTCTTGCCGAAGAGGTTAGCGAGGGCGAGACGGGTGTTGACAATCTCCACGATGAGGCCGGTGTTATCAAACTCACCGCCTACACACTTGGTGGCCGATGCCATATAGAGTTCGCGGCGAATGTCGCGGTTGTCCAGATCTTGCATGACAGGGATGGTAGTGGTCGGCTTGAGGTTGAGCAACCAACCATCCAAACCTTTCTTCTCTGCGTTGGAGCGGAGCATCGCTTTGGTGTCGTCATTCAAGCCGGCTAACAAAGCTTCATCGGTGATGAGCATCGTCCAAGCGTTGGTGGCTTTGAGCACATTCTGACCGTATTGGAGGGTCAGTTTGCTCAACTTGGCGGTCAACTCACGATAGGTCTGTTTATCTTCGGGACTGAGGTTCGCACCGTTATTGGCAAAGGACTCGTAGATATCCTCCAGCAACTTACGCTGTGCTTTGTTCAGTTTGAGCTTGTCGCGCTGGTCATAGACTGCTTTGATACGCTGGAAGAGACCTTCGTTGAGCCGAATAGTGGAACTATACTCAGAGAGTTTCGGACTCAACTCCATCTCTATCTGCTGCAGGGTGTCGTTGGTCTCTGCGGAAGTCAGGTTGTAGAAACAACCGGCTACGATGCTCAGCAACTCCCCCGATGCTTCGTAGGCCTCGATGGTGTTCTTGAAAGTCGGCGCAGCGGGGTTATTGACGATGGCATCAATCTCTGCCAAACCTTGTTTCATCGCTTCTTCGAAGGCAGGCATGTAATGCTCTGCATAGATCTCGTTGAAAGGATACGTGCCATGCGGCGTTTTCCAGTTCTTGTACTCAAAGAACGGGTTCGTAGCAGCCGTTGCTGCCATAACAGTTGTGGCTAAAGCCATAAGCAGGAATTTTCTCATTCTTAACTATTGATTATTAATTATTAATTACCTTATCAGGTTAATGTCTCCGGATAGTTGGTAGATACCCAATATCGATTCGTCTCCTTTGGTCTTTTTGTTGTTATAGGAAATCTTACCCATATAGTGTGCGTTCTTATCGGCATCGGTTCCGATGGCACGTATGACGTAATAGTACGCTCCTTCGGAAGCAGGTCTATTGCCTATCATGCCATCCCAACCTTTGGCAGGGTCCGAAGATTCGTACACCAACTTACCCCAGCGGTTATAGATCCAGATGTGATACTCCCGCAATGAACGGTAGGCCACACGGAACTCATCATTCTTGCCATCTCCGTTGGGGGTGAAGGTATTGGGTACACGCAGGTCGGACTCCGTGATGGCTACTACCATCTCCATAGAGTCGGAGGTGCAGTACTGGTTATTAACCGTGCAGACGATGCGATAACTGCCGGGCTCCGAGAAGAAATCGTGGTATTCGATATCTTGTCGCGTTTTCCACACTTCTGTGCCATGGTAGATGGTCCAACGGTAGTATTTCACAGCTGGGGTGGGGTTGGAACGGAATGTCACTTCCAGCGGACCACTCCATTTATCGGTGGACGACACTTTGATGATGTCCGAACCGGTGGGTCTTTTCATCTCATTGGAGTCCGTTCGTGCAACGGTCTCTGAGGTGAGACGCATCGCTACCGCATGGATGTCATCGGGTTTTACGTCATGGGCGACACAAATGGAATCCGGTATCGCTAATGCCGAACGAAGGTCGCCATCGTAGCAAAGAGTAATCGTGGTGGCACTCAGTAGGGTCGTTGGTAAGGTGTAATAGCCTGCGTATAAGGTAGTTGACATCGTTACCGTTGAATCCTGCCATGTGTTATCCCCCCAAGAGAGGGTGGTGTATTGGATCGTGCACCTACGCTCGTACGTACCTTGCGTGCCATCCGGTCGCGTGTAAACGAACGGGGCTGTGTTACCTTGCAATTGCAGGAGTGTCACATCGCAGTCCGCCTCCACTGCCGTCGTCAATCCGCTCACGCTGTCCGCATAGACGAACGCATACACCGGCGAAGACTGATAGCTGCTATTCTTCACGAAATAGTACCCGCCGTCATCAGGGTAGATGTCCTGTGCGTCCGACTGAAAGAGCGTGCCGTCGGTGTGGTACCAGTCCACGAGGGTGTCCGCTTTCAGATGAATCTCGTCCTTGAAGAAAAGCAGCGTGTCGTTGCCGTTCTTCACTTGCGTTGCTCCTACGCCGATGATGTCCGCGGCGAAGGACACTGCGGTAATCAACGATAAGAGTATGGTTAGAATTGGTTTCTTCATTCGGGATTACGTAATTACGTAATGACGTTATTACGACATTATTTGTTTACTTGAAAACGGGTGTTACCGTTTTGGATGAAGTCCACTATCTGGCGTGCAGCGGCGATGCCGGCGTTGATGTTGGCCTCGGCAGTCTGTGCGCCCATTTTCTTCGGAGTCGCAAAATAACGTCCCTCAAAGAGTGTGCGGAATTTCGCGTCCGCCACCGGCATGATATCCGTCATGTACTTGAGGTCGGTGCGCTCTTGCATCAAGGCTATCAGACCTTCCTCATCGATCACCTCTTTGCGCGCGGTGTTGACGAGCACACCCCCTTTCGGCATTAAGTTGACGAGGTCATGATTGATGCTGTTCTTGGTCTCTGCCGTGGCAGGGATATGCAGGCTGACGATGTCGCAAGTTTTGTATAGTTCCTCGGCGGAGTGGAGTGGTGTCACGTTAGCGGCGGTCATTGCCTCATCGGGGCAGTATGCATCGTAGGCATAGACGTCCATACCAAATCCTTGCGCGATACGTGCGACGTTACGACCCACATTACCGAAGGCGTGAATACCCAGTTTCTTGCCCTTCAGTTCAGTGCCGGAGGTGCCGTTATAGAGGTTACGTACGGCATAGACCATCAGACCTAACGCCAACTCCGCTACGGCGTTACTGTTTTGTCCCGGGGTATTCATCGCTACTACCTTGTGCGCGGTGGCTGCCTCTAAGTCGATGTTATCATATCCGGCGCCGGCACGAACAACTATCTTCAACTGCTTAGCGGCGTCTAATACGGCGGCATCGACGATATCCGAACGGATGATGAGTGCGTCGGCGTCAGCTACGGCCTCTAATAACTGCCCTTTATCGGTGTATTTCTCAAGCAGCGCCAGTTCATAGCCTGCTCCCTCTACCACCTCGCGAATGCCATCTACGGCCACTTTCGCAAAAGGTTTTTCTGTTGCTATCAGTATTTTCATCTTAGTCTCTCCTTGTACTTATGTTATGCTTATGTTATGCTTATGTTATGCCTTTGACTCGACTATGGCAGCGAGTTTTAGTGGAGCGCTTCGTATTCTTTGATGCAATCTACGAGTGCTTGAACTCCTTCGAGATCCATGGCGTTATAGCAGCTTGCGCGGAAACCGCCTACGAGACGGTGACCTTTGATGCCAACCATACCGCGTTTCGTTGCGAATTGGAAGAAATCATCTTGCAATTCGGCGTATTCGGGTTTGAGCACGAAACATATGTTCATGCGGCTGCGGTCCTCTTTGTCGAGAATGGT
>JAFSWF010000020.1 GCA_017444615.1 Paludibacteraceae bacterium | reverse complement strand
TGTTGCTGTTGTTGCTGCTGCAACATCTCCATCGCTTTCACCAAGTTATAGCGCGTGTCGTTATCTTTCGGATTTGCCCGCAGTGACTCCTGGTACGCTGCAACGGCTTGGTCGTACTGTTGTTGCGCGAAATTGCAATTGCCGATATTATGCATCGCTTTGGCGTAGCGCTCTTTGTCGGCTTTCTTATCCAACATCTTCGCTGCGGTCTCAAACTCAGCCTGCGCATCGGCGTATTTATCTTGCTTAAAGAGCGCGTCACCTACGTTATAGTGCGCTTCGTAACTGTTCTTATTGGTCTCGATAGCGCGACGGTAATCAATCTCCGCCTCCGTAAAATTCTGCTTCTTGTACTCGCGATTGCCTTTCCGCACATCAGAAGCCTCGCGCTGAGCGAACAGAGGTGAAAGACCAATAACCAATAAACAATAACCAATTATAACTCGTTTCATTTCTTTTCCTCCCCAAAGATATCTATTCTCGTTAATGATTTATTCTTGCGGTTGAAGATAAAGTAATCGATGACCAGTAGCAGCAATGCGATGAGGGCAAAACTCTGGAACTGCTCGTTGTAATCGGTGAACGTAGTTGTTTCTATCTCCTGTGTGGCCAACGTATCCAGCTCTTTCTGGATGGCCTTAGTGGCGGTGTTGGTGTTATCGCACCGCACGTAGATCCCGTTTCCTGCCTGCGCGATCTCCTTACACATCTCTTCGTTCAGTTTAGACACCACTACGTTGCCCTTCCTGTCCCGCATAAAACCGTTCGTACCGGGCACAGGTATAGGACTTCCTTCGGGTTTACCGATACCTACTACCAGCACTTTGATACCCATCTCTTTGGCGCGTTGCGCTACAGCCACCGCGTCGTCCTCGTGGTTCTCACCATCGGTGATGAGAATGATGGCACGATTGACGTCACTTACCGCATGGCTGTTTTCGTCTCGATCACTGACTGCGCCAAAACAACGAATCGACGTGCTCAACGCTTGACCGATGGCGGTACCTTGCGTCTTGATCAGACTCGGAGAAATCGAGTTAAGGAACATTTTCGCGGACACGTAGTCGCAGGTGATGGGCAGTTGGATGAACGCATCGCCGGCAAAGACAACGAGTCCGACCTTATCGTTCACCATGTTATCCATCAACTTGCTGACCATCTGTTTAGCGCGGTCGAGACGGTTAGGAGCAACATCTTCCGCCAGCATCGAATTGGATATATCCATCGCTACGATGGCTTCGATACCTTGTCTTTTCTCCGTTCGCTCACTTTGTCCGAACTGCGGACGCGCGGATGCGATGATAAGCAACGCCAAGGCTACCATCAGAATGGAGAATTTAACCGTGGGACGAACAGTACTGGCATTGGGCATCAACTGCTCCATCAATTCCTTATCGCCGAACGCCTCTAACTGACGCCGTTTCCGACGCGTGTAAAAGATATAAGCTGCTACAAAAACAGGTATACTGAGTAGCAACCACAAAAGTTCTATATTTGCAAACCGAAACATATTAGTTACTTATTGTTCTCAATACAAAATACCGCAAAATAATTTCTAACAGCAGGCAGAGTAGTGCCGCATACAAAAACGGTGCGAAGTTCTCTGAATGCTTGGCGTACTCGCGCACACACAACTTGGTCTTCTCCAACTGGTCAATCTGCTCGTAGATCTGTTTCAGACTCGTATTATCCGTCGCACGGAAATACTGTCCACCGGTGGTCTCAGCGATGCGACGAAGTGTACCTTCGTCAAACTCCGAGTCCATCGTCACATACTGTCGTCCGACAGGCGTCTGAACCGGCACACGTGTTTGCCCGTACGAACCAACGCCCACCGTATAAACGCGGATACCAAAGGTCTTGGCGATCTCAGCTGCCGTTTGCGGGTCAATGTCGCCGCGGTTATTCGAACCATCGGTCAGCAAGATTACCACTTTCGATTTAGTCTGGCTGTCTTTCATACGGTTGACAGCATTCGCCAGTCCCAAACCGATAGCTGTACCGTCCTCAATCATACCGTACTCTACGGATTTGAAGAGGTTAACTAACACCGCGTGGTCGGTGGTCAAAGGGCATTGTGTAAAACTCTCACCGGCAAAAACCACCAGACCTATCTGGTCGTTCGGACGAGCAATCACAAAATCCGACGCCACTTGTTTGGCTGCCTCCAGACGATTCGGCTTCAGGTCCTCTGCCAACATCGTACCGGAAATGTCCAGCGCCATCATAATATCGATACCTTCCGTACTCTCGCTTGACCAACGGTTCGTTAATTGCGGGCGTGCCAAAGCAATCGTCAACAAGGTGATAGCGGCTACGCGCAAGGCGAAAGGTACGTGTAGCAACCATATACGCCAGCTCTTTGGCTGCGCGGCTAACGTACCTGTATCGCTCAACTGCACACTCGCATCCGCT
Organism: Paludibacteraceae bacterium; assembly: GCA_017444615.1. GTDB lineage: Bacteria > Bacteroidota > Bacteroidia > Bacteroidales > Paludibacteraceae > Colicola. The sequence continues at coordinate 9,203 of JAFSWF010000020.1, read as the reverse complement.
TTGTGCAATTCGTATATATACCACCCGATAATAGGTATCAGCAGCAGTAATAAGAATAAATATCCTGGATTAGCAAATGTCATAGTTATTTACCATTTGGTCATTTACCATTTATGATTTATTATCCGGTGTTTCCGGACTGTCCGGATTCTCCGGTGTGGTTGATTTGACAAACTCATAGGCCGTATTCAGTGCTTGCTCGTTCTCATCGGGCGTGGTGTGCCATTTGGCAAACTTAACGAGGTCCGCTAATTGCAACATCCCTTTCAAGCGTTCAAAGAGCGTTTTGTCGAGTAACGGCTTCATTGCTTGCAACGTCTCATCGCTGGTTTTTTCCGTGCTATGCACGTCAAATCGCCGACCTATATACTCTCGCACTACATCCGTTAGTTCGGTTTGATACTCTTTTACCTTACCGTCCTTCCAGATTTTCGCCTCTTTGATGGCGTCCAGTTTCTCCAGTGCCACTTCCTCTGCGGGGCGTAAGAGTTCCGGGTCTATCGGTTCCTCTTCCGCTTTGCGGTTCTTTTGGTACCAACGCCAGAGATAATATCCGCCTACTGCCAACGCCAAAGCCAAAGCCCCTAATAATATCCAACGGATAATCCCCCACCACCAGATAGGCGCTTTCTCGATATCCTTAATGTCGGTGATAGCAAGCGAACTGTCCACTTCAAAGGGTTGAATCACATTGAGCACCAGCGCTTCTGTCCAGAACGTGTCTTCGCCACTGGCTATCGGTATCGGTTCGATGGCGAATAACGAATCCCGAAAACTCGTCAGCGTCAGGTACTGATGGAGTTGTACACGTCCATCGCTCAAACTCAGCGTGTCCACAATCGTACGATCTACAATCTCGATGCCGTCTTGCAGACTCTCGCCAAAAACCGGCATTTGTACCTGTTCCGTGGCGTCGTGCGTCACCTGCAGGTGCAAATCTGTTTGGTCGCCGAGCATCAATGTGGTACTATCAATACTCGCGCTAACTACTATTGCTACTAAAATGTTCAGAAACATTTAATTATCAATTATCAATTGTCAATTATGAAAAAGTTCCATTAACTTTTTTACGTAATCTTCATCCGTACGCATGGAAACGTGGTGAATGCCGGTTTTCTGATAAACGGTCTCCAAGGCGTTTTGTTGGTCACGCCATGCGTTTGCATAAGCCGAACGCGTGCTCTCTAAGGACGTGTCTGCCCACACACGCGCACCCGTCTCTGCGTCGCGCAGCTTCAGTAATCCTACATTCGGCAACTCAGCGTCCCTTCTATCATAAATCTGAATGGCATTCAGATCATGCTTTCGGCTTGCAATAACCACCGGCGCCACACCGCGCTCCTTCGTACTTCGTACATCCGTAAATCGTACATCCATCAGGTCGCTGATCAGAAACGCAGTACACCGTCTTTTCTGTGCGTTGGTCAAGTACTGCAACGCTGAGTTGATGTTCGTTCCCGTATGTTCCGGCTCAAAACTCAACAACTCGCGGATTATATGCAGCACGTGACTCTTTCCTTTCTTAGGCGGAATGAACTTCTCCACTTGGTCCGAGAAGAAAATAACTCCCACCTTATCGTTGTTCTCGATAGTAGAGAATGCGAGCGTAGCGGCTACTTCGGCCATTGTGTCACGTTTCATCTGACTAACCGTTCCAAAATTCCTGCTTCCGCTGACATCAACGAGCAACATCACCGTCAGCTCACGCTCCTCTTCATAGACCTTGATGTAAGGCTTGTTCAACCGCGCTGTCACGTTCCAGTCTATGGAACGCACATCATCGCCCGGCTGGTACTCCCGAACCTCGCTAAAAGCCATACCACGACCTTTGAACTGGCTGTGGTACTCGCCTGCGAAGATATTCCGACTCAAACCATGCGTCTTGATCTCTATCTTCCGAACTCGTTGTAATAACTCTTCACTTGTCATAAAGAACTATTTATTACCTACTAAATACCTGCTAAATACCTGCTAAATACCTGCTTCTTACCTACCTATTACCTACCTGTTACGTACCTATTACCTACCTATTACGAGGTAATCCTAGACAATACCCGATAGTATCAGCTACTATTTACGGTACCTGAACGGCATTTAATACCTCTGTAATAATATCTTCTGTGGTCAGATTATTGGCCTCTGCCTCGTAGGTCAAACCAATACGATGACGCAACACGTCATAGCAAACGGCACGCACATCTTCCGGTGTTACATAACCTCTTCTATGAATGAACGCATATGCACGAGCGGCACGGGCTAAATTGATGCTGGCACGAGGACTACCGCCAAACGCAATCATTTGCTTCAAGTCCTTTAATCCGTACTCTTCCGGATTACGGGTAGCAAAGACGATATCAACGATGTATTTCTCGATCTTCTCATCCAAGTACACTTCATTCACAATAGAGCGCGCCTTGATGATATCTTCCTTCGACAAAATCGGCAGAACGGTCTTCTTCTCGTTGCCGATATTCTGACGAATGATAGCCTGCTCTTCCTCTTTCTTCGGATAGCCAATAACCACTTTGAGCATGAAACGGTCCGTCTGCGCCTCCGGAAGAGGGTAGGTTCCTTCTTGCTCAATCGGGTTCTGAGTTGCTAATACCAAGAACGGATCATCCAACTTAAAGGTCTCGTCGCCGATGGTCACTTGGCGCTCCTGCATAGCTTCCAGCAGCGCACTCTGCACTTTCGCCGGTGCACGGTTGATCTCATCCGCTAATACAAAATTAGCAAAGATAGGACCTCTCTTGATACGGAATGCCTCATCTTTGATGCTGTAGATCTGCGTACCGATTACATCCGCCGGCAACAGATCCGGAGTAAACTGAATACGACTAAAATCAGCCTTGATCAAATCGCTCAGCGTCTTAATAGCCAACGTCTTTGCCAAACCAGGCACACCTTCCAATAAAATATGACCGTCACTCAGCAAACCGATGAGCAAACTCTCAACCAGATGTTTCTGACCAACGATCACTTGATTCATGCCTAATGTCAAGGCATCTACAAACGAACTCTCACGCTCTACGCGTTCTTGAAGTTCACGAATATCCACAGGGTTTTGCATAATATTGTATTGAATTAATTTTCCACTTTATTGTATAACAAATACCGTGCCAAACTACGTTTATCTTTGATAAACATCTGAATATCGGCAGAAAATATTTCAAAAAAATACAGAAAAGTAAAGTTTGGCACGGGTTTTGTATCTAAATAAGTGAATTCGAAAAATACACTACGATTAGTGTTTCAAAATAAAGATTGTTTGTTATAAGAAAAACGAGTTCGTCGGGAAGACGAGCTCGTTTTATTTATGCCAATAGCCAATAGCCAACAGCTAACAGCCTCTTACAACAGACCGCGGAGGAAGCCGATAGTCGTTTCTTTCTGCGGTTGGTGACGACCAAACTCAACACCTACTTGACGTGCGCCATCGATCATCAGTTTTTGGATGTCCACACCGTCTTGGTATTTCTTCATCTCAAACTTCCAGTCATCCAGCACTTTGCCCTTAATCTCACGATAAAGTTCCATCGCCTCGTTGTAGCAACCTGCGTCCGGCAGAATCTTCTCCAGATACTCACCAGCAGCGGCTGCACCGACTGCATTTTGCTGAGCAGCCCAAGCGGTGCGTGCTTTCGCGAGATTGATATTGCACTCGTTATCGAGGTATTGTTGGTAGATATCCAAACCGGCATTGATAGCGGCGTCGTACTTAGCACTTTGTGCCGGTACTATCATAACGATAGAGAGTGCCTCTTCGTATTTCTTCTGTTTAGCCAGGAAATTAGCCTGTTTGATAAGATTATCAGTCTCGTGGTCATAGTAAGCGATAATTTTCTGCTTTCCCTCCTCAATGAACTGACTTAATTCCTTCGATTGAACAGGCATACGGCTGATAGCATTCAAGTAGCATTTGGTTTCCGTCTCACCCAAACCGCGAACGGTCATACTGGTGGTAGAGAAAATCTTTTGTGCAAGCACATCCGCTATATAAAGGTTCATCTCCATCTTTTCAGAGATCTTCGAAGGAGGACCGGCGATAATATCCTTATCCAATGGGGTAGTGGTGACCGTCAGAATAAACTGATTATCGTAGTCTAACCCTGCGATACCGTTACGCGTGAGAATTTGTGTCAACTTATTCTCCATCAACGCTTTTGCACCCGTGGGAAATGGCTCAGTATCACTGATAGCCATCACGGAGATAGGTAGGAACTCGGTCTCTGCAGCAAAGAGCATGGTGCTCATCATCATCGCTGCTAGTATGGAATATATCTTTTTCATAATAATCCAATTGATTAAATGGTAAATGAAAAATGGTAAATGGCTTTATTTCTCGCCAAGGATGATAACTGCGCGTCCTAAACCTTTTACCAACACTTTGGTCGGAATATTATACGGCTCTTTTCGCAGGTATTTGGAAAGTTGCTTAGCAAACCCATTGGCATCGATAGCACGTCCACGCTCGTCATAAACCGGTATACGAACTTGGGTGAAGTTAGCTACGTTCTCGCTGGCATACGGCATTGAGAAACGACCTTGAATAGTATTCACTTGCAGCCAGTTATTGATGATGTCAATCAATTCATCGTCACCAAACTCAGTCTCAAGGTCTATACCGGCAGGGTTGTTCGCAAATACCTTGATATCCAAACTAATCTCACGACCGATTGTTTGCATCTCTGTGAAATGATCCATCAGTCGGTTGTTGAAATTATCCATGTTGGATACAATAGCCTCTTCCAGCAGCACATCTACGTCTGCCGAAATAGATGGAGCTCCGGTTCCGCTGGCTGCGCCAATAGACTTGCTGGTGTAAGCGTCGCGTGCCTCCAGAATATAAGACAGCGAGTTCTTTGGACCAACCTTCTTTACATCCCAACTGAGCTCGAGGATGATGTCGCACTTAGCCGTACGAGCCACCTCATCCAGCGGACTTTCTGCTAATTCATTGCCGGCCTTAGAAGTGGTTAGGTTATCCTCCATGCGGCGTTGCTCTAAGTTCTTAATGGTCTGCTCCAAGCTCTGCAGCGGGAATTGACGTTCCGCCATCAGGTCATTAATCTTAGCGATAGCTAACTTAAGGCCCATATTCTCCTGAAGTGCCTGCTTGTAATTGGGCACTTTGGTGGTGGCTCCCAAATTGTCAATCTCGGTGTAATAGCCATTGCTGATGCACCATACATCAGACGGAATGACCATCAGTTCCGGTTTCTTAATCTGTGCACTCGCGGCCAGCGCTGCACACATAAGTACTATGGTTAAAAGATACTTTTTCATAATTGACTAAATGATTAAATGAAAAATAAATTGTAAATGGTAAATGACCAAATGGTAAATGGCTTAGTACCTTCCTTCCATGGGGATGATACCATCCGCTTGGAGTCGTTTCTTGAGTTCAGCACGTTGTACGGTCACGGTCACCGTTTGTACCATTTGTGAGGTGGTACGTTGATATCTCGTCGAACCGGCGCGTTTATCACGGAGACTAACGAATTGAGTCCAGTCTCCCTCATCCGAGAAGAAAGCTTGGAAATAGGTCTCGTATTTCTCACGTGCATTCAAGTCAAAGCAAAGCGGCTTGAGGTCTGTTACACCACTGGAGGCAGACTTAACGCCATCAAAAATAACTTCCTCTACGGCTTTGCGTTGTGCCTCATTAAAGGCTAAAGCGGAGTTACGCGAACGAACTTGCGTGCGGATAACATAACTACCATCATAGTTAGCGCTCAGCACTTGGCTCTTTTGATCGTAGTACGCCTGCGAGCGTTTGGAACCGCAACCAGCCAAAATCCCCATGCCTACCAAAACAGCTATAAAAACACTTAACTTTTTCATACGAATTCGTAATTTTTAATTCTTAATTCATTAGAATCCACTACTCAGTCCACGGATGATACCGGCAGCTTCCAATGCTTTGCGCAAATCGTCCTTGCGAACATTTACCACATTGCCCACTTTATACTCCTTACCGACTTTCATCACCTCGGTTGTACCTTCTACAATAGAGGCGTATTTCTGGAACTCACCGCCTGTGGCAAAAAAACTCTTGAAGTAATCTTCGTTTTGGGTTTCTGCACCGGGATTACTTGCCAGCGGACGTTGAGCTACACAGCCTTGACCACCTCCGTATCCCTTGAAAATAACGCCATGAACTGCATTCTTGCGGCATTGGTTCTCGGCGATAGAAGCAGTACGACTATAACTCCATACCTTAACCAGATAGTTACCTTGGGAGGCATTGCCTGCACACTCTATCTCGTAACGGAACTGCTCAGTGTCCTTGTCTGCTTTCTTTTGACGAGGACCTGCCATCATCGGCAAACTTAATGCTACTACCAGTAGCGATAAAAGAATCTTTCTCATATCCTTTCAATTTTCAGTTTTCAATTTTCACCTTACAAATATCGTGCCATTATTTCGCTAACTCGCGAATTAACATACCCGGTAGGATCTCACCGCCCGATACTTTCTCAAAGGTGGTGGCTTTTAAGTTCGCACCGGTAGCACCTTCTTCGAACGCCATATAACGGTTGTCCCAAATCATGTTCTTCTTGGGCTTGATGATAGCCACTTGTTTATAGGTCATCTTACCATTCTTGAGTTCCGGCAGCAGCACTTCAAATTTACTCTTTTCGTTCACATCCTCTTTCATACCAATAGGCGCTTGAATAGGATTAACAGAAGTCAGACGCTCTTTGACGCGGAAGAACTCAAAGTTATGTGCCAAGTTGGCTACGTTCTCATCGATTGCACGTGTACATGCCTTACGGATCATCTCATCCGGAGTGTCAAGGTTCACACCTAAGAAACTAACATCGCTACCGGACGAAAGTTGCGAACCTACGTACTCTAATTTGAATAAACCACGGTTGTTTTCAAACGCCTCTTTCTTTGTGGCATCCGGCACATCCGTGTACATGGTCTCGTAGAACTGGATAGCGGTCTCATCATCCCAAGCGAGGCGATAGAGATGCGTGTTCACTTTAACCTTGAAACCCTTGAGCGTCTCCATCATCGCTTGCAGACTCTGACCAAGGTTCTTACCCAAATCGCCAAAGTTAGCACCTGTGGCTGCACCCGCTACGGCGCCTAAGACGGAGAAGATAACATTGAGAGCCATACCGGCCTGTTGACCTTGTTTCTCTTTGTCAATATAACGAATATCGTTGACGAGAACGAAGGTGTTATGGATCAGATCTTCGCCGGCGTCTTGCAGCAACGCATTGCCACGAATGGCTTGGTTAGCAATATTAATCTCCGCCTGCGACGCATCATAGAGTCCGCGAGACTTGACCAATTCCATATCGCATTCTCCGGTTAACGGGTTGCGGTCGAACCAACGAGCTACCATATGGCTGGCGATATAGTTCGCTGCAAGGAAATCTTCGCCTTTCTCGTCTTTCTTGAGTTTATTATCTACGGTGATGATCTTAACGCTCAGGTCATGATCGTTGTACTTATCGGGCACCGGCATCTCAATAAAAATATCTGCGATGTTGGTTCCCAGACGTTGTTCGGTATGGTTGATGAGAATCGAGTACAGTGAACTACGACGATACTCCACTTCATCAATTTTGCGGTGTTGTGCATTGGCTATCACGCAGAAAGGCAAAATGATGCCTAACAATATATATTTGAAATTTGTTTTCATAAGGCGTTCCTCCATGTATTAATAATCCCAGTCGTTGTTTGGTACAATTGCATCCAAAGTGTACGTGCGTTCGCGTACCGAGAAGCGAAGCAACATGCGATAGAGTTCAAGCTCTCCGAACTCTTGCGTAGGCAGATTGCGGAAATGTTTGTACGCACGCTCCGCAGAAATGGTGTTGTTGAAAACAAACGGAACAACAATTTCCGCTTTGCCGTCAATATAGCCATATACGGTATCGTTCACGTTCTGAATTGTATAGAGTTCGAAGAACGAACCATTGTGCAGTTCTTGGTCGGCATCGAACACGCGTGTGAAACCGACGTACGTATCAGACATTTTCTTGGTTGCCAAACTATAGACGCTCACTTCTTTGCCACGAACACAAACGAAAGCATCTTTGCGGAATTGCTTCAGCGAGTCATAGTCGCAAGGTAAAATCTGCTTCGTCCCTTCGAACACACCAAGACGGTTATTCTTATTAGCAAAAATAGCATCCGAACCTTCGAAAGTTGTCAATGCGTCGTACTCAAACGGTACTATGGTAGTATTCTTCAAATCTACAACACCCCAATAAGTGCCCTCTTTGACTTGGAGATAGAGATTATCCTCTTTGCCGTTCACTTGTGCTGCGGCCTCGTCAAAACGATAAGGAAGAACTTGGTTTTGCTGTGCGTCAATCACACCCCATTTATTATTGTTGTTTTTCGCCACAGCATATCCATTCTTATAGGACATACATCCTAAATAAGGGAATGTAGCTACCACGTTTCCCGCTCTGTCAATCAGTTCAGAACGTTGGTTGCCGGTTTGTTTGAGGTGAGCTACCGCAAAACCTTCTGAAAATGGAAGCAGACCAATTTCCTCATCCGGGTTCCATTGCAGGATAGTCTTTCCCTTGGAATATGTGGAGGTGTAGTATTTGATGAGTTTTTGTTCCTTCAGGTCGTAATAAGCCAAAACGACATTTAATTGATTCTTTGCCCCCTTCTGGTTATAAATAAGACGAAGCACATCCTCCAGCGGAGTAAAATCCGTGTAAGGACCATACATGTTCTTGTTTCCGACTTTACCTTTCGAGCCGAAAACTTCTTGAAGAATAGCGTTGCGACGTGTATCGTCATAAATGAGATTACCCTCTAAATCGTAAATGCACGGATTTTTGAGTGTGCCTAAGCGGATATAACCCAATTCCGTATTCAGTGTATCTTGGCCGTCTGCAAACTGCGAAACGAACTGGGGTGCGAGAGAAGCACGCGTATAACTACCTACAGTTGTTCCGTAATTAGCAGGGAACATCATCTTGCCCTCTTTGGTAATAACGGTGTACGTGCTCAAGCCATCAAACTCCTTCTGGGCTTTTTTGTTCTTCTTTACCGCTGCGATACGAATACCATCCGAGTTAGGGTGATAAATCTGTGCGAACTGAGGTTTGCATACCAGCTCGCCCTTTTCATTAACAAGACCGTACTTCTTGCCGCTCACTACATATGCCAAGCCGTCTTGGAAGAGACCGATCTCGTCGTACTTGAGGGGCAACTTGACA
>JAFSWF010000003.1 GCA_017444615.1 Paludibacteraceae bacterium | reverse complement strand
GTGGATAAGACCATCCACGCCTCCGAGGTCGATGAAGACACCGTAGTTGGTGATGTTCTTAACCGTACCTTCGAGTACCTGACCCTTCTCGAGTTTGCCGACGATCTCAGCCTTTTGAGCCTCGAGTTCAGCCTCGATGAGCGCTTTGTGGGAAACAACGACGTTGCGGAATTCAGGGTTCAGTTTGACGATCTTGAACTCCATGGTCTTGCCGACGAGGATGTCGTAATCGCGAACCGGCTTGACGTCGATCTGGCTACCCGGCAGGAAGGCCTCCATACCGAGAACGTCAACGATCATGCCGCCCTTCGAACGCCATTTGATGTAACCGGTAACGATCTCACCTGCGTTGTAAGCCTCGTTAACGCGGTCCCAAGCACGTGCAGTACGTGCCTCGTTGTGCGACAGAACGAGCTGTCCTTTTTTGTCCTCCTGGCTCTTGATGTACACTTCTACTTTGTCGCCTACCTTGAGCTCAGGGTTGTAGCGGAACTCAGCAGCCGGCACGATACCGTCTGACTTGTAACCTACGTTGACAACCACCTCGCGCTTGTTGATACTGATTACGGTACCCTCAACGACTTCATTGTCCTTGATGGCGCTCAGCGTGTTGTTATACTTTTGGATTTCTTCTTCGTTTTGTTTGCCTTGCTTTTGTGCTTCATAGGCATCCCAGTCGAAGTTCTGGAGAGAAAGATTTTCTGCCATGAGAAAATAAATTTTGGGAAGCAAAATTTTCGGCGTTGGCATTGGCGTTGGTGTTGGCCAAAAAATAGGAGCCAAAGCCATGGCAAGAGCTAAAGCCAAATTATTTCGGAATCCCGTTAAAGGGTTAAACAATGTTAGCCTTTCTCTGCGCCCTTAACCCGGGGTCCCCAACGTAAACCAAGCCGGAGGCTGTTTGCGGTGGGGAGAGCGAGCACACCCGAGTACCTATTGTTAAAACAGAGTTTTGACGCGTGTACGAGGGTAGTGAGCGCGAAAAAGCGTGCAAAGGTACAACAAAATTTTGATATATGCAAATTTTTTCTCAGGAAAAAACGTTTTTCTCTTATTTTGCTCTTATTTTTCTCTTATTTTTCTCTTACTTTTCTTCTTTTCGCCAACCTCGTTTTAATCAACATTTCTCCAAATCCCTCTCCAGATCCACCCCGAGCTTCCCCAAATCCCGCCTCCAATTCCACCCCGAGCTTCTCCAAATCCCGTCTCCGCCTCCACCCCGAGCTTCTCCGAATCCGGCCGATTCTTCCACGGATCTTCCACCTTGTTCCATCGAATGCTCATCGTATGCTCATCGTATGCTCATCGAATGCTTATTCCGACGTCACTATAACCAAACTGCAAGAAAAAAACAAGAATTAGGTGATGTCTATATCGCCTCTCTGAAATTTTCTGCAAAGATACAACAAAAAAATGACATTTCCAAATTTTGTGGTCTGGAAATGTCATTAAAATGGGATTTTTCCCTTCGAACAGAATAAATGCCGCTTATTTACTACTCTTTCGCCTGTTGCAGTCACGGCATAGCATCTGGCAGTTCGATGCTATCGTTCGACCGCCTTTCACCCACGGGGTAATATGGTCGGCTTCCATCACTTCTATATCAAACGGTTTACCACAGATAGCACACTTTCCTCCTTGCCGTTCATAGACCTCACGACGGGTGTTGGCATCAAACGTGCGTATTCCTAAATGATGAATGTCGCCATCAAGGATGTACGCAAAGATACCGGATTTCTTTTGCACGTCGGAGTCTGCCATCAATCGTTCCATCTGTTGATTGATAGCCGTTGCGGTAAGCGTCGTATCCTTGTGGCGGTTGTAGAGCAAACCCCATTCGACACCTTTCATCTCCTTTTTATACTTGCGTCCGAAGAGTTTCTCTATCCAATGAATAACATCTTGGAAGTACTGCCATAGTTCATCGGCGTCGGTGTCGTGCTGGTGAGTAGCCATGTATTTCTCAATCGTCAGGCCTTGTTTGTCGGCTATCCAACTGAGCGCGGTCTCGAAGTAGTCCTGCCGAATAGGCGAACCGTTCATGAAGTCCGAACCGATTTTGTATGCCACGCAGCCTGTCTTGGAGAAACGGCGCTTGGCTTGTGTCACCCAAGAGCCGGAATAGATGGCATTGCGAATCTCCTGTTCTTTGAGTTTCTCTCCGGCAATATTGATACGTTGGAACCATTTCAACTTCTCTTCATCGGTGCCCTCGCATATATAAATCTGCAACTTGTAGTCAAGAATACGATTTTGCTGTTCGAACGTCATGTTGTTGAATCCTAATAAGTTACCATCGAAGAGCATCATGTACTCGCCTGCGATGAACGAACAGATGGAAATCGTTCGTTGCTGGCCGTCGAGGACCTCATATTCAATGCCGTCTGTACCATCCGTTTTCACCCAATACATGACGTTTAATGGAAAATTCTGCCAAACGGTGTCCATGACGGCATTTCGTTGTTTCTCGTCATAGACGAACTCACGCTGGTATTTCGGGCGTATATTCAGTCGTCCGCCGTAGCCGACGATACCTTCTTCCTGAATACTCAAATCATTATACCCCGCGCACAATTCCCGCACGCGGATTTCATGTAATTCTATTTTCATGGCTTTTGTGGTTTTTTATTGCGAATAATTACTCTAGCATATTTAGGCTTACCATCCAACATTGTTAGATATTTTCCCTGTGTTTCTGGTGTTGGTCCTGTAAGCATACTATACCTTCCTATTGCATCAACTATTTCAAATTGTTCAGGATTGTATTTATCTAAAAAAGTAATAGGCACACCCATTATTCCTTCGTAGTCACATGGTATGTCAGTATATGTATTTACATTTATTGCATCGTAATAATCAAATTTAGGATACTCTTCTGGTGTATAATGTTTGTATAAATCCAAATCTTCATTATGTCGAGTTACAGGCATATTAGTAAACCAGCATGATGTTGATACACGTGCCATCTTTTTACCATTCTCTAAATGATGGAACTTTTCCCAATTATCCGGAACTTGGAAGAACATTCCAACATTAAAATTCGTATAGCCCGTACGAATTTTATCTTGTTGAAACATTTGAAAAATCTCTTTGTACGAAAGTGCGTTTGTATTGCCAATAATCAAGAATTGTTTATCGTACTTATCTAATAATGCAAGGTACTCACGGAAGAGAGAAAATGGTGGATTTGTGACTACTATGTCTGCTTCTTTGAGTAATTCGATACACTCCGGGCTATCAAACGAACCATTCCCTTTGAGCAGCGAAAGTACGTTTTTGTCATTTTGGATTAAGTATTGCACATCCGCCAGATTTACGGCTCCATCGTTGTTGTAATCCAGAACTTCGGTAATCTCAACTTTGTAAGCAATCTTCTTCGGCTCGGTTTCTTCAATCTCAAACAACAAAGGCAGTTCGTCTCCTGCAACAGGCGAACCATCATAGCAGGTGGCAATTAGTTTCTTGAGGCCTAATCGGTTAAAGTTTAGTGCAAAATACTTAAAGAAATTGCTTTCGTACGGATCATCGCAATTACAGAACACTACTTTCCCCTGAAAGTACTGTGCGTAGTATTTGAGTTCCTTGGCGATGTCATCTAATTTGGTGTAGAACTCATCTTTCTTTGCTGTATTCGCAGCTCTTAAGTCAGCGTTTCCTGCCATAGATTGATAGTTGTTCGTGCATAACTATCAATCCGCACGCAATAAGAAAATGTGAGTTTCTTATCGCGTACCAAGGCAGCCCGTCAAGGAAACCTCATCCAACTTAAGAAACTCACACAAAAGTGTGAAGCATCTATATTAGTTGGATTAAGGCATCCTATATACGGAAACCTTTACTGATTATTTGTCGTTTATTTCCTTAAAGATTGACGGGCTTTTCGGTAAACGCGAAATAATAGTAATGCTTGTTATTTTAATATGTTATCGCGCGACGCTTCGCGCTTACTCCGTTTTTAACGTCCAAGCGGGGACGATGGGTTATCAAATAGTTACCCCATATTCGTAAATTGCATCACTTGGAAGGTCAATCTGATCATTCCAATAAATACAAGTCCTACTGGCATCCAACTGCGCATTTTCGAACAAGCCTTGCTCTGTTTGCAAATCTCTAAAAGCAGGGAGTGTAGCTATATCATCTGCCACGTCATAACGAACCTGTCTCCCATCGTCAAACGATACAAGTAACTGGAAATCCTTTAGCGGCTGATATGACTTAATTCGCGGTATCATAGTTTAATCTTTTAAAGGTGGAAGTTTGACAATCTTCTGCGTATTCCACATCTCTTGTAATTCATCCTTATGCTCGGTAAGCCATTCTTTGACCATCTTCTGCGCACGATTTGGCAGATCACCTTCAGTCATTTCGAAAGTACTAATATCAAACACACCTATACACCTCATACAGAGCATGGATATGTGCAGGTTCGTGCTCTTTAGGTTTAAAGAACATCTTGATGATGATTCCATAAAAACGACTTACTTCTGGCATACTAATTGTGTTTTAACGATTTGTGTTTTAACGATTTTGCGGTGCAAAGTTACAAAAAATATTTGGAATATGCAAGAAAATAATGAAAATATTTGCATATATGCATTTTTTTTTGTACCTTTGCACCCGCATTTTATGCGAATTGATTTAACACACACAATACTATGGAATTTAAGTACGCTCCTATGTTTCAACTCGGCAAGGATGAGACCGAGTATTATCTGCTGACCAAGGACCATGTGTCGGTTAGCGAATTTGAAGGTCACGAGATCTTAAAAATAGAGCCGGAAGCGCTCACGCTGATGGCACAACAGGCTTTTCATGACGTGAGTTTCATGTTACGCCGCAGCCACAACGAGCAAGTAGCAAAGATCCTCCGCGATCCGGAGGCTTCTGCCAACGACAAATACGTAGCGCTGACCTTCCTGCGCAACGCAGAAGTGGCGTGCAAAGGACAACTGCCGCTCTGCCAAGATACCGGCACCGCCATCATCCATGGCGAGAAAGGTCAGCAGGTCTGGACAGGCTTTGAGGATGAAGAAGCCCTCAGCCGCGGCGTGTTCAACACCTACACGGAGTGCAACCTGCGTTATTCGCAGAACGCGCCGCTCAACATGTACGACGAGGTGAACACTAAGTGCAACCTGCCGGCGCAGATAGATATCGAAGCCACGCATGGCCCTGAGTATCGGTTCTTATGCGTGACCAAAGGTGGCGGTTCGGCCAACAAGACCTACCTCTACCAGGAGACCAAGGCCCGTATCCAAAATCCCGGCACACTCATCCCCTTCCTCGTGGAGAAGATGAAAAGCCTCGGAACAGCCGCTTGTCCGCCTTACCACATCGCCATCGTCATCGGTGGTACTTCGGCAGAGAAGAACCTGCTGACCGTCAAACTGGCATCGACGCACTACTACGATTCGCTGCCTACCACCGGCGATGAGACCGGACGTGCGTTCCGCGATGTCGAACTGGAGAAACAACTGCTGCAAGAGGCATACAAAATAGGTCTCGGTGCACAGTTCGGCGGCAAATACATGGCGCACGACGTGCGCGTCGTTCGTCTGCCGCGTCACGGTGCTTCCTGCCCCATCGGTCTCGGCGTTAGCTGCTCTGCCGACCGTAACATCAAGTGTAAGATCAACAAAGACGGTATATGGATTGAGAAACTGGATAACAACCCCGCTTCCCTCATACCTGAGGAACTTCGTCAAGCCGGAGAAGGCGATGCGGTTCGTATCGACCTCAACCAACCGATGAAGGATGTCTGCGCTATCCTGACCCAATACCCCATCGGTACGCGTCTCAGCCTCAACGGCACTATTATCGTTGGCCGTGACATCGCTCATGCGAAAATCAAAGCGCGTCTGGACGCAGGCGAACCGATGCCGGAATACCTCAAGAACCATCCCATCTACTACGCTGGTCCGGCGAAGACGCCGGCAGGCATGGCATGCGGTTCGATGGGGCCGACCACAGCAGGTCGTATGGACCCGTATGTAGATGAGTTCCAAGACCACGGAGGCTCCCTCATCATGCTCGCTAAGGGTAATCGTTCCATTGACGTCACCAACGCGTGTCAGAAACACGGAGGCTTCTACCTCGGCTCTATCGGTGGACCTGCGGCTATCCTCGCGCAGAACAACATCAAGTCCATCGAGTGCGTGGAGTATCCCGAGTTAGGCATGGAAGCAATCTGGAAGATAGAAGTGGAGAATTTCCCGGCATTCATCCTCGTAGATGACAAAGGCAATGATTTCTTCAAGCAATTGAAACCCTGCACAGGTTGTACCATTTTAAGCTGAATACTGATTACTGAAAACTGAATACGTGGTAAGAAAACGAGATAGTTGGTGGGTGCGAATGCGGCGGCAGTACCGGTTAGCGGTGCTGGATGACCGAACGCTTCGCGAGGTCTTTCATATGCGCCTAAGCGGTATGGGAACGATCAGCGTGCTGGTAGCCCTGTTCTTGGTACTGATCATCGTTCTGTCGGTGCTCATCATCTACACACCCATTCGAAATATTCTCCCGGGGTACAGCGAGAGTATCCGTCAGCAACTGATCGTGGAGTCCGCACGCGTCGATTCGTTGCAAACGACGCTCGCCTTTCAGCGGCAGTACCTCGACGTCATCAAACATGTCACCGCAGGCGATATATCGACCGACAGTGTGGCACGTCTGGACTCCATTGAGATGGTGCAACGCGCACAGTTATTGGAGCAACGCAACGAACTGACCGACGCTTTCTTGGCGCATTACGAACAAGCCGAGCGAGATAGAATGTTGCTGTATGACAACTCCACCAACCGTAGTCTCCGTCAGTTCCACCGACCCGTTCGAGGTGTAGTGGTACAATCGGCCAACGCTGACGAGAAACTGTTCAGCACTGCCATCCGCGTAGCGAAGAACGAGAACGTGTTGTCGATCATGCAAGGCCGCATCGTCTATGTGGAGCATGAGATGGATAACACCTTTACGATGATGGTGCAACACGGTTCGTTCCTGTGCATCTACCGACAGGTAGCCACAGCCCTCAAGCGTCCGGGTACCTTCGTGGAGGCCGGTGAGAGTATCGGTCTGATGGACGGACAAACCAACCTACTGATTGAGATACGGGACGATGGACAGTTCGTCAACCCCGAGGAAGTGATAGTATTTTAATGGATAATGGATAATTGATAATTGAAAATTAAGCAATTAGCGATATTAGGTTCAACGGGTTCTATAGGCACGCAGACCTTAGAGGTAGTGCGCGCGTACCCGGAACGATATAGTGTTTACGCGCTATGCGCGAACACGAGCGTGGATAAACTCGTAGCCCAAGCGAAAGAGTTCCACCCCGAGGTGGTCTGCATCGCCGATGAGAGCCTCTATGACACGCTCAACGCTCAACTCTCAACTCTCAACTGTAAAGTCTGGGCAGGCGCAGACGCCATCGCACAGATGGTCACCATGCCATCCATCGACGTGGTCGTAGCGTCCATGGTAGGCTATGCAGGTTTGCGACCCACCATCGAAGCCATCAAAGCCGGTAAGACCATCGCACTCGCGAACAAAGAGACACTCGTCGTAGCAGGGGAGATCATATGCGCGCTGGCACAACAGTACCACACTCCCATCCTGCCCGTAGATAGCGAACATAGTGCTATCTTCCAAAGTCTCGTAGGCGAAGACCAAAGTGAGATTGAGAAGATCCTGCTCACCGCCAGCGGAGGTCCGTTCCGAACCTTCACTCTCGAACAGATGCAATCCGTTACCGCTGCCGATGCACTCAAACATCCGAACTGGGACATGGGCGCGAAGATAACTATCGATTCGGCGTCGATGATGAACAAGGGATTTGAAGTGATCGAAGCCAAATGGCTCTTTGGCGTACCGGTAGAAAAGATTGAAGTGCTCGTTCATCCGCAATCGATCGTTCACTCAGCGGTGCAATACACCGACGGCGCTATCAAAGCACAACTCGGCGCACCCGATATGCGGCTGCCTATCCAATACGCACTCTCCTTCCCCGAACGCTTAGCCTCTGACTTCCCACGGGCTGACCTGCTGGCACTCAAAGAGCTGACCTTCGAGAAACCCGACCTGACACGCTTCCCCAACTTAGGTCTGGCATACGAAGCGATGCGGAGAGGCGGCACTGTCCCTTGTGTGCTCAATGCTGCCAACGAAGTGGTGAACCTCGCCTTCCGTCAAGGACGCTGTGCCTTCCTGCAGATGTCCGACATCATCGCCGAGACGATGGTACAAACACCCTTCATCGCCAAGCCAAACTACGAAGACTACGTTGCTATCGATGCCGAAGCACGCCGCATAGCAGAAAAAATGGTAAATGGTAAATGACTAAATGGTAAATAAATAGATGATTCAAGCACTCCAATTAATACTCGCCCTTTCCTTTCTCGTGTTGATTCACGAGTTGGGGCACTTCACTTTTGCGAAGATTTTCCACGTCCGCGTGGAGAAATTCTACTTGTTCTTCAACCCCAAACGGAGTCTCTTCCGTGCCAAGAAATACGATGGCAAATGGCATTGTAAGTTCTTTGCACCTAACGACGACGAGGAATGGGAAAAGCACCCCGAGAACACCGAATGGGGTATCGGATGGCTGCCTTTTGGTGGCTACTGCGCCATCGCCGGCATGGTGGATGAAACACACTCCACCGAAGACCTCGCTTCCGAACCCCAACAATGGGAGTTCCGCTCTAAACCCGCGTGGCAACGACTGCTCATCATCCTCGGAGGTATATTAGTCAACTTCATTGGCGCCATCGTCATCTTCATTCTGCTGATTTGGAACTACGGCACGAACACCCTGCCCCTGCGTAATATAGAAAGTGGCCTCTATTATTCCGAGATCCTGCAAGGCGAAGGATTTGAGCAGCAGGATAAGATACTCTCCATCAACGGCGAAGAACCTCAGATACTCAACGATGTTGTACAATCCATCATCATTGAAGGCAAACGCAACGTACTCGTGCTACGCGGCGAAGACACCGTTGCACTGACCATGTCCGAAGACCTCGGCACACGCTATCTCGCTATCCAGAATGAGTTTGATAAACGCGAACGCGAGAAAAAACGCGCCGACGCTTCGTATCAGAAACAACGCTACGTACTCATCTCCGAATGGGTGCCATTCGTGGTGGATAGTGTGCTTCCAGAACAAGCCGCTTACTACGGCGGACTGCAGAAAGGCGACAGTATCGTATCTGTCGGATCCGTACAGACACCTTGCTTCGTGCAGGCCACACAAGAACTGCAGCATCACCTGTGCGACTCCGTACAAATAGGATTCTACCGCAACAACCAATTCCAGACCGCTTCACTCTTCATTGGAGACCAAGGCAAAATAGGGGTCTTCACTCGCGTTCCGAACTTCGAGATTGAACATACAGACTACTCCTTCTGGCAAGCTATCCCCGAAGGAATCACCTACGGCTGGAATATCCTGGCCATGTACGTCAAGCAGTTCCGACTCGTCTTCACCAAAGAAGGTGCACAATCGCTGGGAGGATTTGGTGCCATCGGCTCGATGTTCCCCAGTTCTTGGAGTTGGTACACTTTCTGGCACATGACCGCTTTCCTGAGCATCATCCTCGCGTTCATGAACTTCCTCCCCATCCCTGCTTTGGACGGCGGATACATCCTCTTCCTGCTCGTAGAGATGATCACGCGGCGCAAACCAAGCGATAAATTCCTCGAGAAAGCCAACGAAATAGGTTTCTGGCTGCTCCTTGCCCTACTCGTCTTCGCTAACTTCAACGACATCTTAAAACTGTTCTTTTAAATAAATGGTACATGATAAATGACAAAATGGCAAATTACTTCGTACATGAATCGTCCTATGTGGACGAGGGCTGCCAAATAGGCAAAGGAACAAAAATATGGCATTTTAGTCATATCATGTCCGGTTGTATCATCGGCGAGGAGTGCAATATAGGGCAGAACGTTGTCATCTCACCAAACGTAGTACTCGGCCGTAACTGCAAAATCCAGAACAACGTCTCTGTTTACACCGGCGTGAAATGTGAGGATGACGTCTTCCTCGGTCCGTCGATGGTCTTTACCAACGTCATTAACCCCCGCGCAGCTGTTTCGCGCAAAGAGGAATACCGTGAGACCATCCTCAAACGCGGCGTGTCAGTCGGTGCCAACGCCACCATCGTTTGTGGACACACACTCGGCGAGTACTGCCTTATTGGTGCCGGTTCGGTCGTCACCAAAGATGTACCGCCATACGCACTCATGGTTGGCAACCCTGCCCGACAAATAGGATGGGTCAATGCACACGGAGATAAATGTGCGTCCCTCGAAGAAGCCATGAAAAACTGAATACTGAATACTGACAACTGACAACTAATTATGATACAAAGAATTCAAACCGTTTATTTACTGCTGGTCGTAGCATTGGGTATCACCCTCTGTTTCGTACCCGTAATAGAGTTCGTTTCGCCCGAAGAGGCAGAAACACTGCAAGTGTGGGACATCAGCGCGTTCAGTTTTAACGTGCCCCTGCAAGGCCTGTGGGGACTGACACTCACCACCGTCCTTATTCCGCTCTTAGCACTCATAGATATCTTCCTCTACCGCAAACGTATTCTGCAAGCGCGGCTGAATATCTTCTCTGCCTTGCTGTGCGTAGGCTACTACGGCGTGCTGGCTATCTATATCTGGCTCGGCAAACTATCCCTTGGCGCCGAATGGCACATCCTTCCTTGGGCTTCTATTCCGCTCATTGGCTTGGTATTAACGCTGATGGCTACTCGAGCTATCCTCAAAGATGAGGCTCTCGTCCGCGCTGCAGACCGTATCCGCTAATCGTTCATTCATTCACTCGTTCATTCGTTCATCCGTTCATTCGTTCACTCATGAATAATCTTCTATCCATACTTTTACAAGTTACCGCCCCGACGGCAGAGGAGATCCAGCAAAAACAGGACTCCATCCAAGAGGGCGTAAAAATGATGGTAGAATACGCCAAGACCGACCCGCAAGGATTTTGGCACACCGTGGGAGAGTCCTTGCTCCAATTCGGGCTCAAAGTGCTGGCGGCTTTGGCCATTTTTGTCATCGGATGGTGGCTCATCGGCTTGGTCAAAAAAGCCATGCATAAGATGTTCACTCGCCGTAACGTGGAACCCACACTCGCTTCCTTCATCGGTTCGTTCGTGTCTATTTCCCTCACGATTCTGGTGGTTATCATCTCCATCAGCACATTAGGCGTTAACACTACCTCACTCGCAGCACTCTTGGCTGCCGGCGGTATGGCCATCGGTATGGCACTTAGCGGAACGGTACAAAACTTCGCCGGAGGTATCATGCTCCTCGCCTTCAAACCTTTCAAAGCAGGCGATTATATCGAGGCACAGGGACACGGAGGCACCGTCATCGAAGTCAACATCACCTCCACCAAACTCCTCACACCCGACAATCGCGTCGTCATCTTACCGAACGGCGCACTCTCTAACGGAACGGTCAATAATATCTCCGGACGACCGCTCCGACGCGTCGAATGGCTCGTCAGCGTCTCCTACGGCGTCGATGCAGAGGCTTGCAAAAAAGCGATTCTCACCATCCTCGATAGCGACAAACGCGTGCTCAAAGCCAATACCAACATGACGAAACTGTACAAGGAGTTGAATGTAACCAAATACCAACTCTCTACCGTCAATTATAAGATGGACGCTATACCTGCACCCTACGTCGCACTCAAATCGCTCAACGAAAACGATATAACCTTCGTCGCCAGAGCATGGGCGAAAGGCTCCGATTATTGGAATCTCTTCTTCGATATGAACGAACGCTTCTATACTGAACTACCACCACAAGGCTTCACCTTCGCCTACCCACACATGGATGTCACGATGTTGCAACCCGACTCCAACGAGCCAAAACTTAGTGATTAGTTAGTGATTACTTAGTGATTAGTTAGTTGTTCGTTAACAGTTATACTTCCATCCATGGAACCTCTATTAGGGAAAACGCTATCCGAGCTGCAAGACATTGCTCTTTCCGTGGGATTGCCTAAGTTCGCCGGCAAACAGTTGGCGCAATGGCTCTATGTGCAACGGGTTACTTCGTTCGACCAGATGACCAACATCTCTCTCAAGGGACGCCAAGCACTACAAGCCTCCTACTCTATCGGTCGTTCCACACCCGTTCGCGAAGCCATCAGCATCGACGGCACCCGCAAGTACCTATTCCCTGTCTTCTCCTCCCTTGAGGGGAGGTCGGGAGGGGTTTCAGAAGCCGGTCGCTTCGTAGAATCAGTTTATATTCCCGAAGACGATCGAGCAACCCTTTGCATATCCACCCAAGTCGGCTGCCAGATGGGATGTAAATTCTGCATGACAGGCACACTCGGCTTCCACGGCAATCTCACCGCCACAGATATTCTCAACCAAGTCTTTGAGATAAGCCAAAAGTCAATGGCTAATAACCAACAGCCTTTAACGAATCTCGTCCTCATGGGCGAAGGCGAACCGATGAATAATCTCGACGAAGTACTGCGAGCTTTGGAGATTCTAACGGCCGACTACGGCTGCGGATGGTCACCCAAACGAATCACCGTCTCCACCGTAGGCATATCGGCTATGAAACGCTTCATCGAAGAAAGCGATTGCCATTTGGCCGTTTCGCTTCATAATCCATTCCCTGCCGAACGAGCCGCTATCATGCCTGCTGAACGAATGTTCTCCATCACCGACGTCGTCGCTCTCCTCAAGCAATACGACTGGACTCATCAACGCCGAATCAGCTTCGAATATATCTGCTTCTCCGGACAAAACGACACCCCTCGTCACGCCAAAGAACTACTCCGCTTGCTCAAAGGCCTGCCCTGTCGCATCAACCTCATCCGTTTCCACGAAGGCGAGCAATCTTCAAAGCGAGAAACATCAAATCTTCAAATCTTCAAATCTTCAAATATCATCACCATGGAGTGGCTTCGCGACTACCTCACCGCGCATGGTTTGACCACTACTATACGTAAATCACGCGGCGAAGATATACTTGCCGCGTGCGGAATGCTGGTTGCCCAGCAATAGACTAACGAGGCTCTGACTGGACCAACGACCAACTACATATTAGCGTTGTAATACTGAGGCTGACCCGTCACTTCCTCACCCAACCATTCGGGCTTAACGAAAGCTTCATCCTCGCTTCCCAACTCCAACTCCGCCAACACTAAACCTTCCTTATGCCCGTGGAACACATCCACTTCCCAAATTCTCTGCCCTTCGTACATCGTACCTCGTTCCTTGGTACATGGAATGATATATCGCGTCTTATGAAGAATCGGCTGCATACAGAGTTGAAGCAATTCCTTCGCATCGCTCAAATCAATCTCCCGCTCCCATTCAAACTTAGCCAACCCTTCCCGCAAACGGTCCGACTTAATAGTAAGGAACGCGCGCTCGTCACGCACACGTACGCGTATCGTCTTATCCGCTTCCTTGCATAAATACCCTTGCTGGATATCAAACTGCTGCACTACTTCTCGCCGCCATTCATCCGAACGAACTAAAAACTTACGCTCTATCTCTGTATTCTGTGCCATAAAAGAGAAAAATTTACCTTTTGAGGACAAAAGTACTGCTTTTTTTTCATATACGCAAGAGATTTTTGAAATTTTATCGCTATTTTGCTTGCATATGTCAGAAAAAATGTGTACCTTTGCAGTGATTTTCTAAAAATTACTTGTAAAAATGGAAAAAAGAGAAGAGAGACGCGAATCGGAAATCGTTTACAGCCGTTCCGTCAAAGCGGGAAAGCGTATTTATTATTTTGACGTGCGTAAGGCGCGCAATGAGGACCTGTACTTAAGTATCACGGAGAGCAAACGTCTCCCGGGAGAGAGCGAGACTCCTCAATTTGAGAAGCACAAATTATTCTTGTACAAAGAGGATTTTGCACACTTCACGGAAGAGTTGCAAAATGTTATTGGATACGTTCAAGATCATTTAGGAGAGATCGTAGAACGCCAAGAGTGGACTCCCGAAGACAAAGAAAATACCGACGCTGCGGAAGCATCGGCAGAGGAAGCGCCCAAGAAAAAGGGCCTGTTCGGAATCTTCAAATAAGCCTTAAAGAAGCATATCCACGATACCCGATGCGATAGCGCCCTTGCTCTGCAAGGGCAATTCGCACCGCGAACCGTCTGCGCGAAGAATTGTAACACGGTTGGTCTCTGTGCCGAACCCTGCTCCCGGATCGCGCAGCGAGTTCAAAACGATAGCATCTAAATGCTTGCTATTCAGTTTACGAAGCGCATTAGCCTCTTCGTTATTCGTCTCAAGGGCAAACCCGATTAAGGTTTGCTCTTTTTTCTTACGCTCACCCAGTGCCGCAGCAATATCCTTAGTCAAGGCCAACGTCAAGGTCAACGTTTGCTGACCCGCTTGTTTCTTAATCTTCTCTTGTGCCACCTCAGCCGGCGTGAAATCAGCCACCGCCGCACTCAGAATAGCGATATCCTGCGTTGGCCACGCCGCTAAACATGCTTCATACATGGCTTGCGCCGACAAAGCGTCCACACGGTGTATGGAGCCAAACGGATTACGAACAGCCTGCGTCATCGAAGCAGCTACTAACGTCACTTCGGCACCGCGCCGCGCACACTCCTGCGCCAAGGCAACACCCATCTTACCCGTCGAGTAATTGCCTACGAACCGAACGGGGTCTAAGGCCTCCTGCGTGCCTCCCGCTGTCACCAACACACGCTTACCTGCCAGATCCTTCGGAGCCAAAGCGTACGCTATCGCCTCTTGCAACTCCTCCACTTCCGGCATGCGACCTTTACCACTCACGCCGCAAGCCAACAACCCTTCCGCAGGCTCCAAGACCGATACGTTCTCCCAGCTCCGCAAAGTAGCAATAGCCTGCTGCGTAGCAGGGTTAGCCCACATCTTATCGTTCATCGCCGGCGCAAAAAGAATCGGTTTGCGAGCCATACAAGAAGCAATAGTGGTCGTCAACGCATCATCCGCTATGCCGGCAGCTGACTTACCCAACACATTCGCAGTCGCCGGTGCTACCAACATCACATCGGCCCACTCCGGCAACGATATATGCTCGGTAGCGTGCTCGTTGATAGCGGCAAACACATCTGAATAGACGGCATGACCGGATACCGTCTGTAACGTCAACTCCGTAACAAACTCCAACGCGTGACGAGAACTCGCCACGCGTACTTCGGCTCCGGCTTTAACCAAGTTACGAATCAGTTCGGGTATCTTATACGCCGCGATTCCACCGGAAATACCTACAAGAATGTGTCTGCCACTAAGTGACACAACTGTCAATTGTCAATTGTCAATTATTAATTATCAATTACTTCAGCGCGTCATCGCGGTTGCCCGTACGATAAACGAGTTCGCCGTCGATAAACTCCTGAGTAGCCATCAGCGTCGGCTTGGGCAAACGCTCGTATTGACGGCTGATCTCAATCTGCTCTTTGTTCTCAAACGTCTCATCGAGCGTGTCCTGAGGAATAGAAAAATCTTGTAGTTTAGCGTCTAATTCACGCTTGATACCGGTGCTAATCTGATTAGCACGTTTTGCAATAATGGCTACCGTCTCATATACATTGCCAACCGGCTCCATCAGCTGGTTGATATCACGCGTTACCGTGTTACGAGGGGCTTTGGATTCTTTGTAATTCATATCTTATTCGTTTGTAATTTTACGTATTTGCGTCATCATCCTATCTGCCTCTTTGCGATGCTTAGAGGTCGGGAATTCTGTAATAAAATTATAATATTCATCCTGCGTATCCCGCGCACGCTCCAACTTCAACTCTTCAAACGACATCACCATCTGTTGATACTTCGCTTGCAGAATCAACCAACTGAAATCCTCTTGATACGCATTGCTCGGATAATTCTTCAAGGCGTTCTTCGCCACAATTTCACAACTCAAGTAGTTATTGCCCAGATACGAACCTAAGTTATAATATAACTTCGCGCTGTGCAATTCCTTCAACGCCAACTTATCGTACATCTCACTCATCTCTTTGTAGGCCTGCTCGGCATAAGGACTTTCCGGGAATAACTCCACAAAGAGCGTAAAGGCCTCAATCGCTTTCTTCGTAATCTCTTGATCCAACCGCGCATCAGGCGACTCCAAGTACTGGCAATGACCTACCTGAAAATACGCCTCCGTCGCATATTTACCCTTTGGGTAATTACGCACATATGCTTGGTAATAATTCGTTGCCGACTCATAAGCCTTCTGACCCATATAACTCCGCGCTAAGTACGCCAGAATATCCTCCGAACGCTCGGTGCCCTTGTAATAAGCCGCCACATCGTCCAGCAGTGTCTGTGATTTGACGTACTGCTTGTCGTTAAAATAACGCAACGCTGCTTGGTACTTTTCCTCCGGATCACGCGATTTGAGAAGCTTCTGATACTCCCCACACCCCGTCAGTAATACCATCTGTAGCACGATCAATAATCCTATAAAAAGCCTATTCTTACGCATTTTAATAAATTCAGCCTGCAAAGATACTGCTTTTTTTTCATATATGCAAATATTTCTGTATTTTTTGCAAAAAATAATTGTTCTGAGAATATTTTAACGAATCTATTTTAAAATATGAAATATTTTTTGTAATTTTGTAGGCTTTTTATGGGGGTGTGTCGGTTTACCGGTGTTCCGGTATTCCGGTATTCCAAGAAAAAATCCAAAAAAAATCACTAAATAATTAACCATTTATGCAAACAATCAAGCTGAAAAGAGGTCTGAACATCCCCTTCGAGGGTGCGGCCGCTGAGACACTCGGTAGTGTACGGCGTCCCGACATCTTCCATGTTGTTCCGGACCACTTCCCCGGCGTCACACCTAAACTACTGGTGAAAGCAGGGGATGACGTAAAGGCGGGCACTCCCCTCTTTTACGACAAAGCATTTGAGCAGATGTTGTTTACATCGCCGGTGAGCGGAAAAGTCAAGGACATCGTCCGTGGCGAACGCCGCAAGATACTGTCGATCGACATCGAGGCAGATGCTAAGATTGCTTATGAGAAGTTTGACACAACGGAGGACACCAAAGCATTGCTCCTCAAATCCGGTCTTTGGGCGCTGCTCAAACAACGTCCCTACGACTGCATCGCGATGCCGAACAAGACTCCGCGTGCCATTTTTATCTCAAGTTTTGACAGTGCACCTGCTGCACCGAACTACGAGTTCGTGCTCAAAGGCCAACTGCCTACTTTGCAAGCAGCCGTGACGGCACTGAGCCAACTGGCGCCGGTGTTCATCGGTCTCAAGGTCGGTTCGAAAGCCGTGGAGTTCCGTGAACTCAAAGACTGCACGCTCTTCGAAGTAGACGGTCCGCACCCTGCAGGTAACGTAGGTGTACAGCTCAACAACCTCGCGCCGCTGGCGAAGGGTGAGACGGTGTTCACGGTGAACATCCAGGATCTCGCGATCATCGGTCGCCTGTTCCAGAAGGGAATCGTGGACATGAGCAAGAAAATCGCGCTCACGGGTCCGCTCGCTTACGGTCGTCAGTACTACAACGTGCTTCCGGGTATGAGCGCAGAGGCGATCCTGAAATCGAACGTACACGACGAAGTGCCTTGCAGATTTATCGCGGGCAATGTGCTGAGCGGAAGACAGATAAAGCCTACCCCGGCCCTCCCTGAAGGGAAGGAGAGTATTGCAGACGCAATTATCAGCCCCTATGACAATCAAATAACTGTCTTAGAGGATGGTGCAGAGCGCCATGAGTTCATGGGCTGGATGTTGCCGCGGTTCAAGGCGTTCAACGCTGCGTGCACGGATCCCGCGAAATGGCTGGATAACCGTTTCACGCGTTGGCTGTTCGGTCCGAAGAAGTACCAGTGGGACGCACGTATCAAGGGTGGTCGTCGCGCGATCATCGTGAGCGGCGAGTACGACCGCGTGTTCCCGATGGACATTTATCCCGAGTATTTGATTAAGGCCATGATCGCCGGCAACATCGACAAGATGGAGGCGCTGGGTGCGTACGAGGTGGCTCCTGAGGACTTCGCGCTGTGCGAGTACGTCTGCACGAGTAAGATGCCGCTGCAAGCCATCGTTCGCGAGGCCTTGGATAACTTAAAAAAGGAGATTGAGTGATGGAAAAGTTTTATCAGATATGGAAGAAGTTCGGTAAGAACTTCGAGGAAGGCGGCAAGCTGGCTAAGCTGAGTTCGTTCTACGACGCCTTCGACACGTTCCTGTTCACTCCTCAGACGACGGCGAAAGCTAACGGCACGCACATCCACGACGGCAACGACAGCAAGCGCACGATGATCATCGTGGTATTAGCGCTCGTTCCTGCCCTGCTCTTCGGTATGTTCAACGTAGGTTACCAGCACTTGCTGGCGACGGGTCAGTTGGCTGCAGGTATGACGGCTGCGTTGTGGTGGAAAGCGTTCGGATTCGGTCTGCTGGCAGTGCTGCCGTACATCCTCGTTTCGTATATCGTAGGTCTGGGCATCGAGTTCACGGTAGCGCAGATCAAGCACGAAGAGGTGGCAGAGGGATTCCTCGTAACGGGTTTCCTCATTCCGCTGATTGTGCCGATTAACACCCCGCTGTGGATGGTGGCTGTGGCTACGGCTTTTGCGGTCATCTTCGCCAAAGAGGTGTTCGGCGGCACGGGTTATAACATCTTCAACGTGGCGCTTATCACGCGTGCGTTCCTCTTCTTTGCTTACCCGACGCACATGACGGGCGATGAGCCTTTCGTGCGTATCGGCAGCACATGGGGCTGGGACGGCGGCACGGCTGTGGACGGTTTCTCCGGCGCTACTCCGCTGACGCAGATGGCTACCGGCACTCCCGTCGAGCTGGGCTTCTGGGACATGGCTAACGGCCTCATCCCGGGTTCGGTGGGCGAGACATGCCTCTGGGCTATCCTGCTCGGCGCACTCCTGCTGCTCTGCACAGGCGTAGCCAGCTGGAAGACCATGCTCAGCGTCTTCGTCGGAGGCGCTTGCACCGCTTGGCTCTTCAACCAGTTCGGTTCGGCGGACAACCTCGCGGCGCAGTACCCGTGGTACATGCACCTTGTTAGCGGCGGCTTCGCGTTCGGTGCTGTCTTCATGGCTACCGACCCTGTGACCTCCGCCCGTACCGAGTGCGGCAAGTGGATCTACGGCTTCCTCATCGGTCTGGTGGCTGTGCTGGTGCGCGTCCTCAACCCGGGTTACCCCGAGGGAATGATGCTGGCTATCCTGCTCATGAACGCCTTTGCGCCGCTCATCGACTGGTGCGTCGTACAAGTCAATATTAACAAACGTCTAAAGAGGGGGGCTGCGAAATGAAAAAGTTAGATACCAACGGCACCGTCTATACCGTAGTGTATTCGGCGGTGATTACTATCATCGTGGCAGTTCTTCTGGCGGTTGTCAGCCAGGCTCTCCGTCCCCGTCAGGAGGCGAACATCCTGCTCGACAAGCAGAAGCAGATCCTCGGTGCACTCAAAATCGACTACTCCACCGGCGACCCGGCAGAGATCTACCTCGCGCTGGTCAACGACACGCTGCGCTACGGCGAGGCGGGCACCAAGGAGTACCGCGAAGTGTATGTGGCTAACCTCAACGGAGCTGTCAAGTACGTCCTGCCGCTGAGCGGTAAGGGCCTCTGGGGCGGCATCGGCGGTTACCTCGCGCTCGACGAGGACAAGAACACCATCTACGGCACCAATTTCAACCATGAGTCCGAGACTCCGGGTCTGGGTGCGAAGATTGTGGAACTGCCTTTCCGTCAGCAGTTTGAGGGCAAGCATATCCGCAACGCCGCAGGCGAAGTGGTTTCTGTAGCCGTACTCAAATCCGGCAAGCACGCCGAGGGTCAGGAGCAAGTGGACGCCATCTCCGGCGCTACCATCACCTCCACCGGCGTCAGCACTATGCTGCAAGTCAATCTGGCGGAGTACGCAGAGTTTTTGAATGAAACTCCCGCAGCTGCTGAGAATGTTGAATCTGTAAAAGAGGAGGATTAATCATGCTTAGTCAAAAAACAAAGGACACATTGTTAGGTCCTCTTAATGTGAATAACCCTGTTGTGGTGCAGATTCTGGGTATCTGCTCGGCGCTGGCTGTGACCGTGCAACTCAAGCCTGCCCTCGTCATGGGTATTGCCGTTACGATTATCGTAGCGATGTCGAACGTCATCGTTTCGCTCATCCGCAAGTCTATCCCGATGCGTGTGCGTATCATCGTGCAGCTCGTGGTAGTAGCCGCGCTGGTGACGCTCGTGAGCGAGATTCTCAAAGCGTTTGCGTACGATGTGGCGATGCAGCTGAGCGTTTACCTCGGTCTGATCATCACCAACTGTATTCTGATGGGTCGCCTCGAGGCGTTCGCCATGACCAACAACGCGTGGGATTCGTTCCTCGACGGTCTGGGCAACGGCTTCGGCTATGCGCTCGTACTGGTTATTGTGGCCGTTGTGCGCGAGTTGCTCGGCGCAGGGCAGTTGCTTGGCGTCCAAGTCATCCCTGAGTCCTTCTACGCCGCCGGCTACGAGAACAACGGTATGATGCTCATGCCCGCTATGGCGTTGATTTTGGTCGGATGTATTATTTGGGCTCATAGAGCAATTAATGACAAGGAGGGCAAATAATGGAACACGCTATTAGTTTATTGGTCCGTTCGATTTTCTCGGACAATATGATTTTCGCATACTTCTTGGGTATGTGTTCGTACTTGGCGGTGTCTAAGAATGTGAAGACCTCCGCGGGCCTCGGCGTCGCTGTCACTTTTGTGCTGCTCGTCACGCTGCCGGTTAACTACCTGTTGCAGACCCAAGTGCTGGAGCCTCTGCACCTCGAGTACCTCAGTTTCATCCTCTTCATCGCCGTCATCGCTGCTATCGTGCAAATCGTCGAGATGGTGGTGGAGAAGTTCAGCCCCTCGCTTTACGCGAGTCTGGGTATCTTCCTGCCGCTGATTGCGGTGAACTGCGCCATCATGGGCGGTTCGCTCTTCATGCAGCAGCGTATCGGCCTGCCCGCAGTGGATGCCAAGGCGATTACTAACTTCGGCGACGCCGTCTGCTATGCGCTCGGCTCCGGTCTGGGTTGGTTCCTGGCTATCGTCTGCCTCGCAGGTATTCGTGAGAAAATGGAGTATAACGACGTTCCCAAACCGCTGCAAGGACTGGGTATCACGTTCATCACCGTCGGTCTGATGGCGATGGCGTTCATGTGCTTCAGCGGACTGGAGTTCTAAAAGTAGGAGGATAAGATTATGGATTTACATGCAATTCTTTTAGCTGTAGGAGTTTTCCTCATTGTTATTCTCCTGCTCGTCGCTATCCTGCTCATTGCCAAAAAATACCTCGTTTCCTCCGGTAACGTCAAAGTCACCATCAACGGCGACAAGGAATACGACGTAGCAGCCGGTGGCTCGTTGCTCAGCCAACTCGGCGAAGCCGGTGTACACCTGCCTTCTGCTTGTGGCGGAAAAGGCTCGTGCGGCCAGTGCAAATGCCAAGTGCTCAGCGGTGGCGGTGAGATCCTGCCTACCGAGACCGTTCATTTCTCGCGCAAGCAGCAGAAAGAAGGCTGGCGCCTCGGTTGCCAAGTCAAAGTGAAAGAAGACATCACCATGAAGGTCGATGAAGCCGTGCTCGGCGTCAAAGAATGGGAGTGTGAAGTCATCTCCAACAAGAACGTCGCTACCTTCATCAAGGAGTTCAAGGTGCAACTGCCTCCGGGCGAGCACATGAACTTCGAACCGGGTTCGTACGCACAGATCATCATCCCTGAGTACGATATCGACTACGACCGCGACTTCGATAAGTCCCTCATCGGCGACCTCTAC
>JAFSWF010000019.1 GCA_017444615.1 Paludibacteraceae bacterium | reverse complement strand
CTGTACTGTTCTGTGGATGTGATCCCTGCTTCAAACATCTTCAACTCAGTTTTGAGCTTCTTGCGAGCAATTCCGTGCGTCTCAAAGATGTCCAGCAGATCCGCAGGCTCCATGCGCAGCACTTCATTGGTTAGATACTTGGTGCTTCCCTTCTTATTGGTCTGCATCTTTCCTTCGGACATGATTTTGTCCAGAATTTGGTAATAAACATTCATTGTTTTTCTCCTTTCTTGTGAAAAAATTTGTATATGTCAAAAAAAAGTAGTACCTTTGCACTCTAATAACCCGAGCCGTCGCTTACCGACGTGAAACAGAATGACATAATTACGGCGTTTATTGATAACGTTGTATGCGATGAAGGAGTAGAATCCGCTTTTTTGCAATACATGTAACACCCAAATATTCTCCGATATGAAGAAAATGGTACTTACTCTAATATCTCTGCTGATGACAATGCTAGCGACAGCGGAGGAGCAGAATGTTATTGCCATCTACCAAACAGACGGGCAAGTGGCGATGTTTGCTTTTGCAGACAAGCCGGCAGTTACATATACTGCCACAGACTTGGTGTTGACGACGACCAAAACCACAATGCAATATCCTATTGCGCAGTTGAAGAAAGTGCAGTTTGAGAAAGCGGATATCAGCGAAGGTCTTGATGAACTGGTTGCGGACGGACGTTTCTCTTTCCGCGACGGGGCGATTGAGATTCATGGCGGGAAACCGAATTCGATGGTGAAAATCTTCACTGTCTCGGGTATGCTTGCCGCACAATATCCGTTAGACGACAAAGGCGATGGTCATATTCCTACGCAGAGTTTGCGCGGAACGACCTATGTCGTAACCACCGGAAGTATCTCCTTTAAATTTATGCAGCCATGAGACGTATACTGTTAGCCATCTGTATTCAGCTGTCCGTTCTCAGCCTTCTTGCCGCAGATATCACACCGCAGGAGGCCTTGGATATCGCCAATGCGTTTATACAAAAAGACAAGACGGCACAAGTGAAGATTCGCAAGACGTCGCCGGGTACGCGCGTCACTCCATCTATCGCGCACAAAGTGCCATCACGCGTGGCTGCGAACAAAGATAATGTGTATATCATCAACCTTGGCGACAATCAAGGTTTTGTAGTTGTATCCGGCGAAACAGGAACGACGGCAAACATTCTCGGTTACTGCGACCATGGTTCGTTTGATATTGACAATGCGCCGGTTCAATTCCTTGACCTCATGAACGAATACTCAGCCGGTATAGACAACCTGCGTAATGTCCCTTCGTCGGTTCGTTCTCAAATGGCTGCACCTTTACAAGCCAATTATCCTTCGTATATCGGAGATATCGTTGTCGGACCGCTACTCACGACAACGTGGAATCAGACAGGCCCGTATAATGGTCAATGTCCTTCCGATGAGAATAATAACCGGTGTTATACCGGCTGTGTGCCGACGGCTGTTGCACAAGTGATGAATTACTGGAAATGGCCGAAAGTATCCAAAGACTCCATCTATGGTTTACGACCGGACAGCACCTATGGTATGATTGATTTCTCTGGTCACACCTATGACTGGGACAATATGTTGGATTATTATGGTTGGAGTTGCGTCACGGATAGTTTTATCAGTTATAATCAAACGCAGGCAGACGCCGTAGCCCTTTTGATGGCGGATATCGGGAAGGCGATGCGTACGATGTATTGTCAGGAAAACGGAAGTCCTACCTATTTTGAATACAATGCGTTAGTGCGGAATTTCGGATATGAACTGGGAATCGAAGTGGTTCGCGGAGACAGAGCCGCCGACGTAAAAAATGCGTTAAAGGCGGAATTGGATGAGAAACGTCCGGTGCTGTATTCCGGTTACCCGGCAGAGGGCGACGGCCATGCGCTCGTTTGCGACGGTTATACCGAGAATAACTATTTCCACTTCAACTACGGCTGGGGCGGACAGACAGACGGTTTCTATAGATTGTCGGCAATCCCTTCCTATATCAATAATGTGGTAATATGGACGAACTTCCGTCCTTACGACGCTGTCGAGAAAGTGATTGACGGCATCAAATACGGTTTGTTGCCTAACGGAAACGCTGACATCCTTGAGTACGTGGGAGGAGGTGTCGGTGTACAAAACGGGGTGCTGGTGATACCCGATTCCGTGACGGATGCCGAGACGGGCAACACGTATGCTGTCACGCACATCTGCAAAGAATCATTCTTCCGCAAGGGTATTTTTACGAAAATGGTGATGGGAAACAATATCGAATCCATTGACCGGTTCTCTTTCGTTTACACCAATATTGATACCTTGGTGTTGAGCGATAAGATGGAAGAGGTACCCGAAGCAGCATTCCAAATCACGAATGTCAAACATCTGACTATAGGCG
Organism: Paludibacteraceae bacterium; assembly: GCA_017444615.1. Classification (GTDB taxonomy): domain Bacteria; phylum Bacteroidota; class Bacteroidia; order Bacteroidales; family Paludibacteraceae; genus Colicola. The sequence goes on along the minus strand of JAFSWF010000019.1, from coordinate 27,001 downwards.
CCAATGTCAAGCGTATCGGTGCGCTCGCCTTTAATACATGTCCGCTCAATGACATTGTTTGCAAGAGCCCGAGAGTGGAACTCGGCAAATCCTGTTTTACGATGGCGCAGCCGAAGCACGGCGATTGGGAAAAGTGCATCGTCAAAATAGACAATAAAGCCTTCAACGGTGCTCGACTGAACCAAAACACGTATTTCGAAAATCTGGAGGTTCTTGGCGATTCTGCCATGACCGGCGTCATATGGGGAGGGACCGGTGTGCTCGATTTCACAATCGGCCCTAAAGTTCGCGAGATAGCTCCTTCGGCTTTTGATGGACACGGCGACGGGATTTATCTCCCGATGCTTTGTGTCAGTGCAGACAACCCGTATTTTACGACGGATGATAATGAACCTATCTTGTACAACAAAGACACCACTTCCGTTCATCTGGTACTCGATCGCGCACAACACATCAACATGACCAAAGTGATTAAGATGGAGCCGGGCTGTGTACGAGGCGCGATGGACGATATTGTTATCCCGCCCTCTATCGTGGATATGGAAGGCGCGTTTCGGGATTGTAAGTCTCCTAAGTACTCTGCTACAGTCACGTGTCATCATATGACTCCGCCGGCTATCTCTGATGCCACTTTCCCGGATACCTTATTCTCGCCGGATGCCGGCGGTATGTATTTGAAAGTGCCAGAAGGTACGGAGTTGTTGTATGCAGAGGCGCCCGGATGGCGTAAGTTCGGCTATAACATGTATGCGATGGACTCGGCCGAGTTTATCTCGCTACCTCCGCAAGATTTGCAGTATCAGATGAAGATACACGGTGATTCGCTGCAAATAACAGCGCCTATTGCTGATGTCAGCAGTATGCGCATGACCGAAGAAAACGGAGAAGCAACGGTGACGCTGCAGGTCAACGGACGGGTGGACCTGAAGACACCGGTCACCCATATAGACAGTATCATTTTTGTTCCGGGCTTTGTGTATGAAGGGGCGGAGATATTCGAACTAAACGATTCCTCCACGACCGTCAAAGCGCAGGAATGTTCCATCAATTTTGAATCCACCACCTTTAGTGAAAACGCGCAGGTATGTTTGCGCAACTCGGTGCTCCTGCCGCGTCCGACGGAAGGCGTGACCGGTGGCGTCGGTATCGACATCAGCATGCTCAACGATTCCGGACGCGTACACGAACTAAGCGGTGTGGCTACAATCACCATTCCTTTCCCTGTTCCTGCTAATCAATCCGTCGGAGCCGCTTATTTCAATGAGCAGACGGGCGAATGGGAGCCTGTCTATGTCGAATATGACCGAGACGCGGGCGTAGCAACGATTGTGACGGACCACCTCTCTTACTATGCCCTCGTTTCTGTCGCCAAAGATAACACGAAAGGAGAACTTATGGTGCCGCTGGAGATGGCAATACCTATCGTGTACGCTTTTGATGACGCGGCCCAAAAACTGATGTATATACTCACTTCGAACGATCCCGAAATGCAGCAGGCTTTGCAGTTCAAGGATGAAATGAGTTTGTGGCAGGCGGTAGGTCTGGACGGTTTCTATAACGGAGTGATCGCGGTCACGGAACCGCTCTTCAACTTCAAACCCCTAGCCGTAGATAATGCTGTTAATATCTTGGGTCAAATCGGTACGGCATTGACCGTGCTGGATGTCATGCGAGCTGAACTGCAGGGCGATAAGATTGGTGTTGCCTCCAATACGCTCAAGGTGATTGCTGCCCAAGCGGGCAGTACTGCGGCTGCCGTCATAGGTACACCTATCATGGCTGCATCCTTGTGTATGGTGGCTTTCGTCGGCATTGCTTTGGAGAAGTTTGGGACCAACGTTCGAAACAGCAAACTAAACTATTTCCGCGCGGCATACAAATACTATTATAGCCTGGACGGCTATGATATGTTAACCGGACGTTCCAGTTTCGCCTGGGATGCCAACGGCAATCCCAAACCGCACGGTCATTACCGCACCCGTCAAGATTGGTTCGACTATTTCTATCCTGTCTTTGTGAAAAAAAATATGGATGCCGACCGCCTGATGAGCTATATAGAGCAGTCCGTACGGGACTATTGCGACCAATTCTGGTTAGAGAATGCCGTCTCACGAACCGAGATTCTGTCGGAAATAGAAAGACAGGGTATCTTTTCACCGGAGACCTATCCTGATGTGGCACTTCAAAAGCAGATTTCGGATGAATATTTTGCTGAACTGATGAACGGCGACCTCGTGAGCGTTTTCACTTCCCTGCGCAAGAAACAGACCGTGGAGGCCCACAAACGAACGGTTGCGGAAGTCAAGAAAATGGCGGACTTGATGAATAAGAAAGTCGGATTCCGCATTACGGACTCATCTGTGGCGGAAGGTCAACCGTCCTCTTTCGCCGGCTGGACTATCGGTTTCCCTATCTTGGATGAGAATGTGGCGGATGCCGGCAAATGGAGGAAGACGATTGGTAATGACGGTAAGGTGGATATAGGATGGTTCACCATCTATGCTTTGGTTCGCAATCTAATGCCGTTCAAACTCACGCTCTATAACAAAGCCGGAGAAGCGGTGAAGGGCTTTGACTTCCAACTGGACGGAGAGGTGGATAAAAAGGTCATTCGCATCGATCTCGCTACGCAAGGTGTGACTGTCGATAACAAACATCTGGATGAACTCCATTTGAAGTATACGCCTGATTCTGTGAACTTCTACTTCGCCGGTATCGATGAGGATGACAAGTATCAGAACCCCTTGAATGGGGCAGTGGTCTATATGGACGAAGAAAGAGGTCTCTATAGTAATCAGGTTCGTTGGCGCACGGAGGTAGAGCGTTTCTTCAATCGCCATAACTTTATTACGGTCGATTCTATCGGCAATTTCACCATCGGCGAGGATATTGACGGCACCTTTGTGGGAGACTCGGCAACGGGCACATTCATCGTAGATACGGACTATAAGTTCTTTCTCCAAACCGCTCCGCAGTACATTGATACGTGGAACAATCCGCAATCTACGGTCCTTGAGCGATTAAGAATCTTGTTTAACGGCTCGTTCAAGCACCAGATGAAATGCTCATATAAGGTTGTGCGCAGACACGTAGGCGACCATGATGAGTATGATGTCACATACACGGGAGAAGGATTCTTTGATATAACGGCACGACATATTAATGAATTCAAAAAGTATCTGGATTGGTACGCAATTGCCATTTCAGACGTTGACGGTATCCCGCCCTTGTATCTGAACGATATCGGCATCGGTACGTCCTCCGTGGGAGGAGACGTGACCCTTGAATACAAAGTCACATTGAAATAATATCCTCAACGCATCCAACCAGTATTGAAAACTCTCTTTCTATACTGCCACATATCTTCAACCCCCTCATGGTCTGCTTTTGCAGAACAGATAAAATTCAACGAGCAAACATTGCTCCAACAGATAAAAGCAAATTAGAGAAAAGATATATGGCACAGGAGATGGACGATAGACCAAGGAACATCGCTCTAAGCGCGCTGTTTCATTTCCATCCCATCTCTTTGCGGATGTCTGCACTGACTTTATCAAACGGATCTATAGTTGCTAACCATGCCGACACATCTGCATTCATCCAACCAAGCACCGTAATAAGATTGTCGTGTAAACATGTCACATAGAACAAATCCCAACAAATAGTCTCTTGGTGAAAAATGCGATTGCGCAAGCGACGCAGTGAGTTGCACGGCGCAGACACATTCTTGCGCTGACGGTCTTTCTTGGGCAGATTCGAGAACGCTTTGCGAAGGGATTTCCACAATACACGTTCATACTGGCTGTTGAGCAACATTACCCAGAAACCGAACGTCATTTCTGAAAGGATCTTATCTGTTGTTACCTTCTCTCCACGATTACGGATAAGGGATTTCGCTTTGTAAATTTCCGGTACAAGTGATGCCAGTTCCGGAGTGGTATAAAAGAAGTCAAACCACTCATCCTTTCCCGCCAGATTACGTAACTCACGGCTCAACGCATTTCGAAGCGTAACCTCAAACACGGACAAACTGATATACAACGACTCTGCAAGGCGCAGGTTCGCTTTATAATGTTTGACCGTCCGGTCGGCATCGCCATGATTATACGCAAGATACTTGCTCAAACGCTGAGCAGAGAATGCGGATGATAAAATGTCTCATTCACTTTTTGCCATAAACATAAAAAACCCGGATTCATCACCAGCATCATATCTGGGAGAGGAATTACCGGGACTGCGGTGCAAAAGTACTGCTTTTTTGCGACATGACCAAATATTTTGACAACAAAATGCAATTTTTCTTCATTTTTAATCTATTTTGCCCCTTTTCTTTGTCCAAATTTGCTTTTCCCCCCGGAGCGTTCTCCCGACTAACGGGAGAAGCGGCCTCCGCCTAAGAGAGCGTATCCCGCTACCGCTCTTTTATTTGGTGCTCGTTACTCTCGCGGCTGGTTGGTGCGGTAAACCGCGGGAAAGAAAGTCGTGAAGGGAGTGTTCCTTTTCTGGGCGCTGAGGGTGTAAAGAGTGAAGCTGTGGCCCGTGTGCCAAGATCGTGTGCCAAAATCTATTCGGATTACAACAATTTTTGCGTTTTGTTTGCATATGTGCAGAAAAATGCGTACCTTTGCAGCACAAAACGTACAATGAAGAAAGCAATGTCCACTATTCCCAACATAGAACGTCATCCGTTGCAGCCGTTTCTGCCGGAGAGGGCAAAGGTGCTGATGCTCGGCAGTTTTCCGCCGCCTAAAGAGCGGTGGTGTATGGATTTCTTTTATCCTAATCCGCAGAACGACATGTGGCGAATCATGGGGCAGATCTTTTACGGAGACAAACAATACTTCTGTACACCGGACAATAAGTTCAGGTACGAAGCCGTTGTATCGTTCTGCAAGGAAAAGGGTATCGCCATTTTTGACACGGCGCAGGCGGTACACCGGTTGAAAGGTAATGCATCGGATGAGTATCTGGAGATTATCGAACCAACGGACATCGCTGCGTTGCTGCAACAAATACCCTTGTGCCATGACATCTGCTGCACAGGCGGCAAAGCCGCAGAGACCTTGGCGGAGATGCTGCACACCGCCACACCAAACGTAGGCGAATATATCGGGACGAGTTTGGCAGAGCGAACCATCCGTTTCTGGAGAATGCCCTCGTCCTCGCGCGCCTATCCGCTGTCTTTGGACAAGAAAGCCGCTGCCTATCAGAAAATTTTTGCAGAAAGAGGAATATTATGAAAACTTACGACTCTACATATATTTCTCCATTAGGAGCCATCGTAATCGAAAGTGATGGAGAGGCGCTAACAGGATTGAGGTTCGAGGAGAGTGGAGTGGAAACAATGGAGAAAACTACAATGGCCGATGAGGCGGCGGATATTCCTGTTATTGCGGAAGTGCGGAAATGGCTGGATGATTATTTTGCAGGGAAGGAGTCGCGAAATGTGCCAAAACTTAATCCGAAAGGAACTGATTTCCAGCGGAAAGTATGGCAGGCGCTCCTAACTATCCCTTATGGTCGGACAAAGACCTACGGCGAGTTGGCACGCCTTATTGGTTGCCGTTCCGCACAAGCAGTGGGGCAAGCAATCAACAAGAACCCGATTGCGCTGATTATTCCCTGCCACAGAGTGGTAGGCGCTAACGGTGTGTTAGGCGGGTACGCTTTTGGCATAGAGCGCAAAAAAAGTTATTACAATTCGAGAAAACTAATCAGATGTTTGTATGTCAAGCATAGAACAGACGCGTGTTCGTACTGCCATTTTGGCAGAATAGATGCCATTGGCACGGAAATTGACAATTGATAATTGACAATTGACAATTGATAAAACAAAAATAGTATTATGAGCAAAATTCAACCATTAGCAGACCGCGTGCTGATTAAGCCCGCAGCTGCAGAAGAGAAAACAGTAGGCGGAATCATTATTCCCGATAATGCAAAAGAGAAACCGATGCGCGGCGAGGTGATAGCCGTAGGTGCAGGTACCAAAGATGAGCCGATGGTTCTTCAACCGGGTGACCAGATCTTGTTCGCCAAATGGGCAGGTACTGAATTCGAATTGGACGGAGAGAAATTCCAAATCATGAAACAAAGCGAGGTGTTCGCAGTTTTGAAATAAACTAGTCGACTAGACAACTAGAAGACTAGACAACTAGTAAAATTTAACATTATGGCAAAAGATATTACATATAGCGTTGAAGCCCGTGAGGCTTTGAAGCGTGGCGTTGACCAATTGGCTGACGCAGTGAAAGTAACCCTGGGACCGAAGGGTCGCAATGTAGTGATTGATTCTAAATATGGTTCTCCGCATATCACCAAAGACGGTGTGACGGTGGCTAAAGCCATCGAACTGGCAGACGCGGCTGAGAACCTCGGTGCACAGTTAGTCAAAGATGTTGCATCGAAGACCGGCGACCAAGCAGGTGACGGTACGACCACCGCTACTGTGTTGGCACAAGCCATCATCGGTGTGGGTCTGAAGAACGTGACCGCCGGTGCTAATCCGCTGGATCTGAAACGCGGTATCGACAAAGCCGTTGCAGCAGTGGTAGCCGAAATCAAGAAGAACGCCGTTGTAGTCGGTAACGATTTCGATAAGATTGAGCAAGTAGCTACCGTTTCGGCTAACAACGACGCCGAAATCGGCAAACTGATTGCTGACGCGATGCGTAAGGTTTCGAAAGATGGTGTCATCACCATCGGCGAAGCCAAAGGTATGGACACGACCATCGACGTCGTACAAGGTATGCAGTTCGACCGCGGTTACATCAGCCCGTATTTTGTAACCAACACCGAAGAGATGTTGGTGGAAATGGATAAACCGTATATCCTTATCTATGATAAGAAAATCAGCAACTTGAAAGAGTTACTGCCTATTCTGGAACCGGCGGTACAGAGCGGTCGTCCGTTACTCATCATCGCCGAAGATGTGGATAGCGAGGCGTTGACCGCACTGGTGGTTAACCGTCTGCGTGCGCAGTTGAAGATCTGTGCCGTCAAAGCACCGGGCTTTGGAGACCGCCGCAAAGAGATGTTGGAGGATATCGCTATCCTAACCGGTGGTACCGTAATCAGCGAGGAGAAGGGTATCAAGCTGGATCAAGCTACTATCGATATGCTCGGCACGGCTGAGACCATTACAGTTAGCAAAGACAACACGACTATCGTCAATGGTGCCGGTGACAAAGAGGCCATCAACGCTCGCGTAGGCCAGATCAAAGCGCAGATTGCTACCACCAAGTCTTCGTACGACAAGGAGAAGTTGCAAGAGCGTCTGGCGAAACTCGCCGGTGGCGTAGCACAGCTGAATGTAGGTGCCGCTTCGGAGGTGGAAATGAAAGAGAAGAAAGACCGCGTGGACGACGCGTTAAGCGCAACGCGTGCGGCCGTTGAAGAAGGTATCGTACCGGGTGGCGGCGTAATGTATATCCGTGCACAGGCAGCTCTTGAAGGCCTGAAAGGTGCCAACGAGGACGAACAAACAGGTATTGAGATTGTTCGTCGCGCTATCGAAGAGCCACTGCGTCAGATTGTAGCCAACGCCGGTCAAGAAGGTGCTGTAGTAGTGGACAAAGTACGTGCCGGCAAAGCTGATTTCGGCTATAACGCTCGCACGGAGCAATATGAGAACTTGCTCGAGGCCGGTGTGGTTGATCCTGCAAAGGTCACCCGTGTTGCCCTAGAGAATGCAGCATCTGTGGCAGGTATGTTCCTTACCACCGAGTGCGTGATCGTTGACCACCCGGAGGAACACCCGGCACCGGCAATGCCTAATCCCAATATGGGAATGATGTAGCTTGAGCTAAGGCTCGCACGACTGCGCGCATCGCGCTTGTGTAGTGCTACGCCTTGCTCTACGCTTATCCCCAAAAATCAGAGATTTTTCGGGGACCCTAAAAAAAATCGCCTTGCGGGGCGATTTTTTAGTTTCTGATAGCGGAGGATATTTGCGCCAGATGTTGGCGAAGCACAGGGTCGTACTCCATTTGTTCGCGAACGAGTGAGATCGAGTGTAACATAGTGGCGTGTGTACGTTTGCCCATACGGAAACCAATTTCCGCCAACGAGCAGGATGTCAATTCCTTGCATAAGTACGCAGCTACATGCCTTGCTTGCGAGATGTCGCGTGAGCGATTTTGCGCGGAGAGCGCTTTCTCAGGAATATTATAATGCTCCGCCACCGCTTTCATCACATCGCCTACCGTAGTCTGATGCGGTTGGATTGCCACAATATGACTGACAATCTGCTCCGCCAAGGCCATGTCTATCTCGCGATCCGTCAGTGTGGAATGCGCTAAGAGCGATGCCAACACGCCTTCCAGATCCCGCACGGAGTCACGCACATTCTGCGCAATAAAATCAACGATCTCATCACTCAGCACGATTCCGTCGCGCCGCATTTTGCTGACCAGAATATTCCTACGCAACTGGTAGTCCGGGCGCGCAATCTCTGCCGACAAGCCCCATTTGAAACGGGTGAGCAGACGCTCCTCAATATCTTTCAACTCAATCGGCGGACGGTCAGAGGTCAGAATCAACTGTTTACGGCTCTGCTGTAAGTAATTGAAGATATGGAAGAACGTATCTTGGGTACCTTTGAGTCCTGCAAAATACTGAATATCATCCACTATCAGCACATCTACTGATTGATAGAAATTAAGGAAGTCAGGAATCTTATTCGCATTGCGTGCGTCTTGGTATTGCAGTTTGAATGTGTTGGCACTAACATATAGCACGCGTGCTTGCGGATGAAGCGCCTGCACTTGATTGCCGATAGCATTGGCTAAGTGCGTTTTCCCTACTCCACTTCCGCCGTAGATAAACAGCGGGTTGAACGCCGTATAACCTGGTTGCTTAGCAATGGCAACACCGGCCGTACGCGCCAGTTTATTCGGTTCGCCGGCGATGAAGGAATCAAACGTATAGAGGTTATTGAGTTGCGATTCAAACGTATTCACCACCGGTTGGCGGAAAGACGCCTGATTATCCACGGCCGCGGTGTGCTGCGCCGAAGACGGTAACTGTGTTCCTGCACCCGAGGTAGCATCGATCAACACGCGGTATTCGAGACGCGTTCCTTGACCGAACACACGCCATATAGCGGCGGACAGCAGTTGGATATAGTTCTCCTCAATATACTCCGCTACGAATTGTGATTTCACCTGCAAGACCAGCACTCCGTCAGCAAACTTCATCGGCACAATGGGTGCGAACCACATCTTGTACACACTTGCTGTCAGATTGTCAGCCAAAATGGTCTGACACTGCGCCCATTGTTGTTGAATCGTTTGCATTTCCTTTATTATATATAAGGTGTTCCCTTCGGAGGCTAAAAAATCGCCCCACAAGCATGCTTGGGTGACGAGCCTCTTGGTTGAAATCGAGTGCAAAGGTACTGCTTTTTTTTGATATACGCAAATTTTTGAAAAACCCACTATTTTGGGCATCTGCTTAAGTCACGCATTTTTAGGCAGTTAAACATAAGTTCTTTGTTTTCTGCAACTTACGCGAGTTATCAACATGTAACTTATTGATTGACAGAATGTTTTAAATATGCAATAGTTTTGTGCATTTTTTTGTAAAAAAAGTGTGTAACAACGCATAAATGAGCGTGTTACACACAGGTGCATTTTCTTGCAGATTAGAAAATCTACAAATAGTGAAATACTCTATTTTTCCTTTTTTCCGAAGATGGAAAAATGAACATAACGTTTTGGGTGTGCTTTGAGGTCGGTTAGCAACGAATCAGCGGAGACCACCGTAGCGTCTATATGGTTATAGAGCGAGCGGTTATAGATGAGTTGCCCGAGCGTTCCTTGCTGCGTGTTCACCTGCGCGATGATGGTATTGACGCCATCCACTGCGGTGTCCATGCGTGCCACGGTTGCTTTGAGGTTAGCGGCTTTGATATCCGCTACAACGGTATTGAGGTTAGCAATCGTGGTATCGGCGTTATTGACGATGTTCGGTACTTGGTTCTTCATCATCTGTTTGAGGTCCGACGACACATACGACAAGTCATACGAGATACGGTCCACGTTCGCTAAGGTGGTCTTCAAATGATCGCCTTGTAACTGACCATGCACCACTTCCACTAACGAATCCACCTCGTCAATCGCCGCAGCTACCTTGGCCAATAAGTCGCCTTGTATCGACTCGAAGAGACCGGGCACATACGTGGTAGAAAGGAAAGCGCCTTTCTCAATTGGTGATTGATCATTGGTCATTGGTGATTGCGGCATTTGCAGTTCGATGGCTATGCCGCCTAATAAACCGTCTGCGATGAGCGCCATTTGAGTACCTTGCGGCAGGTCAATATCCTTTTTGATGGATATATCCACCGTAAAAGCACTATCGCGCGTGAAATCATAATGAAGGGCATCCACCTGTCCCACTTTATGTCCGCGCACATAAACAGCGGCCTGTTCTTCCAAACCGTGCAGGTTATAGTACACGCCGTGGTACGAATTGGTAGGCGAGAAGATATTAACACCCTTCAGAAAATTAAACCCGAAGAACAACAAAAAAAGACAAATAGTGGCCAGTATGCCGACTTTTATTTCGCGTGCATGTTTCATAATTCGATATTCTGTACTATGTATTCTGTACTCTATTTCTTAATTTCTATTATCCAACAATCGGGGAAAAGTTTTTTCAGTTGTTTCTGTGCCTCGGCCACTTTCGCTCGATCAGGGTCTGCGGCGGTGTAGTATTTATACCATTCACCGGCGTGGATGAAATCGCAAACCTGCCCTTTCAGTTTGGGGTCATTCTTCTCCAACGGCGTACGCGAAGCACATATCTGCACGGCATACAAAGTGGCCGGTGGCGTAGTTTGCGTTGTTTGAGTAGTTTGCGTTGTTTGCGTTGTGTCCGCAGAGGAAACTATCGTATCCGCTTGAACGGGTTGGGGTTCAACAGGTTGAACAGGCTGAACAACCTTGGTACGACGAGTATAGGCACCGAAGGCATCCACCAACGCTTGCGCCATTTGGGTAAGAGAAGATTCCTTGTTGAGAAATTTCTCTTCATCCGCGTTCGATATAAAACCCATCTCAAAGAGGATCGACGGGCAGGCGGTCTTGAGTAACACCCAGAAAGCCGCTTGCCGTACGCCGCGGTCATCACGGTTAAGACGCCCTACAAAATGCTGCTGAACCTGCGAAGCGAACTGTAGCGACTGATCCATATAGGCGTTTTGCATCAGTTCGAACATGATATACGAATCAATGGAATTAGGGTCAAAGCCTTGGTAAGTAGTCTTATAATCGGACTCCAGTTTCATCACCGCATTCTCCCGCATCGCCACATCCAGGTTCTTCTCCATCTTCTCTGTTCCGAGAATGAAGGTCTCTACGCCGCGCGCGTTTCTGTTTTCTGCCGAATTGGTATGAATGGACAGAAAGAGATCCGCATCGCATTTATTGGCAATGTCTGCGCGGGTTTGCAAAGGAATGAACACATCCGTTGAACGCGTATAAACGACTTTCACATCGGGGTATTGCTCGTTGATGAGTTGACCAACCTGCAAAGCCAGACTGAGGTTCAGATCTTTCTCCTGCGAGAACTTACCTACAGCTCCGGCATCCTTGCCTCCGTGACCCGGGTCAAGCACGATGGTATATGCTTTCTCTGCTGACAGAGACATAGCCAGACAAAGAGCAAGAAGTATAGAGAGATATTTGCGCATGGTATCACTAACTCAAATCGGCCACAAAGGTACAAAAAAAAATGCAAATATGCAATTATTTTTCATTTTTTTGCAAAAAAATTTGGTCATTTCAAAAAAATGTAGTAATTTTGCACCCGCTTTTGAGAAAAGCCCTGCTCAATGGTGTAATGGTAGCACTACAGATTCTGGTTCTGTCTGTCTGGGTTCGAGTCCTGGTTGAGCAACAAAAGAAAAGTCTCCAGTTGGGGACTTTTCTTGCTTCAACGGGACTCTCACCCAGGTTCTTATCTCGCTTCGCTCGAACGATTATTGCCAAAGCAATCTTCTTATCTCGCTTCGCTCGAGCCCTTCTTCCTTCGAATTATAGCGCTACTTGTCCGGCATCGAGTTGGGTATAGAAATCTGCGATGATGGGAAGGCATTCGGTGGCGTTGGTCACCTCGCTCAGACGGCTATCCAAGGGACATTGACCGGTCTTGGCACGATTGATGATATAGGGCACTTCGTTCGTGAAGAAGATGGGTATGCCTGCTTCTTGCAGCATCTGTTTAGCCGGTGTGCAGATGGTGTTGGTATGCACTTCTTTCACGCCGCCGAGAACCATGAGTGCCGCAGCTGCTTTGCCTATCATCTTATCTGCCACGATGGCTCCTTTGAGTCGCTCGGGTTCGTTCTGAACCAGCATCAGCAGGTCACGCGTACCGCGTTGATGATAATCGGAGAGACTATCGTTGTTATACACTAAGAGCGAAACTTGTTGTTCGTTCAGTTGTTGGAGCATCTTCGCTCCTTGGGGTTGTCGTCCGGTACAAGCCATCATAACGAGGCCTACCAGCAGGGTGAAGAATAGTTTTTTCATCTACAAAGGTCTTTGGACTTGTTTATGTACATTTCATTGGCTTCGCGCACCCAGCAGTATTGCCATTGAGGGTCTTGGAAAAGGCGTTTGGCTTTGTCGAACCAAGTGAGTGCTTCTGGTTTGCTGCCAAAGGGTTTGGGCGCATAAAAGAGGCATGTGCCGTAATAGGATAGCACGAGTGGATCGTTGGGTGCGAGTTGTGTAGCACGTTTGGCGAGGTTCATCGACTTAACGGGGTGCATGGACTCGTGCAGCCGCAGTTCGTACACATAGACGGCCGAGAGGAACATCTCGTAATGGCCGGGGGGCAAGACCTCTCCCCGCCCCTCTCCCAAGGAGAGGGAGTGTGCTTCTTCCACATGCGTTTTGAATTGATGTACGCACGCTTTGGCTTCAGGCAGCAAGGCTTCCTTGCCTTCTGTCTTTGCCTCCGCTACGATATACCCGCAGTAACCGTATTCGTAGAGTAAGTCATTTGTCGTTAGTCCAGTCAAGGCCTCGATAGAGAAAGTCGCGATATACTCTTTCCAAACGGTCATGTCTTCGCGTTGGTAGGCAGCGAGCAAGACACTATCCGCAGAGTTATTCCCTGCGGATAGTGAAAGGCTAGTTAGCAGAATTATGAGGATTGTTTTAAACCGCATGGCTAATCGGCTCAGGAGCCTCTCCTGTTACTTGCTGCGCTCGAGTAAGAGTGTGCGTGTAGGTTGATCGCACACCTCGGTCGGGCCGTAGTATTGAATCGGACCCGGGTAGATGTAACTGGTGTTAGCGTCCGCCCATTCAGCGCGGTGTGCCTCGAGGTACTTGAACGGAGCACCATCGAGTTCAACGAGTGCTTTCTGGATGACGGGTTTCATCTTACCGTTACGTTTCTCCATGTTCATCATCATCGTAATAGGCACACCGCCTGCTATCCATTCGGCAGCGGGTTTGGTCAGATTACGAACGAGCGACATGTAGCCGGTCTTACCGGCTGCGATGAGGTGCGATGCATTGACACCTACCGAGTAGCAGTAATCGGCATCGAAGTTAGACGGCATAGCGCAACGTCCCTCGTAACCGAAGAAATGGTTAAGGGCAGAGAATTTGCCTTTATATTCACCGTTAGCCTTGAGGACAGCCAGACGTTTCTGCACCATCTCGATAAGCAGTTTCTCGGTCTCAATCTGCGATACCATTACGTTTCCGTGCGGGTCACGGTCAAGTGTGAGTTGGCGTGCGATACCCTTCGGCAGCGAGCGATAGAGCGCGCAAGAGTCCGGAGAGAGCATCGATTTAACGTACTCACGCTTAGCGTCGTCACCATCTAACGAGGTGAACTCTTCGTTGTTGGCGAGCAGATCGTTCAGTTCTTGAATAAGCACACGCATAGCCGGAATGAACTCAATCAGACCTTCCGGAATAAGTATAGTACCGAAGTTCAGTCCTGCGTTAGCACGAGCAACGATCACTTTGACGATGTCCTCTACGATGTCGTTGAGGGTCAGTTTTTTGGCTTCTACCTCTTCGGAAATCAAGCAGATATTGGGTTGGCTCTGCAGCGCGCACTCGAGCGCGATATGCGAAGCCGAACGACCCATAAGGCGGATGAAGTGCCAGTATTTCTTAGCGGAGTTAGCATCACGTTGGATGTTACCGATAAGCTCTGCGTAGGTCTTACAAGCGGTGTCGAAACCAAAGGAAGTCTCAATCATCTCGTTCTTGAGGTCGCCGTCGATGGTCTTGGGGCAACCTATTACTTGGATGCCGCATTGTTTCTGCAGGTAGTACTCAGCCAGCACGCAAGCGTTGGTGTTCGAGTCATCACCACCGATGATCACAATGGCTTTGATGCCGAGTTGCTTGCATATCTCGATACCATTATCGAACTGCCACGTCTCCTCCAGTTTGGTACGACCGGAACCGATAATATCGAATCCGCCGGTGTTACGATACTCGTCAATGATGTCTGCAGTCAACTCTTGGTACTTACCATCAATGAGACCGGAAGGACCGCCTAAGAAACCATAGAGTTTGTTGGCTGGATTGAGTGCTTTGAGTCCGTCAAAGAGACCGGAAATGACATTGTGACCACCGGGGGCTTGACCACCGGAGAGGATGACGCCTACATTGACGGCGTTGGCATTGGCATTGGCTTTGGCCGTGGGAGTCGGTTCAAATGTGATGAGCGGCAGACCGTAGGTATTAGGGAAGAGACGTTGGATTTCTTCCTGGTCAGCAACGGAGTGTGTTTTCTCGCCTTCAACGAGGCGAACTGCGCCTTGGAGAGCTACCGGCATCTTAGGCTGGTAAGCCTGGCGTGCAATCTGTAAAGGAGATTTTTGCATAGGATTAAACTGTTTAATTTGATTTGCGCTGCAAAGGTACAACATTTTTTTGAATTATGCAAATAAAAGTGATAAATTCCTCCTAAACAACAAAAAATACAAGCCACATGAGCTTGTATCTTTTTGCATAGGATTAATATATTAGTTGTTAATTGAATTTTTTCGTTATGACGTCATGAAGTCGTGTCGTTATGACGAATGTCTATCGGACCGGATGAGCGCTAAGAGTTGTTCAACGGCTTCTTCTTGGGGGATATTCTTGAGGACACACTCCTTACCGCGGTAGAGGGATATGCGGTCTCGTCCTGCACCGACATAGCCGTAGTCGGCGTCTGCCATCTCTCCGGGACCGTTGACAATACAACCCATGATGGCGATCTTGAGAGCAGGGAACCTCTCCCCAGCCCTCCCCTCAGGGGAGGGAGTATTATTCTCGGCTGCAGTTATGGCTTCTTTTATTTGTCGGATAGTATCTTCGAGGTTATAGAGTGTTCGTCCGCAGCCCGGGCATGAGATGAACTCCGTTTTATAGATACGCACTCGCGCGGCTTGGAGGATATCCTTGCTCAGGAAATTGAGGTGGTTCTCCGAGAAATTAGGGTTAACGAGTGTCAGTTCGGTGGCTTTGTAGTCCCAGAGTAGTCGTCCGCATTCAGCTGCCGCTTGTAGGGCGAAGGTTTCCCAATTATTTTCGAGGGAGGTATATCGTATCTCCGCATTGCCGCCGATATTATCCAACACTTCAGCTCGGACGGTTCCATCATAGCGGATGGAGTCCTCGTCGGCGAAATAGTCCACGAGTTCTTGTGCGACAGGAATCTCTTTTTCGGGCGCTTCGGAGAGGCTGACGCGGATGGTGTCTCCGATGCCGTCCGCCAAGAGAGCGCCTATCCCCACGGCAGATTTGATGCGTCCGTCTTCGCCTTCACCGGCTTCGGTAACGCCTAAGTGCAGGGGGGAAGCCATATGTTCATGGTTCATCGTTTTGACGAGAAGCCGAACGGTATCGACCATGACGCGGGTGTTAGAGGCTTTGACGGAGATGACGATGTCTTGGAAGTTCTGCTCTACTGCGATGCGAAGGAACTCCATGACGGACTCGATCATTCCTCTCGGCGTATCGCCGTATTTCTCCATCATTCGCGGCGCGAGTGAACCATGATTGACGCCGATACGGATGGCAGTGTTATGTTCGCGACAAATATCGAGCAGATGAATGAATCGTTCTTCGAGTTTGTCGTGATCGCGGCTGTAGTTACCCGGGTTGATACGCACAGCTTCTACTACTTGCGCGGCAGCGTCTGCCACTTCTGCATTGAAATGGATGTCCGCTACGAGGGGAACGGCGGTGAGCACTTGCGCATGAATCTCTTTGAGGGACTCCACCTCGCGCAGTCCTTGTGTCGTGAAACGGAGCAGTTCAGCCCCCGCCTCGATGCAACGCCGTGCTTGGTCCACCGATGCGTCGATATCGTTTGTGTCGGTGTTCGCCATCGTCTGCACACGGATGGGATAGTCTGAACCTAAAAAGATGTTTCCGACCTGTACTTGCGAGGTCTTTCTTCGTTGATACGATAAATCTATTTCCATTGTATAATTGTCTTGCTTACGTTATGTCAAAAAATCACTTTCGATGCTTCCTCAGCGTATGTTCCACACGCGTTGGAAGAGGTCATCGGGGTTAGTCCATTGCCACGTATCGGTAGGCGGTAAGACGGTACAATCGAGCGGGTTGGGGACTAGCACTCCTGTCTCTTCGTGATCAATGGGTCCGAAGGCATTGAGGTAATAACCCGGGTTGGAAGTGAAGGTAATGGACGAGTTATTAAGCGCCGCTTGTAGGGCGGTACGGTTGGTGTCGTGGTAGTAATTCCATATCTCAAAGGTGATACCATCCTCGTAGTCGGCACAGCATGCTCGTAGCACTTCGGCATTGATGCCGGAGGTGGTGATACGAATCCCTTCCTGCTCAAAGCGCACCGCCATCGTCACTATCTGGTCGGCGATGTTCATGGACACGTACTGCACATAGTCGTTATAGACATACGCGCCTTCCTGATGTTTCTGCACGATATACATATCATCGAGTTCGCAATAGAACTCATAGGAAACGGGCAGATAGACCTCCACGTCCGTTGTGTCGCGCACATGGAGGGAGAGTTTTGTCCAGATATAATCATCGACGGGTTTTTCCTCATTGAGGCTCAGATTGACCTCTACATGACCGGTAGTCGAACCGGTGGGTTCAATAGGAACAACAATGGGTTCGATGGGTATATCGGGTTCGTCAGTGGGATTATCTGCGGGTGTGAGTTTGATGACCCAATCGTTATAGACGCCGTCTCCGTTGTAGTACTCGCCACTATTCTTCGCCGTGCGGTAATCGAAGCAGAGATAGTAACCATAGTTGGGAATTTGGTAGATACACCACGCGTCATGCTTGGTATTGTCTTTGTCACCCCACGAATCGTGGTAAGTAGGATCCGCAAAGGGCAAGTTGACACACAGCGCATCGGGTCCCCAAGCGGCGTTGTAATCGTTGATATGCCGGTTGTTGATGACCAGATAATCCATGTGGTTGCCCCCCGTCACGCCATGCCATGCGCCGTTATGATCAATGAGCGTCGTACCGGAATAATAGGCGTAGGACGAACCGAGGCTTTGCAGAAAATAGACCGAGTGGTTCCATGTCTGCGTATGTTCGTTGGAATGCTGCCGGATATAATCGAGCACATAGGCGCGTTCTTCGGAAGTGACCGCAGCAGGAATGAGGTCTCTGTATTCGGCAGGAACATTGCCGTCCTGCACTTTGTAATAGGCAAACTCCGCCGCTTGGGCACGTCGCTGTATCTTCGCTGCGCCTTGGGAAGCGGTATGTGAGTGTTTGCCGGAATAGATGGAGTAATCCGCTGTCTTGGCCGGACGAACTTCGGCTTTGAGTTCCTGCTGGTAGGCTACATCTTTCTTCACCTGATCATCCTCAGGGTAGATCTCCGCCAGACGTGCCAAGAGACGGTCCGCCTCGTAGTCATTACCGCTCTGACGGTATAGTTCTATCTTCTTGCGCCACAGGCGGATGTTATAGGGCGAGAAGGTCAGCAGGTCATTCACATGTACAATGGCGGTGGCGTAGTTGCCTTGTTCTTGCTCTATTTTGACCAACAACTCCAGTGCCTCTTCATTGGAGTCATCTTCCTGGAGGGCATGCAGCAGATGAACGCGCGCTTCATCATAATTGCCGGCATGGTAATAATAACGTCCGTTGAGGCAACGCAACTCGGTGGTATAGCCCCATTCGGGGTCTGCCAAATCGAGGTATTTCTTCGATTTCTCCCACTCTTTGTTGTTTTGCATCCACCGCACGGTGTCCGCATATTCCGCCAATGTCATACGCATATAGTCCGGCAGCTGCATATGCAGTACCTTGTTCTCCTGTGCCTCCATTGCGAGGCAATACAAGAGACCTAGTAACCATATGTATTTTTGAGCTTTCAGCATTCAGTATTCAGCTTTCAGTATTGCTATTTTTTCTTCTTCGTTCCCGTTCGCGTCATCTCGCCCCAAACGGCTGTTTGATTGGTCAAGTATTTCCAGTATCCTTGCAGCGAGAAAAGAACAATCATCGGATGGTAGATAATCGGTTCAAACAACGCAGCCAGCAGCAACTTGAGGTAACTGGCCGAACGGTTGTACGAACCACCGCCTAAGTAGTCATAGAAAATGACGAAACTCGACAGCACCAACGAGAAGCCATAAATAGCTGCCATCAGAATCCAGAACCCCGCCCAATTGATACCGTTGGTAAAAATCAGGCAGAGCATCACAATAAGACCTAATCCTTCGATAATCGGAGCTAAGAACTCGAAGATGAGCGTGTACGGCAGCGTCACCAGTCCCAAGGTCTTGTATTTGGGATTAAAGAGCATGTACCGATGTTTCCACATATGTTGGATCAGTCCACGTCCCCAACGGTTACGTTGACGTTTGAGCACCTTAACGGTACTGGGTCCCTCCGTCCAACAACAGGTATGCGGGATCTGAATAACGCGGTAAGGGCGTTTCTGCTCAAGGCAATACCCCATCATACGGGTGATGATATCCATATCTTCGGCGAACGAGTCGCTGGCATAGCCACCGGCGGCCAGCACAACTTCGGTACTAAAGAGACCATAACCGCCGGAGACGTTGTTCATCGCGTTGATCTGACTCCACCCCATTTTGCCGATGAGGAAAGAGCGTTTGTATTCGAGGTCTTGGAAGAGGGGAATGGGTTTGTTAGAAGGGCGAATATCCACTAACTGACCATTCTCAGAGATACTACCGTTACTCATCGACATCGTACCGCTGACGGCGATGATGGTGTTATCCTGCAAAATCGGGAAGATACATTGCTTAATCGCATCGCGCGAGAGAATACAATCGACATCAGTGTTGATAAAATACGGTGTTTTGATGACGTTCAGACCTGCATTCACTGCATCTGCTTTCGTTCCTCCGTTCACCTTGTCCACTACCGTCAAGCGGCGGTAACGCGGATTAGAGGAACGGAAAAGACGACGGAAGGGTTTGCAATGGATATGCTCCACGTATTCGTAGGGTATCTCCTCCATTTGGAAATTCTCAATCAGCAAATCCAATGTGTTATCTTTACTACCGTCATTGACGATGACGACTTCAAAATTGGGGTAATCCAATTGGAGCAACGAATTGACATTATCCACGATGGTCTTACTCTCGTTGTATGCCGGTGCCACGATAGACACACCGGGCGCGTAGGGACTGTCTTCCACGGCGTGGTTGATATGATCGTCCGTCCATTTGAGATACTTACTGCTGTGCACGTACGCAAAGAGTAAAAGCATCATATAGGAGATGATCAACCCAAGAGTATAGAAGAAAATGATTGTTCCGTAGAAATATATAAACGCCTCCCACATTATGCACCCATCCTTTCTTCTGTGGTTTCT
Organism: Paludibacteraceae bacterium; assembly: GCA_017444615.1. GTDB lineage: Bacteria > Bacteroidota > Bacteroidia > Bacteroidales > Paludibacteraceae > Colicola. The sequence continues at coordinate 7,171 of JAFSWF010000019.1, read as the reverse complement.
ATTTGCTTGAAGAACTTATTATCATCGCGCCCTGCGCTGGCCAGTTCATAGAATACTTTGCGTCCCTCGTCGCTGTATTTATACAGGCATGACAGCACCAAGGCGCGCGTTTTCTGACTGGTGGTATGCAGATACGCTTCGCGGAAGAACTCCACTTGTCTTCCAGTCTTAATCATCGCCACGGCACGGAGTGTCTCGCGTTTGGCGGCAGGGAACAGATCGCGGTAATGTTGCACCAAATCGTCCTCCGCCTCAGGATCACCGATGATAGCCAAGGCATGGATAGCCGCCGAACAACATTTCTTACTGGTTGAGTTGAGATAATCCCGCAGACTTCGTTTTTCGTCATCCGTTCCCCAATAAGGCACTTCGGAGATAAAGAGCGCTTTCTTGTCCTCGTTGGTTGATTGCCGAATGAGCGAAGAGAAATGCGGCATGGGGTGGCCCTTCGCTACATGCCAACCACATAAACGGTGGAAGAGGGTTGGATACCACAGGTTGAAGGGTTCATTCACATCTTTCGTCACCATGGCAAATGGCTCGGTCTTACTGCAGAACCCGAAATACGCCCTCGCCAACTCACGAATACGCGCATCCTTGTTCTCGAGGTACACCGCCAACGATCCTTCGCTGACACGACAGGGCAGATAAATCAATATCTGCAGTGTGCGCTCGACGTCGCGATGCTTGAGCAGATTCGTCTCTAACGCATCTTGCACACCCGTCAGACGACACAGACGCTGCATGTTGGGGATATACAACTTATGCGTCAGCTCCATTCGCAGTTTCTCCAATAACCGCGCCATGACCATACTGTCCATCTGACTCATCTCACTGCCGTCATGACGGCAGATATACTCCATCTCTTCGCGATTCAACTTTTGATCCGTTTGCAAAATCTGACGAAAAGCGCTTTCGTAGCGTTGGCAGCATTTCTCATATAAACGTTCTTGCCGCCAGCGTACATTCGCTTTATGAGAAAAAAGGAAAAATAGTATTACGATTGTCAGCACACTCAAGGCTATCAAACCAAACGATAGACGAACCTGCCAAGGAAACTGACGAATATACGCATCTATCAGGTAATGGACATACTCCACTACCTCCCACCCATAGAATATGGCTGACGAGTCATTCATAAAGCGCACAAAGTTACTACTTTTTCTTCAAATAAACAAATATTTTTTGTTTTTTATGCGAATTATTAAGAAAAACCTTGCATATTTCGAAAAAAAGCAGTAAATTTGCACGCCAAATGGTAAATGGTAAATGCCTAAATGGTAAATGGTAAATGACCAAATGGTAAATGACCAAATGGTAAATGAAATGACTCCTGTCATGCTCAAAATACTGCTCTGTAACATCCCCGCTTATCTCTGTGCGGTGTTGGCTGCGTGGCGGAAATTCAATAACGGGCAGTATTACGAAGGCTCCGTGTTTGTAGTCATTATGCTTGATTTGGTGGCGATCGCTTATTTCTTGGCACTCGTGCTTGATCCGGTTACAGCTACCTCTGCCAACCAGATGTCGCTTGCCGGACTTGCCTCACTACTCATTCCTCTCCTTTATATGTTTCACGCGCCCGCGGGAGGACAGCAAAAAATCAATAAGACTACGATTGTTCTCTTTCTCTTAACGTTCATCTTTTTCCTTCCCGCTACCTCTATTGAGCTTGTTCCTGCATATGCCACGCGATATTTTACCCGTCCGATGGACGATATGGGTGTGTCTATTTTCTATTGCAATCGTTTCATCACGCATATCCATTGGATAGCCATTATCTTGTGGGCGCAAGCTATCGTTGCGTTATATCAAGTACAGCGTGCCATTCGATTCGTGCATGCGCATGGCGGTCATTACTCATGGGTCACACGATTAATACTGGCATGGGATTTTAACTGCGGATTCTTTATTGCCATCTTCTTCGCATTGCCGAAAGAATATTGGTATCACACGGCTGCGCAATGGATAGGTATCATCACAGCATCCATCATCATCGGTGTAGGTAGTCTTCTTATCTTCTTGGGCTTTGATCTGAATCCCGTGGCGGATGAAGACGGTCAACGGACATCCATCCAAGAGTTTATGACCCAAAATGGAGAATTGGTCAACAAACTACGATACTTACTGGAGGAACGGCAGATCTATTTGGAGCGAGGGATTCAAGCGGAGACGCTCATTCAACAGTTAGGCACTAATTATGTCTATTTTGATCGAATCATGCGTTCGCAATATGGTGTCTCTTTCCCTGAATATGTTCATCGTTCGCGTATTCAGTATGCGAAAGAACTGATGGCGCACAAACTGACACCATCTATTGATTCGATTGCACAGCAATGCGGTTATGAGAACACCGAGGCCTTCATCGGACTCTATGAGCGTATCACGGACGAGAAAATATCACCCTATACATGACAAAATGCACTTTTTTTTGATTTTTTTGCCAAAATATTTGGTCATATCAAAAAAAAGCAGTAATTTTGTCATCGATTTCGCCGATTAATGACTTCGTTGCTCTGCAACTCGTGTAATTATCGGGAAATCTCCTCTCCGATAAAAACGTTTTTAACAAACATTTTTATCGGTCAAACACAGACACAAACCAGCGAAGCGTTTGTGGATGTGAGAGCGGAGGCACAAGTTGCCCGTTTATTTAGCGGAGCGGTATAAACAACTGCACACTTGTTGCCGAACGCGAGGAGAATCAGTAGCTCAGCAGGTAGAGCACATCCCTTTTAAGGATGGGGTCCTGGGTTCGAGCCCCAGCTGGTTCACAAAGAGCAGCCAATTGGCTGCTCTTTTTTTGACCTCACCCCAACCCTCTCCTATGGAGAGGGAGCTTCTCCCCTTGGGGGAGACGGGAGAGAGGTATCACATCACAATATTCACTATCCTACCGGGGACGACGATGATTTTCTTGGGGTCAGCGCCGTTGAGGTAACGGGCGGTGTCTTCGTGGGCGAGGACAAGACGCTCCACTTCGTCTTTCGGCGTGTCCTTCGGGCACTCGAACGTAAAACGCACCTTGCCGTTGAACTGCACAGGATATTTCTGCGTGTCCTCGACGAGATACGCCTCGTTGCACTCGGGCCATGCGGCGTTGATGACGAAGGAGGAGCCTAACCCCGACCCTTCCCTAAAGGGAAGGGAGGTACAACGGTGGTACATCTCTTCGGCGATGTGCGGGGCATAAGGTGCGAGGAGGACAGCGACGGGTTCAAGGATGGCGCGTTTGGTGCATTTGAGCGCAGAGAGTTCGTTCTGGGCGATCATGAAGGCAGGGATGGAGGTGTTGAACGAGAAGTTCTCGATGTCCCAGGTGATCTTCTTGATGAGTTTATGCAGCGAACGGAGCTCTTCTTTGGTGGGTTCTTCGTCCACGATGTTCTCGTACATGTTCCATAAACGCTTGAGGAAACGATGCACTCCGTCAATACCGTTGGTGTCCCACGGTTTGGACATCTCCAGCGGACCGAGGAACATCTCATATAGACGCAGCGTGTCGGCGCCGTACTTGGCGATGACATCATCGGGGTTGACGACGTTGAACATCGACTTACTCATCTTCTCTACCGACCAGCCGCAGATGTACTGTTTGGCACCGGCGGTGTAGCCTGTGAGTTCGGAGGAGGTTCCATCCGCAAAGACGAACTCGGCGTTCTTGAACTCCGGCATCCACGCACGGAAGGCGTTGATATCGAGCACGTCGTTATTGACGATGTTGACGTTCACGTGAATAGGTTGCACTTTGTCCTTGTACTCGGGGTTGTCGATGAGGTTATAGGAGATGTAGAGGTTGCCCGTCGCACCTTCGCCGATATACCGATAGACGAAGTTCGAGCGGCCCTGAATCATACCTTGGTTGATAAGTTTCTTGAACGGTTCGTCCTCGCACACATAGCCGAGGTCGTAGAGGAACTTATTCCAGAAACGCGAGTAGATGAGGTGTCCTGTCGCGTGTTCGGAACCGCCGAGATAGAGATCTACTTGCCGCCAGTACTCGTTCACTTTGCGGTCCACAAGGGCTTGGTCGTTATGCGGATCCATATACCGCAAATAATACGCAGAACTTCCTGCAAAGCCCGGCATCGTGCAGAGTTCCAGCGGGAAGACCTCTCCCCCCGCCCTCTCCCGAGGAGAGGGAGCCGAGGAGAGGGAGTTTTTTTCTACCACTTTTTGGTTCTTCTCATCCCAGGCCCATTTGGTGGCATGACCAAGAGGTGGTTCGCCTGTTTCTGTGGGTTTGAAGTCCTTTACTTCAGGGAGCAAAAGCGGTAGTGCGGATTCCGGCAACGTGTAAGGCATACCGTCTTTGTAGTAGATGGGGAAGGGTTCGCCCCAATAACGCTGACGCGAGAAGATAGCGTCGCGGAGACGGTAATTGACCTTGACGCGACCGATGCCGGTGTTGGTGATGTATTCCTTCATGGCTTGGATAGCGTCTTTGACCTCCATGCCGTTGAGGAAACCGGAGTTGATCATCTTGCCCTCTTTGGCGTCGAAGGACTCGTTGGAGACGTCAGCTCCTTCGATAAGCGGGATGATGGGCAGGTTGAAATGTTTGGCGAAGGCGTAGTCACGACTGTCGTGTGCAGGCACCGCCATGATGGCACCTGTGCCGTAACCCGCGAGTACGTAATCGGAGATATAAATAGGTATCTCTCCTTGCGTGAGAGGGTTGATGGCGTACGAACCGGTGAACACACCCGTTACGCGTCTGTCGGCGATGCGCTCACGCTCCGTGCGGTTCTTGCAGCGTGCGAGGTAAGCTTCGACCTCTTCGCGTTGTTCCTCCGTCACCACTTTAGCGACATACTCCGATTCCGGTGCAAGCACCATAAACGTCACGCCGAACACCGTGTCGGCACGGGTGGTGAAGATGGTCATCGGAAACTCCTCCTCCCTTCCCTTCAGGGAGGGGTCGGGGGTAGGCTTCTTTACCATGAATTGCATTTCCGCCCCTTCGCTTCGTCCTATCCAGTTCCGCTGCGTCTCTTTGAGACTTTCCGTCCAGTCGATGCGGTCGAGTCCTTCGAGGAGTCGTCCGGCGTAGGCGCTGACGCGCAGACACCACTGCCGCATGACACGTTGCTCTACGGGGTGACCACCGCGGACAGAAAGTCCTTCGGACACTTCGTCATTGGCCAGCACCGTGCCTAAGGCGGGACACCAGTTCACTTTCGTGTCAGCGAGGTAGGCAATGCTGTAGTTCATCAGGCGTTCCTGTTGTTCTTTCTCGCTCAGCGTCGCCCATTTGGGGTCGTTGGCTTCGAACTCGGCAATCAACTTACTAATCGGCTGTGCTTTCTGCGTCTTGGGGTCAAAATAGGAGTTGAACATCTGAATGAACGCCCATTGGGTCCATTTATAGAAAGCCGGATCGCAGGTTCGCACTTCCCTACTCCAGTCGTAGCAGAAACCGATTTTCTTGAGTTGGGCGATATACCGGTCTATGTTCTCGAAGGTGGTTTTCTCGGGGTGTGTACCCGTTTGGATGGCGTATTGCTCTGCGGGCAGACCATAGGAGTCAAAACCCATCGGGTGCAACACGTTAAAGCCTTTTTGCCGTTTGTAACGGCTGTAGATATCTGAAGCGATGTAGCCTAATGGGTGACCGACGTGCAAGCCTGCGCCCGAAGGGTATGGGAACATGTCCAACACATAGTAGTGTAGCTTGTCGGATTCATTGGAAACGGTATAAACGCCCGCTTCTTCCCATGCTTTTTGCCATTTTTTCTCAATGTCACTAAAGTTGTATTCCATATATTTTAATTTACGATTTACTAATTTACGATGTACGATTTATGTACGATTTTTTCATTGGATCATTTTCTCATTGACCTTTGCGGCTGCAAAGGTACTACTTATTTTTGACATACGCAAGTAAATAGGTAAAAAAATCTTAATGTTAAGATTTTAAATTGCAGAACAAAGGATTATGTTAGCAGATGTGTATTTCTGCGCAGCCAATGAACGAAAATCGGGTCGGAGAAATGAATGTCTTTCCCCTCGATTTCAACCAATTCCTTCTTTTGCAAGGCTTTTTTGATGGTAGCAATGTTGGCGGAACTGCCTAATTCGTACTCCTCAATGGTGTCTTTGCGGTTTATCTCAAGTGCCTTCCCATCCATGATAGCCCGCACAAAACGTATTTGGTATTGGGTGAGTCCGTTCATCTGCTCCATGAACAAAGCATGGTTTTGGTTAAGCAAATCCTGTTGGGCATCGGCTAATATCTCCTTGTTCGCTTCGTTGGTTGTGCGCGCCCAAACCAGCCAACTCAACTGCTGCACGTAGGATGAGTTACCATCCACATAATCATAAATCTGATCTATTATTTCAGATGAGATGTTTTTACCGGCTTGCTCAAACCGCTTTTGGATATATTCGTACCAATACTGAATGGGTATTCGTTCCAGAAAGATCATATCGCCGAACTTGTAGAACGGATAACTGCGGCTTCCGAACATATTCATCAGTAGATGACGTTTACTGCCATAAAGACAATAAGAGACAGAGTGTTGGTGTTGCCAAACGGAGCGCAGTTTCTTCTGGAACGTAACGGAATCGTTCAGCTCACCTATTTGCTGAAACTCATCGATACAGATGATGATATGAATGTTCTTCTCTTTTGCGATTCGTTCAGGGAGCGTAAGCACCTCTTCGCCATAGTTAGCAACCACGCTTTTGAGGCTAAACGAGACAGGGTTCATCGGGTCGGCGGACATCGTCACGACGGGTACTAACGAACTTAGGAAACGCTTAGCGTTTTCCATCCATTCCTCAACGCGTGTAGCAGTCTGTTTGATGATTTCTGTCGCAAATATCCGGTAGAAATCCTCCGGTGTACGCACGGAAAAAGCATCCATTCGCACAATGCGAATCTCGGAATGGTTCTTCATCTGCTCTGCTACTTTGTTAACCAGCGAAGTCTTGCCCCACCGGCGCGGAGAAATGATGATTGTATTGAGCCCGTTCTCAAAATTCATGGTTAACCGAAAGGTCTCTTTTTCACGGTCAGTGAAGTACATTTCCTCTGCCGCCACTCCATAAAAAAAAGGTTTTTTCATAAAGCCTTATTTCAAAATCCGCTGCAAAATTACAAAAAAAAAAATGAAACTAACAAGAGAATTAGTAATAAAATTGTTACTAATTGTAAAATTAACGTGAG
>JAFSWF010000018.1 GCA_017444615.1 Paludibacteraceae bacterium | reverse complement strand
GAGGTTGAGCGCTTGCAGGTCCTCTACAATCTGTTTGCGGCAGTCGAAACGGTCCATGCCGTGGTACTTGCGTACGGGGGGTTGGAGTTCGGGTTCGACGGTATCCATGTTGAGATGCGCGTCCGGCGTGAAGATATCGATGGTGCGTAGGTTGTATTTCTGTCCGAGGGCGTAGTCGTTCACATCGTGCGCCGGCGTCACTTTGAGGCAACCCGTTCCGAAGCCTATTTCTACATAACGGTCTTCAATAATAGGAATCTCGCGTCCCACGCCCGGTACGCGTACGTGCTTACCCTTCAGCCACTGGTTCTTCTCCTCTTTGGGGTTGATACAAACGGCTATATCGCCAAAGATGGTCTCGGGACGGGTGGTCGCTACGATGGCGTACTTGCCAGGTTCCTCCACTACTTCGTAGCGGAGATAATAGAACTTAGAGTGCTCCTCGTGGTAGATGACCTCCTCGTCGGAGAGAGCAGTTTGGCGTTCGGGGTCCCAGTTGACCATACGGAGTCCGCGGTAGATGAGCCCTTTGCGGTAGAGGTCACAGAAGACATGAATAACCGCCTTGGAGCGTGTCTCGTCCATGGTGAAAGCGGTGCGATCCCAATCGCAGGAACAACCCAGTTTGCGGAGCTGCTTGAGGATGATACCTCCGTGTTCGTCTGTCCAGTCCCACGCATGTTTGAGGAACTGTTCGCGAGTGAGGTCGGACTTGTTGATGCCTTGTTCCTTGAGGCGTTTGATGACTTTAGCCTCGGTGGCGATAGAAGCGTGGTCTGTGCCGGGTACCCAGCAGGCGTTCTTGCCTTCCAGACGTGCACGACGAACGAGGATGTCTTGGATGGTCTCGTTGAGCACGTGGCCCATATGCAGCACGCCCGTTACGTTAGGCGGCGGAATGACCACTGTGAAGGGTTCTTTTAATTCACCTCGGTCGTTGACCGCGTCAGGTTCGCTATGAAAGAGTTTGTTGTCCAGCCAGTATTGGTACCAGCGTGCTTCGATGTCTGTTGGGTTGTACTTAGATTCCATATTTGGAATGAATAATGAATAATTAATAATTAATATTGCGCCTCGGGCACAAAAATCGTGCAAAGGTACAACTTTTTTTTGATATACGCAAGCGCGCGCGTTTTTTTTTATGAATTATTTGCATATATGAAAAATATTTTGTATCTTTGCACGCTAAATTGGAATGTCGCGCGCTCTTTCCTCGTATGCGCGTTAAAACCAGGCGTTTTAACGGTAGATACTCGGAAGAATTCGCTCTCCCTACAAATTAAAATTTGCGGGGGCTCCAGAAAGAAAACCAACATGAATACATTTGAACAATTATGCCAAGAACGGCGTTCGATACGCCATTACACGAGTCAGCCTGTTGAGCGTGAGAAAATCGATTATATGCTTCGCTGCGCGTTGATGTCGCCAAGCGGTAAACGTCTCAATCCCTGGGAGTTTGTGGTGGTGGAGGATGTTGAAATGCTTCGTGCGATGGCGCCGTGCAAAGAGTACGGTAGTGGCATGTTAGAAACGGCGATGGCGGCAATCGTGGTGGCGGTGGATAGCCATAAGAGCGATACGTGGCAAGCGGATGGTGCCATTGCCGCCGAACATCTGTTGTTAGCCGCGGCGGAGCAAGGCCTAGGTGCGTGCTGGTGTCATATCTACGGTCGCGAAGAGGCGGAGAGTTTGGTTAGGAAGTTGACCGGTATACCGGACGAGTTGAATGTGCTTTGCGTTATTACGCTTGGGTACAAAGACGAAGAACGCAAAAACTACGACCTTTCTAAGCTTCCGTATGAGAAGATTCACAACGAAAAATATTAATTATTCATTATTAATTATTCATTGAAATAGTGAAACCTATTATAGCAATAACGGCCGGAGATATCAACGGAGTGGGGTATGAAGTGACGATCAAAGCGTTGCTGGAAAGCCATATGTTTGAGTTGATTCGTCCGGTTATTTACGGCAACGCGCAAGTAGCGAAGCAACATATTCAAACCTTGAGCGAGGAGTACCGTAACATCACATGGAACATCATCGATGATGCATCTCAGTCTAAAGACGGTCGATTGAACCTCATCACTTGTTACACGGATAACACGCCGGTGCAATTAGGCGTTTCTACGCCGGAGGCTAACAAAGCCGCCAAGGCGTCACTGGAGCATGCTTGTCGCGATTTGAAGGAAGGCAAAGTGCATGCGTTGGTGACCGCGCCGATTAACAAGGAAGCGCTGGGAGGCGGGCATACGGAGTGGTTAGAGACATGTTTTAATGGTGACGCTTCGCTTAATGGTGTAAATGGTGGTTCGCTTATGATGCTTTGCAGCGGGGCGTTGCGGGTGGCGTTGGTGTGCAACCACGTGTCTATTGCAGATATCCCTGCGCAGATTACAGAGGAGCGTATTTTGGCCAAACTGACACTGCTTAACCAGAGCCTCATTCGCGATTTTGGGTTAGAGAAACCTCGTATCGCTGTGCTGGCACTCAATCCGCATGCAGGCGATGCCGGACTGCTGGGCAAAGAGGAGCAGGAGATAATCATTCCTACTATCGCCAAAGCGAATGAGCAAGGTATATGGGCGTTTGGTCCGTACGCTTCGGACGGATTCTTCGGGACAGGTCATTTCGGTCAGTTCGACGCGGTGTTGGCCATGTACCATGACCAAGGATTGATTCCCTTTAAAACGCTGGATATGAGTGGCGTTAACTACACCGCGGGTCTGTCTATCGTGCGCACGTCTCCGGATCATGGAACGGGTTACGACATCGCCGGTAAGAACTGCGCAGATCCTGCCAGTATGCGCCACGCCTTGTATATGGCGGTGGATGTGTTGCGTGCGCGCAGCGAATATGATGAGTTGCGCGCTAACCCTCTGCCCTTCGTAGTACGCAATGACGGAGAAGGTAAACCGCGTAGAGAATTTATTGATTTTAAGACGACTGTCAGCCGTCAGCCGTCAACCCAAAGCCCTCAGCTGTCAGAAGCTGAAAACTGAATTCTGAATGCAATAAAATATATGACTTCAAAAGAGATTCGACAGTCCTTTTTGGACTTTATGGCATCGAAGGGACACCAGATTGTTCCTTCTGCGCCGATGGTGATCAAAGATGATCCCACACTGATGTTTACTAATGCCGGAATGAACCCGTGGAAAGGTATTATTCTGGGTAACGACCCTATCAAATATCCCCGCGTGGCGGACAGTCAGAAGTGTCTGCGCGTCAGCGGTAAGCATAACGACCTCGAGGAGGTGGGGCACGATACCTATCACCATACCATGTTTGAGATGTTGGGTAACTGGTCGTTCGGCGATTATTTTAAGAAAGAGGCGATAGATTTTGCGTGGGAGTACATAGTGGATGTGCTGAAGATCGACCCAGCTAATCTCTATGCGACGGTCTTTGAGGGTTCGCCCGAAGAGGGTCTGGCAAGAGATGATGAGGCCGCTTCTATCTGGGCGAAACATCTGCCGGCTGATCATATCTTGAACGGCAATAAGCATGATAACTTCTGGGAGATGGGT
>JAFSWF010000017.1 GCA_017444615.1 Paludibacteraceae bacterium | reverse complement strand
TTTCAATTTTCAATTTTCAATTATTTTTTATACCTTTGCACCCGATTTCGTACATTCCACTATGTTGGGGTCCCCATAGAAACTGCAAGTTTCGCATGGGGAGAGCGTAGCACAACATGTAGCACTATACAAGCGCAGAGCGCGCAGTCGTGCGAATGTTAGTGTAAGCGAGCCTTGGTAAAGGCAAGGGTGTGACCCGAGAATATTCCGCTGAATGTTTAATTAAAATCGGGTTACATGACTAAATCCCAAATTCTTACGTATGTTTACAACACTATCATTGTGTTGCTTTTGCTGGCCGGCGTGACATACGTCGTGCTGCAGTTCACCCATTTCGGTCGCATCGAGTACACGGACAATGCCCGCGTGTGCCAGTACATTGCGCCGCAGAATACGCGCGTACAGGGTTTTATTAAGGAGATACGTTTCGAGTCTTTTCAACATGTGAACGAAGGTGACACGCTTGTTATCATCGAAGATAGTGAGTTTCGTTTGCGTCTGGCGCAGGCGCGTTCAGATTTGGCGCGTGCGCGGCAGCAGAGCAAGCAGGCCGGCACCTCCATCCGTACAACGCAGAATAACATCCACGTAACCGAAGCGACGAAAGCAGAGGCGAAAGCGAACATGGACAACTTGGCGCGTGAGGACTACCGTTACGAACAACTGCTCAAGACAGGTTCGGTCTCGCAGCAGATCTACGATCAGACCCACACAGCCTACCTCGCTGCGCAAGCTCGCTATCAGCAGATATGCCACACCATTGAGATGCAGAACAGCGTCAAGGATGAGCAAGGTTACAACCTCTCGGCGACAGAAGCGGCGGTCGAGTTGGCGCAGGCAGCGGTTGAACTGGCAGAACTGAACCTCTCGTATTGCTACATCATCGCCAGCCATTCGGGTGTCGTAGGCAGCCGCGACATCAACATCGGCGAACTGGTCAACCCCGGGCAGACGCTTGTGAGCATCGTGGACGAGAACCAGAAATGGGTGGAAGCCAACTACCGCGAGAGCCAGTTGCCGAACATCAAAGAGGGAGCCGAAGTGTCTATCCGCGTGGACGCGGTGCCGGATATCACCTACCGTGGTCGCGTGTTGAGTCTCTCTGATGCCACAGGTAGTGCTTTCTCGCTCGTACCGATTGACAATGCCACTGGTAACTTCGTCAAAGTGGAGCAACGTCTGACCATCCGCATCGCCATCACAAACGATCAACTGCCAACGCCAATGCCAACGCCACTAAACTCCCCCGAAGATCTCGCCCGCCTCAAAGCCGGCTATAGTGTGGAATGTGAAGTGAAGTACTGATAAGTGTAAATTTGCACTAAAGCATGAATAAAACATACAGATAATCGCAAAAAAGTGCAAATTTGCACTAAAATACGGATAAACATTTGGCTGTTTCAAAAAAAAGTTGTACCTTTGCAGCGGATTTATTTCTGTAATGCATCAATATTGGCGCTTTATAGAAATAAAATGGTCTTCGAGCCTCGCAAAAGCGAACAGATTCTCCATTTTATGGAAATTATTGGTCGAAAAATGTACGATCGTTAAGGTTTGATTACGGTATATCGTCGGTATCCCGTCGGTCTATCGTCCCGTATGTAGCTCGTATCCGTCTAGACAGCGGCAGGTACGCGGAAAAGAGGACGATTATTAATACCACGCATCCTACGGTGACGTCCACGATGCGAACGTTATGCGAATGAGAATGACTGCTAAAGATCTGCTGTCACACTCATTCTCTAATTCACCGATTCACTCATTCACGCATAAATGTGAGTTGAATGTTGAGTATAATAGTGAATTTATTCTACATTAACCCATTTGATTTTAGAAGCGCTAAACAACAAATGTGCATCTATTAACTTCTCGTATTCGTGCCCAATTACGTCTGGCAAATCTGCAGGTATCGTGCCTCTCTGATATCTTTGAAGACGATTTTCTTTAGGATTATGCCATATATTTACTACATATGCGTTGTACTTAGGAAAACTTTTGTTCGTTCTATTGAGCATTTGTCTCTCACCAAAAGTAGCACGCAACTGCGCCGTGAGTATTTTTTCAGCAACATTAATATCTTCAGCCTTTGGCTCAACATTTGAGATAGAACCTATCCAAATAGCCGAAATATCTCTAAATTCGTTTATATGATGATTTGGGTCTGTCAAACGCTGATATACGCTACGCTTGGTTTGCCCACAATAATAACTATCATATAATTTAGCATATGGTTTATATCCATTGAGAATGTATAACTGAAAACTCATGGATTTATGCTTGTATTCAAAGCGTTTTACGTCCTCTGGAGTCTCAAACGGACCAAACCACCGAACGGAATATATTCTATCTATCCGTGTCATCAGTTTACAGATATTTTATCTTGCGTATCGATACATTTCAGCGGTTATATTATAACATGTTGACCCCCATGCGCTTGGCTCTTTGACTTTAACTAAATAAACAAGTTCGGCTCCTTTTTTCTTTGCTTCATCTTCTATAAGTTGCATACAAGCCTCATATGTGCACTTCTTCGTTGGAGTCATTCCGCTTTCACCCACCACAATACTACCAATTCTTACAATATTATCTGGAAGAGCTTGGCCAGTTTGATATATTTGCATTCTCCCAGAAGTTGGTGGATAATAATCATTCACTGTTACAATAGACTTAAGTTTGCATGAATTACATGTCAAGCCGACTAACATGGCTACAAGTAGGAATTTATCATTTCTCATAATAATAGTTTGTTGATCACCTTGCAACAGCCACTGGCAAAGCGGTTAAATAATATACAAACAAAAGCTGAGGCTGCTATGCCACACACTTTGTAGAGAGGTAATTAGGAAAACCTTTAAGCAAGTATGCACATAGTAACTTCACGCTGATGCGCGAAGCCTATTTGCAATGCTCTTGCTTAGATGAAAAGTTCCTAATTTTTCTCTACAAAGAGTAAAGCAAACGCTTCTTTTAATCAATATGTTATTGCGCGTCGCTACGCGCGGGTGCTCCAAATTTAAAGTCCCGGAGCAGGGACGAGAGTCATTGTCTCATATTTAACGCCATCGGTAACATGCAAAGGAATGGAATGCACCTTGCGTAGTCGATGGAATTATAGTTGTCGCGGAAGTGCAAGTTCTCGTAGTAGGATTTCTTGCGCTTAAAATATAGTTTCTCAGACTGAATCGCCCAAGCTACCTGTCCGAGTTTTTGCGCCAAGAACCATTTTTCCAACAAGCGGGAGGTACGACCATTGCCATCAGCAAACGGATGGATACTTACACAAACTAGGTGAATCATAGCCGCATAATAGAAAATCTCATCGTACGACAAATCAGCTTTTACGAGCGCCTCTATATCATGTATAAGTTTGGACATTTCTTCAGCTACGATACTCGGTTCAGCACCTGTATAGACTTTCACTCCACCGCCAAACACACCGACAGGCATGTCACGGAATGCACCTTTGTACTTGTTCGCGATGCCGGAACTATTGGAAAGAATCCTATGCGCTTCGAGGAAGGAGGTAGTGCAAATAGTGTTCTTTGCCGCAAATTCATAAGCAGCTATCATATCATCTATCTCCTGTACGTCACGGCTGATGATTTTCGCTTCTTTGAGTTTCAAGTAGTCGTCTTCGGTCATGGACGAACCCTCGATGAGACTGGAGTTACAGGACGAACTCAACAAGTAGAACTTAAAGTTCTGGGGTGTAAGGGGTTTAGAAGCAAGTCTTTTGACTCGCTTCTCGATGGTAATTGGTTGCTGAATTTGGTAATCAGCAAAGTACTCACTATGTATGATTTGCAATGGTTCCATCACTTCTTTGCAACTTCCGGCTACAAAGTTACTGCTTTTTTTGCATTTATGCAAATAATTAGAAAGAAATTTGTAAAATTTGCGCTTTTTGTGTCACTATACTTGCGTAATTCAGATTTTTTTTGTAATTTTGCACCGTTTTTCGCAAACCGCCTTGGTAAAGGCAAGGGTGTAACCCGAGAATATTCCTCGCGGACACTATCCTCGTACATGTGCTAAAAATGCTTTTTAGCAGTAAGTACTCGGATGTGCTCCGCTCTCAAATCGAAATGTTGAGGCAACATTTCGATTTGGTTAAGTTAAATTATTAAAGGGTTACATATGTCCCAAATCAAAAATCACAAATCACCAATTACCAATAAAACGGCACAGCCGTTCCTCATGCCCATGTTCAAGGAGTGGGTGCCGAAGGGCATACAGCCGTGGATATACATTGTGCAGGTGCTTTGTATCCAATTCTCCGGCGGCGTTTATCTGGGGGCGTTAGAGGCAGTACGAGGCACAACCGGACTGATGCTCGAAGACCTGTTAATGTGCCTTTATACGGGTCTCGCAGGTATGGCGGTGTGGTTCCCGATGCTGTTTCGCATGAAGTTCCGTTTCACGAACCAACAACTGCTCTGCGGCGCAGCGGTGGTCATCGGAATCTGCAATTTTATCGCATGCGCACGACGAACATGGCGGTCTTGCTGCCCGTCTGTTTCATCGCTGGTATGGCGAAGATTCAAGGCACGTTCGAGTGCATGAGTAACATCCAACTATGGCATAATCCTGACCGCGATTTCGGAATCTTTTTTCCTGTGCTGCATATCATCCTGCTGACCGCCATCACCGGTAGTGCGTGGGTGGCTGCGGTGGTGGCGTACCATTTGAGTTGGCAGATGATGCACGTGCTGACCATCGGCACGATGTGCTTCGTGGTACTTGTGCAACTGACGCTCTGCCGGCCGTTCTGTCCGATGCCCCAACGCATGCCACTCAAAGGGATTGACATCATCACAGGTCTTCTCATCAGCCTGCTGATGCTGATGATCAGTTATTTCCTCGTCTATGGCGACTACCTCATGTGGCTGCAATCGCCGCGGCTGAGGATGATAGTAGGGCTCGGCGCGATACTTTTAGCATTTATTCTCTATCGTCTAAAGACGGTCGAAAACCCGTACGTCTCGCTGGATATTTTCAAGTATAAAAACGTCATTCCGATACTTATCATCACCGTTCTTGCGGAACTGCTACTCGGCGCCGAACACACATTAGAGGAGATTTATTGGTCGGAAGTGCGCGGACTGGAAGAGCACACCAAAACAGGTCTTTGTCTATGGGCGTTACCGGGTGTGTACGCAGGTGTGCTGATCACACTCTATTGGCTGGGAAAAGCTAAATGGAAAGTATGGAAACTGTTTGCGCTTGGCTTCGGTTGCCTCTTGGCGTACGGCGTGTGCATGTATTTCTGGCTGGACGTGAACGTACCCATCGAGCAGTACCGCCCGGCTTTGGCACTCCGTGGCTGCGCGTACGCTATCCTTGCCGTCTCGCTCATGTGGTCGCTTCACGAGAGCGTGCACGACCTGTGGCATTTCTTCATGGCGCTGTTCATCTTCAACGTCATCCACATGTACCTTGCAGGCGCGTCGGGCTATGGGCTGTACACGTCCCTTTTCCAGCATTTCGTGGCGGACAACATGTCCCGTTACGGCAGTTACCTGACGCTGACAGCAGCCGGATCAAAAGGTCTGTACTCTGTCAGCGAAGCGGTCGGTATTCTGTCAGGCGAAGCCGGTCTCAATGCAGTTATGGCTGTTTCCCTCAAACAGATCTACGGTCAGTTCATTTGGGTGGCTGTCTTTATGACTTCGGCTTTCCTTTTGCTCGACATCCCGCGTGTCCGCACAGGCATCGAGAAAGTGCCGTACTGGCCTGTCTATGGCATCAAACTGCTTGGCCGTCTCTCCTCGCGTTCTACGACATAGTTTTTACTAATCCCGCTAAGTTCTTTAATAGAAATGTCGTCGGCACAATGCTGCGCCGGCGCAAGTGGGCAGCGAGATGCTGAAAGAGATACTAGACCTCACCCCGTCCCTCTCCCAAGGCGAGGGAGAAAGGATGCTACCACCTCTCTTTCACGACCAAGCCGACTACGAGCGTTGGTTGAAAGAGAAGCCTACCACTTTCCCATCCTTAAAAGGAGGGAAAAATAATCCATCCTTCCCTTCAGGGGAGGAACGAGGAGAGGCTCATTATCTTTCGAGGCTTGGCCTGCACACACAGGCAAACGGACATCAGTAGAAGGAGTATATATATTCCGTTTCGGTTCATGCTTCCCGCGTATTTGGCTGCAAAGGTACAAAAAATTTTGCATATATGCAAGTTTTTGTGTTATTTAGGAGGAATTTATCACTTTTTTTGCACATATGCATTTTTTGATGATCTATGTCAAAACCTATTAATTTATTTTGTTCATTTCCAGTCGATGCCATCGACCGCCCGAATGCTAACGACCAACGACCACAAATGAGTACCCAACTCCACAAATGAGCACTAAACCTGCTACAAGCCCTTTCTTCATTCCTAATTCTTAATTCTTAATTCTTAATTGCAAAAAAACGCACATAAATTTGCATATGTGCGATTTTTTTTATACCTTTGCACGCCAAAGTATCATTGCCTATGAAGAAGACGTCTTTTTTACTATCATTCATACTATGTGGGGCCTTAGCAGTAACAGCTTCTGAAACGGCGGACAGCCGTGATAGCCTCAAGGTGGTAGAACTGCAAGAAGTAGTTGCCACCGGCACGCGTAGCGAGGTCGATCCGCGGCTCTTGCCGATGACGGTGAGTGTGGTGAGCCAGGAACGCTTGGAAGAGCGGCATGAGACATCAATCCTACCCACGCTGACCGAAGAAGTGCCGGGTCTCTTTGTCACCCAACGGGGCGTGATGGGTTACGGCGTGAGTACCGGCGGTTCGGGTGGCATCAAAGTGCGCGGCGTGGGTGGTGCCCCTAACACGGACATGCTCGTACTGATCGACGGTCTGCCGCAGTACGCAGGTCTGTACGGTCACCCCATCGCCGATAACTACCAGACGATGATGGCTGAACGCGTGGAGGTCATCCGCGGACCGGCGTCACTCTTCTACGGCTCGAACGCCATGGGAGGCGTGGTGAATATCGTCACCCGTCAACCCAAGAACGACACCGTCTTGACCGGCTTGCACCTGCAGGGCGGGTCGTATTACACCCTCGATGCCGGCATCAGCAACCAAGTCAAGAAAGGTAAGTTCTCCTCTTCCGTGGGCTTCAATTATGTGCGCACAGATGGCCATCGCGAGAACATGAAGTTCGATGAGTACAACGGCTTCGTGCGGCTGGGCTATGAACTAACCGACCATTGGAAAATAGGTGCGATGGGTAACGTGGCGTATTTCAATTCGCAGAACCCCGGCACAGTGGACGCGCCGCTACTGGAGAACGACATGCACATCCTCCGCGGCACAGCTTCCCTCTCCGTGGAAAACCACTATGACAAGACCTCCGGTGCTATCCGCATCTATTACAGCGGGGGACATCATATCATCAATGACGGCTATGCAGTAGAAGGCACACCGCAGACCCAACTCTACCACCATACGGACTTCATGGCAGGCGCGTCGGTCTATCAGTCTGTGGCTTTCTTTCGCGGCAACCGAACGACCTTCGGCTTTGATTACCAGCATTTCGGTGGCCACGCGTGGAACCAGCCAACAGCTAATGCCAATGCCAATACCGACATCATCATCAAAGACCAGTTCGAGTTAGCAGGCTATGTGGATTTTCGTCAACAAGTAGTGTCATGGTTCGCTCTGGATGCAGGTATCCGTTTCGACTACCACTCGCAATCCGGTATGCAGTATATCCCGCAAGGCGGATTGTCGTTCATTCTGCCCAAAGAGGCGGAAATAAAAGCGATGGTCTCTCGCGGTTTTCGCAATCCTACCATCCGCGAACTATACATGTACAAACCTGCGAACGACTCGCTCCATGCCGAGAACCTGATGAACTACGAAATCAGTTATCGTCAGTTCCTGCTCAACCATCGTATTCGATTGGTACTCAACATCTTCTACCTCCATGCGACGAACATGATCACCACGCAGATGGTGGACGGTAAGCCGAAGAATGTGAACACCGGCGAGATGAAAAACTGCGGTCTGGAAGCTGAGTTCGCTTATAACATCATCAAGGGGCTATGGCTCAATGCCAACTACAGTTACCTGCACATGTCCAACCCGCAATTATCGGCACCGGAACATAAACTCAACGTCTCGCTCAACTACCACCACGAACGCTTCCGCATCGGCACGAACCTGCAATATATCCATGGGCTATATACAGAATTAACAACTATCAATTATCAATTATCAATTAAACAAAACTATGTTTTGTGGAATGCCCATGCTGCGTACCGCATCTGGCGAGGACTGTGGGTGAATATCAAAGCGGATAACCTGCTGGCGCAGGAGTACGAGATCAACAAAGGTTTCCCCATGCCGCGTACTACCGTCATGGGAGGATTTAACTGGAATTTCTAACGGTCTCTTTACTGCCGCATCTCGTTGGGCTTGACACCCAATGTACAAAAAAAATGAAAGATATGCGAAAATTAAGTGTAATCCTTTGCGCAGTTATGGCGTTCGCGATGCCGTCTTGCGCACAAAAACAAAATGAAAAAATGGTAAATGATAAAATGAAAAAATGTGTTGTCGTCTTCTTCTCCCACGCCGGAGAGAACTACGCAGTAGGAAACATCAAAGTGGGCAACACAAAGATCGTTGCCGATTACATCTCCGAGCTCATCGGTGCCGACCAGGCGGAGATCGTGACGCACAAGTACGACGGCATGGCGTACACGCCGCTGACCAACCTTGCGCAGGACGAGCAGAACAACGACGAGTTGCCGGAGTTCGAACTGGTGCCGGAGGTCGATTTCAGTCAGTACGACACGGTGTTCATCGGCGGTCCTATTTGGTGGGGCACGTACCCACAAGTGATGTTCACGTTCTTCGGTCGTTATGACCTCAACGGCA
>JAFSWF010000002.1 GCA_017444615.1 Paludibacteraceae bacterium | reverse complement strand
CATTTTGTTAAGCATTTTTATTTGCACATGTCAAAATAATTTTGTAATTTTGCAGCGCAATTTATGTGCTGAAACGGTTATGAGTAAATTCAAACCATACGTAGATCAAGAAGGAAAGGCACTGCCTTACCCGTGGCTGATCAATACGATGCTGATGTTAGTGGGTGGAACGCAGACGCTCAGACTGCGGTTTTGGAGTCGCAAACCGCGGCATACCGCGGAAAAAACACTTCGCGATATTCTGACCATCTCTCGCGACACCGTCTATGGACGCGAACATCACTTCGATCGTATCTTATCTGCCACCTCCGCGGAAGATCTGTTCCGTCTCTATCGTCTCTACGTGCCCGTCAATAACAGTTTCGAGACGTTGCGGCCTTACGTGGAGCGCCATAAGAACGGCGAGGAGAACGTGCTTTTCCCCGGTAAACCGGATATGTACGCCACTACCTCCGGTACGACAGCCGAGCCCAAGTGGATTCCGATGACGCATAAGTACCTTAAAGATGTGTACGGCAAGATGAGCCATGTGTGGACATGGAACTTCGTCAAGCATCGCAATCGTATCTTCGGCGGGCATATCTTCACGACGGTAGGCAAAGAGTGCGAAGGTTACGCACCGGATGGTACTTTATACGGCGCCGTGAGCGGTGTGCTTGTACGCGATATACCGCCTATCATCAAAAAACACTACACCGGTCCTGCGGCAGTGATGTCGATACCGGATTACGCCACCCGCAATTATGTGTTGATGCGTCTGGCGCTCCAGCACCGCGATGTGACCCTATGGGCTACCGCTAATCCTTCCACCATCTTGGAACTGCTTCGTGCCCTCACCGAGAACACGGAGATGATGATTCGCGACATCGAATTAGGTACCATCAATGATAATTTTGATATCCCGATGACCATCCTTGAGGAACTGGATCCGTATATGTCTCCCCACCCTGAACGTGCCGCCGAGCTACGACACATACTGGCAGAAAAAGGACATTTGTACCCCAAAGATTTCTGGCCATGGTTGCAATACCTAAGTACTTGGAAATGTGGCAATACCAAGATCTACATGGATAAGTATATGGACCAATTCGACTGGCAAAAAACATTCTATCAAGAATTGGGTTATATCGCCACCGAATGTCGCTTTGGCTTCTCCTTAGATGACAGTAACGAATCGGTTCTTTTCCCGCAGTTCCACTACTATGAGTTCGTGGAAGAAAGCGAATTAGATTCGCCCCGCAAGCATTTCCTGCAAATAGATGAACTGGAACTGGGCAAACGTTATTGCGCGTACGTGACGACCTACTCCGGTCTTTTCCGCTATAACATGAACGATCTGGTAGAGGTAGGTGGTAGATACAAGAACACGCCTACCGTACATATGGTTTCTAAAGTGAACGGTATCGTCTCGATGACGGGCGAAAAACTCTACGAACCCCAATTCATCGAAGCGGTACACGAGGCAGAAACAGAAACCGGCATGAAAACAAAATTCTTTGTAGGTTTTGCAGACGTCGATGAGTCCAAGTACCATTTTTACTACGAGTTCGAAAACCCCAAGATCAAACAAGCTGAAGCGGAAGCCTTTACGAAGGTGGTGGATGAGAAACTGCAGCATATCAACCTTGAGTACGAGTCCAAGCGGCAGTCCTTCCGTTTGCATGATCCGGAGACACATATTTTATTATCGAACGCGTACGCGCGATTTAAGGCGGCGTGTTTGAAGGACGGTTTTAGGGACGGACAGTTTAAGTTCAACCTGCTGATGCAAGATGAGAAACGGCGCACTAAATTCAACCTCATTCAACGCTTAGAGACAGGCTTTGAACGTCTCGGAGACAATATTATTAAAGGAGCCAATAAGATTGATGATAGACAAAAAGAACGTGCTAAACGGCGTAAGAACCGTAGTGCTTGATGTGGATGGCACTCTCTACGACAAAAGCGGTTTGGCGCATCGGATGGTACGCCGTTTATGGTGGTGTTTGCCGTTATTAGCCGCTGAACGCTTGGCGCGACGAACCATGCACGAAGTGCAATACAGTTCCGGCGAAGAGTTCTACGCCATCTTCTTCCGCCGCATGGCGCGTGGACACTGGTGGGGACCCGGAGTGGCGGAGAAATGGTATCATCATATCTATCTGCCTACGATGATTCGCTTAATTGCTAAGCATCATGCCCCCAACCCCCACGTGTTGGGTCTGATTGACGAATGTAAGCGGCGGAAAATCCCCATGGCCATCTATTCCGACTACGGCGGAGTGCTGGATAAACTGGCCGCCTTAGGCATCAACCCTAAGGACTTCGACCTCATCGTAGATGCACCCGAATTAGGTGCTCTCAAACCTTCTGCAGAGAGTGCCCGAAAGGTGCTGGAGTTGCTACACGCCGACCCGCAAACGACTCTCTTTGTGGGAGATAGAGTCGATAAAGATGGTGAGAGCGCCAAAGCCCTAGGCGCTAAGTTTTATTTAATCCCGTAATACCGTAATACCGTAATTTCGTAATTCTGATGGATAATATCCGCTATCAAAATCTACAAGTTCGCCCCGGAACGTACGTGCCGGAAGTGCCAACGGATTTTCCGGAAGACAATCCGTACGAAGGTCTATACCAACCCGTCTATGATCGTCCTTTTCCGGAAGTGGATGCCTCCTATCCCTATGTGGATGACAGTTGGTCCAACCGACTTCGTCTCTGGTTTGGTTATCATATCGTGCTGCGGCTTTTAGGACTGATCCTGCGGCTAACATATGGTTTGCGCTGGCAGATAGAAGGCGAGAGTCAATGGCATCGTTCATCGTTACCCGTTCGGCGTTGGCTCAAACAATTTGACCTCTCGGGCGGTGCCATCACCGTTGCTAACCATTGTTACCGTCATGACTGCGCATCGGTCTTAACGGCCCTCGGTAGAAGCGCTTCTTCCCATATGCGCATACCGATGTTTGCTCCTAATTTCCGAACCAAAGACCAGTTCTACTTACGTATCGTAGGTGGTATTCCCATCCCTGCCCCCGAAGCAGGACTAAGTGCCATGAAGGCCTTCAACGCCGCGTTCGATGAGTTTCATCGCCGCCACTACTGGATTCATATCTTCCCCGAAGCCAAACGGTGGGACTGGTACAAACCTCTGCGTCCCTTCCAGAAAGGAGCCTTCACCATGGCCTATAAATACAATATACCGCTTATCCCTTGTGCGGTAACCTACCGTCCGCGAACAGGTATATACCGCTTCTTCGGACCTAAAAATGAACCACTGACGCAAGTCATCATCGGCGCACCTATTTATCCGGACACCACCCAACCCCGTGCTGCGGAAACAGAACAATTATTAAACGAAACACACCAAACGATATGTCGATTAGCAGGAATAGAGAAGAACTCGTGGCTGTCAGCGCTCTGATAGCGTCGATGATAATATGGTCGGTAAGCGGCATTGCTATCAAACATGCGTTGGTCGTCTTACCACCCTTGACGATGATCGTCCTCCGGTTCGTACCTTCGGTACTACTGATGCTCATAGTAGGCATCGTTCGGCGCAAGCATTCCATGTTCTGCTTACAACGCCTGGAATGGAAAGATGTGCCCCTCTTCCTCATCGCCGGTTTCTGTCAGCCCTTTCTGTACTATCTGCTCGAGACCTTTGCCTATGACGCCCTCGATAGTCCTACGATTGCCGAAACGCTTTTATCCACCAGTCCGTTGCTCAGTCCCATCTTTGCGGCGGTGCTGCTTCGCGAACAAGTGACCCGTAATAACATCATCGGTATCTTAGTCTCTACGGCGGGTGTGTTTGTCCTTACGTTAGCCGGTAGTACCAACTACTCCATCGGTAGTTATTGGGGCGTATTACTGGCTTTTGGCGCTGTGTCTGCCGCCGTGGTGGACTCTATTATGATGCGCAAAGCGCCGATGCGCTATAGTTCGCTATCGTTTGTCTTCTACGCACAAGTAGTCAGTCTCTTTTTCTTCATTCCTTTATGGTTCTGGAAAGAAGGACCACAAGCCATTCTCCAATTACCAATGACCAATGACCACTCGCAACTCCTGGTTGCGTTAGGTTGCGTCTCCTATCTGACCGTCTTTGCCAGTGTGATAGCTTTCATCCTCTTCTGCTTTGCGCTTCGCCAAGTGGGGGTGACGCAGGCCAATGCCTTCAATAATATCCGACCGGTCTTCACCGCCCTTTGGATGATTCTTTTCTTTGGCGAACATCTACCTATCGCCAAATGGGTAGGCATCGTGCTCATTATTGTGGGATTATTCATCTGTCAGAGGAAAGACCGCTTTGCTAAAAGATAAAGGACCGCTTCGGTAAAAGATAAAAGGCCGCTTCGCTAAAAGATAAAAGATAAGAAAGAATTGCCGATTATTAAGATTTATTTGGAAAAATACAAAATTATTAGTAATTTTGCACACTTTTTTGAAAATTTATAACAAACAATACTATGCCGATTGAAAACATTTACTCGATTGATTTCTTCTACGACCTGCTGTACATTATGTTCCTGGTAGGTCTGGTAGTGTTTGTGTCCTTGTATTTCGTCGATGCCGGTTATGGTAAAATGCGTACGGAGAAATGGGGACCTGCGATCAATAACAAAGTGGGTTGGTTCTTGATGGAGGCGCCTGTCTTTTTGGTAGTGCTCTATCTCTACTTTAAGTCCTTTGCCATGTATGATGGAGTGACGAAGAATGCGCCGTATTGGATCTTCTTCCTGCTGTTTGAGTTCCATTATTTCCAGCGCTCGTTCGTGTTCCCGTTCTTGCTGAAAGGCAAAAGCAAAATGCCGCTTATCATCATGTTGCTGTCTGTGGCATGGAACCTCATCAATGGGTATATCCAAGGTTACTGGCTTTTCCATTTAGCGCCGCAGTATTATCCCCAACTCTATACCACTGCGTGGGTGACCACGCCGCAGTTCATCATCGGTACGATCATCTTCTTCGTAGGGTGGGGCATTAACATGCATTCAGACCATGTGATTCGTCATCTCCGCAAACCCGGTGACACGAACCATTACTTGCCTAAGAAAGGTATGTACAAGTATGTCACCAGTGCCAACTACTTAGGCGAAATAACCGAGTGGTTAGGTTTTGCCATCTTAACATGGTCGCTTGCCGGTCTGCTTTTCTTCTGGTTCAGTTGCTGCAACCTTGTGCCGCGTAGTCATGCCATCTACAAGAAGTACGAAGAGGAATTCCCCGATGAGTTTGACCGCAAGAAATTGAAACGGATTATTCCGTTTGTTTATTAACAGTTAATAGCTAATAGCCAATGGCCAATAGCAAATTATTCACCCCATATCAACTGGGACCTATAACGCTGCGGAATCGTTTTATCCGCAGCGCTGCGTTTGAGAATATGGCGCGCTCCAATAAGCCTACGCAAGAGTTACAAGACTACCATGTGTCGGTTGCTCGTGGAGGCGTAGGTATGACCACCGTGGCCTATTGTGCCGTGGACTTAAGCGGTGTGTCGTTCGATGGACAACTCTATGTGAACGATGCCATCATCCCCGATATGAAGAAGATGACGGACGCCATCCACGCGGAGGGTGCCAAAGCAGCCATTCAGTTGGGACATTGCAGTAATATGACGCATTTCTATACCTGTCATTGTATGCCCGTTAGTGCCGACACATGGTTCAATCTCTATTCGCCTACTATCCATCGTCGCCTCAAAGTGGCGGAGATCAAGCGATTAGTGCAGAAATTCGGTGAAGCAGTGGATTTTGCACGTCAGTGCGGCTTTGACTGCGTGGAGATTCATGCCGGTCACGCTTACCTCATTTCGCAATTCCTTGCGAGTCGTACCAACCATCGTCATGACGAGTACGGAGGTAGTTTAGAGAACCGTATGCGATTTATGAACGAAGTGCTGGATGCCGTCATGGAGCATGCCAAAGAGGACATGGCCGTTGTGGTTAAAACCAATATGTGGGATGATTGCTGGAAAGGAGTGAGCATCGAAGAAGGCATTGAGATAGCGAAAAACATCGCCCGTCATAAAGTGCACGGCATCGTGCTCTCCGGTGGAACCGTTAGTCGTTCGCCGATGACGATCCTAAGCGGTGCGATGCCGTACAAAACCTTGGCGCACTACATGCCAATGAAATCGTTTTGGTGGTTGAAGGCGGCGCTTAACATCCCCGGCGTACATCAGATCATGTTGCCTGCATCGCCCTTCAAAGAGCTTTATTTCATGGAAAAAGCCAAACTGTTCCAAGAAGCGCTTAAAGAGGAACTCGAACGACCAACGACCAACGACCAACGACCAACCCTTATCTACGTAGGCGGTGTGCAGAGCGGAGATAACTGTCAGCAGATCATGGACGAAGGTTTCGAACTGTTCCAATTGGCCCATGTGTTAATCAAAGATCCGGATTTCGTCCACCATGTGCAGCAGAACCCGCATTACCACGCCGGTTGCGGGCGCTCGAACTACTGCGTAGGCCGTATGTACACCAAGGATATGAAGTGCCACGAGTGCGTAGAACGTGACGGAGAAATCATCGCTCCGCGTATCAAACGTGAAATCGCTAAATTGGAGGAAGATGCTAGGATTAGTAACGGGCGCAAGTAGCGGAATAGGTTTGCAATACGCCACCCAACTGGCACGCGATTATCACTGTGATCTGCTGTTAGTTAGCAATCAAGAGAAAGAGTTAGTACAAGTGGCGGAAAACTTAGCTTCTGCTTACGGTGTAAAGACCGTCGCTCATTACGCCGACTTAAGTCTGACGGACGCCGCAGAGAACCTGTATGCGTGGTGCAAAGAGCAAGGCTACACAGTAGATATTCTCATCAATAACGCCGGCGTGTTCTTCTTCAATCCCTATTGTGAAACGAATATCAAGCGCATTGACTTGATGCTTCAATTGCACGTCAATACCGTTGCCAAATTAACTCGCCTCTTTGGCGAAGAGATGATGGCACGCCAATTGACGGAAGAGGAGGCTCAGCAATGCCTATGCGGACGCAAACGCATGCGCGGATATATATTGAATATGAGTTCTATGTCTGCATGGATGGCCATGCCCGGTATTCAAACCTACAACGCCACCAAGGCGTTTATTTATAACTTCTCTAAGTCCCTTTGGTACGAGTTCAAACCTAAGAATGTGGGCATAACCGTTATGGCACCCGGGGCAGTGGATACAGAGCTCTTTGGCTTGGCGCCCAACTTGCGCAAATTAGCTGTCAACCTGACAGTTAGTATTCCTCCGGAGAAACTTGTCCAACGAGCGTTAAAGAACATGTTCCGTGGCAAAAAAGCCGATACTCCGGGCTTCGTCAATTGGCTCGCAACTCCCCTTCTCAAACACACCCCCGACTGGCTTGTTTTTCTGGCGATGAAGTATGTAGGAAAGTACCAGAAATAAGAGTTTTTCTTTAAAAAGAAAGAAAAAATGCACATAAATTTGCATATGTGCGTTTTTTTTTGTATCTTTGCACCGAATTTGGGAATTCCGTTGTTTCGGACATCCAAAAAAGAATAACAAACAATCATTTAACAGAAAAAATAATATGAAACGTACATTTTTATCGCTTACGCTCTGCATGTTGGCAGCGGTGATGGTAATGGCACAAGAGGCTGCGCCGGAGAAAGCTTGGAAATTTGATGGTACAGTAGGTTTGAACGCAGCAGCAACCGGTTTGGTAAACTGGTCTGCCGGTGGTAAGAACAATGTCAATGGCTTCGTATATGCCAAACTGCATTTATTGTATCACAAAGATGCTATCGCTTGGGAAACTAATTTCGATACGGACTTCGGTATGACATGGATTCAGCAGAAAGAAGATCCGTTCCAGAAATCCAGTGATAACATCAAGTTGGCCACCAAGTTCGGTTGGGAATTCAAAGAGACCTGGTATCTGACCGTCAATGCCGGTTTCCAAAGCCAGTACGCGCTTGGTCGCGATTACAAAACAGGGTATAACAATATCATCTCCAAATGGCTGGCTCCTTCTTACACAGACATCTCCGTAGGTATTGACTGGAAGAAGAGTGTGAAAGGCGCAGATTTCTCCATCTATCTCTCTCCTATCGCCGGTCGTATCACAACGGCCTATATCGGCGAGGGATGGAACAAGAAATATACGCGCGAGGAATCCTTGGGAGATCTTCAATATGCAATAGACCATGCAGCAGATGCTGCAGCTAAGGAAGCAGCCCAACTCGCCTATAACGCAGCTGCGACGGCATACGATTTGGATAATCCGTTGCTCTTTACGGGTTACACCTTCGCACAGCAGTCCCATACCGACCTGCGTTCGATACTCCAAGAGAAATATGGTACTATTGGGTATGACAAGACCGATGGTCATAAGCTCTATCGCAATGCTCGTTGTGAGTTCGGTTTGAGTTTCAAAGGTTCGATTGCATATGCGTATAAAGACCTCAAGTTAGGTACGACCTTGACGCTCTTTACCCCTTATCAGGGCAAGGGTTTCAATGTGAAGGAAGCGTGGGAAGCTGCTAACCCGGGTGGTACATACATGGGCTATTTTGAGTGGTCGAACAAGAACCGTTATTTTGGTATGTTTGATGTAGATTGGGATGTGAACTTGAGCTATCAATTCTTGAAATGCCTGCAAGTAACCCTGACCACGAACCTCAAGTACTATCCCGGAACGCTCATCGCTGATGCGGACGGCAACGAGAAAGAGCGCGTTCAGTTTAAAGGCGTCATCGGTCTGGGTATAGGTTATTCTTTCTAAGAAAGAATGACCGCCTTCGCAGGTCTGACCAAGACCGCTACGCTGTAGGACCGTTTCACTATAAGACCGCTACGCTGTAGGATTTTTATGGTTGCACTTGAGGACCTTTCGCAAAATTTGCATCTCTTGCTGGAACGTTATGAAGCGTTGCAGCAGGAGAATGCGCGTTTGCGTCTGGACGCCGAAAGACAGCGGGAAGAGTTGATCCGTACACATAGCGAATTACTCGAACTACAGCAGCAGAACCGTCGCCTGGCAATCGCCGGTGCGCTCACCTCCGCCGAAGGAAACGAGTTGGCGATGAAGCGCATCAATGCCCTCATTGCACAAGTGGATAGAGCTATCGCAGCACTAAAGCGTTGAAATCTGAATACTGAATGCTGAATGCTGAAATCTGAATACTGAATGCTTTCAGATAAGCAACATATAACGTTACATCTGGACGCCCATACGGTGGGGCTGGATGTGCCGCGTGAAGCGGAACCTAACTACCGCGAGGCGGCTCAATTGCTCAATCGGCGTTTTCAGTATTACCTTAAGCTGCGGCCTAACGCTTCCGCGGAGCAGTTATGGATGTACACAGCGCTCGAAGTGGCGGTGGCTTTGCAGTCCGATGCGCGAGAAAAAAGTCTCGTCCCTGTAGAACAGGCGCTTAAGCACCTCAATGAAGAGGTATTAAGCGCGTTAAAGAGTTAAAATGGTTTCCCCTTGGGGAACACTAAATAGTTAAAAACCGTTAAAAGAAATTATGAACTTAGCAATCCTCATTGTGATTAGTGCAGTCTGTGGCCTTGGAGTAGGTTCCGGACTGTACTATCTTATCTCTCGTGTTGCTGCCGCTAACATCATCAAGAAAGCGGAAGAAGAAGGCGAGGTGATTAAGAAGAATAAGATTGTTGAGGCGAAAGAGAAGTTTGTCGCTCTGAAGTTAGAGCACGATAATACCGTGCGCGAACAGGAGAAACGCATACAGCAACATGAGCAACGTTTGCAGCAACGCGAACAACAACTCAACCAGCGACAAGGCGACATCCAACGCAGCCTCAACGAAGTGAACCAACGTACTCAGCAGATAGAGCAGCGTCAACAGGCGTTGGACTATAAGCAGCAAGAAGTGGAACGTCTTCACCATGAAGCGCAGAAACAACTGGAGCAACTAAGCGGTATGTCCGCCGAGGAAGCGAAGAAGCAATTGGTAGAAGCCCTCAAAGATGAGGCCAAGACTGCGGCCATGAGTTACATCAACGATATCATGGATAATGCCCGCTTGGAAGCCAATAAAGAGGCGAAGAAAATCGTCATCCAGACCATCCAACGGGTCGCGTCTGAGACGGCCGCCGAAAGTACTGTTTCGGTTTTCCATATAGAGAATGACGAAGTCAAAGGGCGTATTATCGGTCGTGAGGGACGTAATATACGTGCCCTCGAGGCAGCCACCGGCGTAGAGATCGTCGTAGATGATACTCCGGAGGCCATCACTCTCTCTGCTTTTGATCCTATCCGCCGCGAGATTGCCCGTCTGGCATTGCATCAATTAGTGCAAGACGGTCGTATCCACCCCGCACGCATAGAGGAGGTGGTGGCAAAAGTGACCAAACAGGTGGAAGAAGAAATCATCGAAGTGGGTAAGCGAACGACGATCGACCTCGGCGTACATGGTCTGCACCCCGAATTGATTCGTCTCATCGGTAAGATGAAATACCGTTCTTCGTATGGTCAGAACCTGCTGCAACATGCTCGTGAGACAGCTAACCTCTGTGCCGCCATGGCCGGTGAGTTGGGACTGAACGTAAAAGCGGCTAAGCGTGCCGGTCTCTTGCACGACATCGGTAAAGTGGCAGAAGATGATGTCGAGCTGCCGCACGCAGAGTTAGGTATGAAACTCTGTGAGAAATACGGAGAGAAACCGGATATCTGCAATGCCGTAGGGGCGCACCATGACGAATGTGAGATGACAACCCTCATTGCACCTATTGTCCAAGCGTGTGACGCTATCTCCGGTGCCCGTCCGGGTGCGCGTCGTGAGATCGTGGAGAGTTATGTGAAGCGTCTGAACGACCTGGAGAACTTAGCTATGTCTTTCCCCGGTGTGGTCAAAACATACGCCCTGCAGGCCGGTCGCGAACTGCGTGTCATCGTAGGTGCCGACAAACTCTCTGACAAAGATACGGAGTTGTTGTCATTCGATCTGGCTAAACGTATCCAAGACGAAATGACCTATCCGGGACAAGTGAAAGTGACCGTCATTCGTGAGGTGCGCGCTGTTAACGTAGCGAAGTAATATGCAGTTTATCACCGCCTTTTTATTAGGTCTGCTGACGATACTGGATCCGTGTACACTGATGACCAGTATTACGGCCATCGGTTATATTGATAAGGAGATCAATAACCGTCGCAAAGTGCTGACGAACGGACTGATGTTCGTTTTCGGCAAGTTAGCGACGTACGTGTTGCTGAGTGTGCCGTTCTTAATGGGTGCGCAGACAACAGGCTTGCAACATGTCCTGTCGCACTATGGCGAACCTATCTTAGCCGGCTTTATGCTCATATGCGGCGTGGTACTCCTCTTCAGCGGCCATCACCATCATGAACACGATCACGGCATCAGCAAATGGCTCAAAGAGACCGATAGTAAGGAGAGTTGGATATGGTCCTTCATTCTTGGAATCTTCTTTGCCATTGCTTTCTGTCCGCATCGGTTGGTGTATTTCCTGACGATGATCGATATCACGCTCACCCTTCCCAGCACGTACAACTGGTTGATGCCGGTAATCTTTAGCTTAGGCACCGGTTTGCCTATCATGCTCATTGCGTGGCTGGTAAGTTATAGCGCGGTGAGCATCGGTAAGTTGACCAGCCGGTTAGGCACGTTCGAGAAATGGTTTCGGCACATATGCGCCGTATTGTTCTTAGTGCTCGGTGCTTATCTGGCGGTCCACTGTTATATGGAGTCCCAAGAAGACTGTGACTGCGGCCATCATCACCATCATACAGAATGTCTTTCCGGTTCAAACAGTTTTTTGTAGAGGATAGTCGCTGTGCGATGAAAGTAGGCACCGATGGTGTGCTGTTAGGTCGATATGCCTCGGTATCTCAAGAGTCATGCGTACGCGTGTTGGATATCGGAACGGGAAGTGGTTTGGTGGCGCTAATGATTGCGCAGCGGGCTCCGAAAGCACAGATAGACGCCATCGACATAGACGAAGCGGCGGCGGTGCAAGCACAGCAGAATTTCCAAGCCTCACCTTGGTCGGAACGTCTGCACGCCTATGCTGCACGACTGCAAGAATGGAAGCCGGAGAAGAAATACGACCTTATCGTCTCTAATCCGCCTTATTTTAATAACAGCCTCAAGAATCCCGATAAGGGACGTCAGATAGCGCGGCATACCGATAGTCTGAACTACGAGGACTTGTTGGAGCATAGCGTGCGCTTGTTGGGCGAAGAGGGACAACTGACGCTAATCCTTCCGGCAGAAAAGGAGCAGGAGATGCGCACCCTGGCCGCCTCGTATGGTCTATACATGAAGCGTGCTGTGCATGTTTTCAGCAAGACCGGCAAACCGGCTAAACGAGTGATAATATGTTTTGTACGGAATACCGGTAAACTGGAATCCAGGAATCCCGAAATCAGTACGCTGATCTTAGAAGACGAAAAGGGACATCGCTCGGTTGCCTATCAAGAGTTAATGAACGATTTTTATTTGTAGAACAATATGATTTATCATTTTCAACCCATCCACAAAACGCTTATTTGGGGCACCGAAGACTGGTTGATTTCAGCCGTAGAAGGGTGTGAGACGGTCTGTACAGAAACAGGTCAGACACTGACTGAACTGGTGCACGAACAAGGACCGGCTTTAATTGGACAGGCCATCTATGACCGTTTTGGTGAACGTTTTCCGCTACTAATCAAAATTATTGATGCACACCAGGATCTTAGTGTGCAAGTTCATCCTAACGATGAGGTGGCGCATCGGCACGGACAGCCCTGCGGCAAAACAGAAATGTGGTATGCCTTGCCCTCGGACCCGGGCGCACGTCTATATTGTGGCATGAAGCAGCATATCACCCCCGAAATCTACAAACAAATGGTTGCAGATAAGACCATCTTAGATGCCCTCACGTCGTTCGAAGTGCACGAAGGAGATTACTTCTTTATTCCTGCAGGACGTGTTCACGCCATTTGTGGAGGTTGCCGTGTCTGCGAAATCCAGCAAACGAGCGACACCACGTATCGCATCTACGACTATGATCGCCGCGATAAAGATGGCAACCCACGCCAACTACACACCGATTTGGCGGCGGAGAGTATCAATTTTGAGGACATCACCTCCGATGCCTCCATCCCTTATATACCGGAATATAAACGCGAAGCAGTCGGTCCACTGGTAACCTGTCCGCATTTCTCTACGAATGTGTTGCGCGTGACCGGTCAGATGAGCCGCGATTATACCAATTTGGATAGTTTCGTGTGTCTGATTATATTGGATGGAGAAGGGACTATTAACGAAACCGAAACACCCCTCCGAGCCGGTGATCTGCTATTACTGCCTGCTACAACCGCATCTGTCACATTAACAGGTACTTTCAAGGCCTTGGAGACCTATATCGAGCAGCAATAAATCCTGCCGACGTCAACCGCTAAAATAGCCATAGTATTTACTATGGCTTTTTTTCGTTATTAAAAAAAGTAAACTTTTTCGTAACGAGTGGTATTGTGTACTTGAAAAAATAGCAGTAATTTTGCACTCGATTAAAAATGCGCCTTTTTTTAGGCAAAAATCGTAATAAAATTAATAAAAATCTTAATATGAGTAAGTTTTTACGTAGTCTGTTTATGGGAATGCTGCTTTGTAGCACGGGAGTGCTGGCGCAGCAGTTGCCTGATCCTCATTTCGAAGACTGGTCCGGATCCGATTTTAATGGGAATATACAACCCAAGTATTGGCACGGCAGTAATGTCGAGCAGGCAGGTTTCAAATTTAATTTTACGTATCGCGAAGCCGGTCGCACCGGTTATTCAGTAATGGTCAAGGACCAAGAGGTAGGAGCGATGGGTATTACCGAAGTAGGTCCGGGTTATTTCTCCTTAGGTACCGCTTGGCAATACCTGAGTGGTCTGAATACCGGTTCTGCTACCGCAGGTACGGTCGGAGGTATTTCCTTTACCTATCGTCCGGACTCAGTGTCTGTGTGGGTAAGACGTACCGGTGACAGAACGGCGGATGAGGATTTTCATATCTTGTTCTATTCCTGGGTCGGTG
Organism: Paludibacteraceae bacterium; assembly: GCA_017444615.1. Lineage (GTDB taxonomy): Bacteria > Bacteroidota > Bacteroidia > Bacteroidales > Paludibacteraceae > Colicola. The sequence goes on along the minus strand of JAFSWF010000002.1, from coordinate 24,120 downwards.
AAACGAGAGGAGATAAGTACCGTAACAAGAGTGGTGATTGCCAGGGAACAACCCGTTATGACGAGGAATCGGATATCCGTCAGGCCCTGGATGGTAATGACTGCGGTACGGCAGTTAAAGGAACGCAAGTAGCTGAAGGATGGTTGTATGACCGCAAGTATTACGGAGAGTGGACGAATATCAAAGTGCCTATCTTCTATATGAATAATACGGTGCCAGAGAAGTGTAATATGCTTTTCTCTGCGTCCAACTATCCGAACTTCCGTGCAAACAGCGGTTTATATGCCGGCAACGCACTCTATGTGGATGATGTAGAACTCATTTATTCATCGAAGATTCATACACTCTATGTTGGTGGCAAGGAGTGGAAAGGCTTTGATCCTAATAGCACCGATGTGCAAGTATATTCCTTGGGAGAAAGTGCTACGGCAGTACCGGATATCGAAGCAATGCGTGGAGCCGGTACGCTCACTAACTCAAAGGGAACAACCGTTACTTTCCCGGGACGTACGCTTACTAGCAAGGAGATCTCGATTGAGAAAGGTGACTTGGTAAGCAAGCCGACCAAGATTACCGTCAAAGCCGAAGACGGTAGTAGTACCACGGTTTATCAAATCCAATTCCAAAAAGCCGCAAGTAGCAATGCGAAACTGGCTAATATTCAGGTAAATGGTGCCACAATAGCTGGCTTTAGCCCTACTAAATATAACTACACGGTCGATCTGCCCTATGGTACGACCGCGGCGCCGGTGGTAACGGCGGAAGGACAAGAGGACGCACAAACGATTGCGATTACTCAGGCTTCTTCGCCAACCGGAACCGCTAAAATCGTTGTAACGGCAGCCAATAAAACGGCTACCGCTTCGTACTCCATCGAGTTCCGTGTGGCAGCCCTGTCTGATAATACGCTCAAGGACATTAAGGTGAATGGCAAATCAGTCCCGGGTTTTACTCCCTCGCAAACCATTTATAAGGTGTCGCTTCCGGAGAACACTACTTCGATGCCTACCGTAGAGGCCGTGTCTGCTTATCCTTCTGGCGCACAGACGATTACCAAAACACCGCCCGCAACCATCGACGGCGGACAATACCAGATCAGCGTAACCACCCCCGGCAACCCCGTGGCAAAGGTGTATAAGCTGAACTTCAAACTCGAGAAATCGTCTTATACCTACCTCCAAGATCTGAAAGTAGGCGGTGTTTCGGTAGAGGGCTTCGAGCCAACTAAACTGACCTATTCTGTTAGCTTACCGATGGGTACAACCGAACTGCCTGCAATCACATGGACCCAAGGCGATGAGTTTCAGAAAGTGGAAATGTCCAGCTTAGGCGCCGGTGTGGTGGATGGAACGGTAACCATCACTGTCACAGCAGGTAACGGCGATCAGTCCCGCTATCGTATCATCTTCTCCACGGAGAAATCCTCTGTCTCTACGCTCAACATGATTTACCTCGATGGCCAACCCTTAGAAGGTTTCAGCGCGGATAAGAAAGAATACGCAGTGTCTCTGCCTATTGGTACCACCGAACTGCCGACTATCACGTGGGATAAAGGTGATGAGTATCAGAGCGTTGTGCCTACGCCCGGTGGCCTGAATGGTAAGACGCGTATCACGGTTACTGCCGGTGACGGTAGTACGACTGTTTATACAATCACGTTCTCCGTCCAGTTGGCTACCAACGCTACGCTCAATAGTATCAAAGTGGATGGAGTAGAGATAGAAGGCTTCGATCCCGAAGTGTTCGAATACTCCTATTCACTGCCGATGGGTACAACCACGATGCCGGAAGTAACGTACGAGAAACACGATGATTTTCAGACGATTACAGTCCGTAATGGTGGTATTAACGGTGATTATAAGATTACTGTTCGTCCGCAGAGTGGTAACAGTAATACCTACATCATCCATTTCTCGGTGGCTACGTCATCCAATACTTCGTTAAGCATGATTTATTTGGATGGAACCCCGCTGGAGAACTTCGATCCGGAGAACACAGAGTACGAAATCAACTTGCCCGAAGGAGTAAGTAAGATCCCTGCCGTTACGTTTGATAAGGGCGAAAGCAGCCAGCGTGTGCTCAGCGTGTTGGAGAACAAAGTGCAGACGATCACTGTGACGGCAGAGAGTGGCGCAAAGCGCATCTATACCATTACCTTCAATGTGGTGGTATCCGAGAACGCGTTCCTCAATATGATTTACCTTGACGGCGATTCGTTAGAAGGCTTCGTATCGGATAAACTCGATTATACGCAGCCTTTGAACACGACCACCTGTCCGGTCATCACTGTTGATAAAGCAGCGGGTCAGCAAGTAACCATCACCGCGCCTTATGCCGCCGGTGAGGCTACTATTCTCGTGCAGCCGGAGAGCGGAACGCCGAATACCTATACCATCAAATTCGAAGCCGCTGCACCGATTACCGTTCGCTTGGCAGATATCTTGATTGATGGCGTCAGCCTGCCGAATTTCAGCGCTACTACGAGTCACTACGAACTCAATTATGAAAAATCCTTGCCGGAAGTGCAAGGCGTAGCAGAGAACGCTGATCAAACGATTTCTGTGCTTTGGAAAGGCGAAGAAGCGCGCATTCAAGTATCCGATAAGGCCGGTAACAAAGCTGCATATACGGTGGCCTTCACACGCCAAGTAAGCAGTAATGCACGGTTACAGGCTATCCTCATTGATGGTATACCTTGGCCAACCTTCCAACCCACAGAATTCACATATGACATTGATCTGCCGGCCGGAAGCACCTATCCTGAGGTAGGGTATCAAGCTTCAGAAGAGACACAAGTGGTCTTCTTCGGTCAAGTGGCTGATGGCAAATGGGCTATCTCTGTGATGGCGGAGGATAACACGAAGCAAACGTACACCGTGCAATTCCATTTGGCGAAGTATGAGGATGCTACTTTGGAGAACCTCACCGTCTCAGGCTTTGCCATCCCCTTTGCCCCCGATAACTATTTCTATGAGCTCACCATCGCAGAAGGTGATACGCTGCCGGATGTAGCCGTCGTTGCGAAAAAAGGCCAAACAGTGCTGCAGTTCAATGCCAACGAAAACGAGCAACACATCATCGTAACGGCTGAGAGTGGGGCAACTAACACCTATATAATCGCGTACACACGCGCGAAGAGTGCCGATGCACTCCTCGCCAATATCTTGATTGATGGCCAAAGCATCGAAGGCTTTGATCCGGAGACCTTCGATTATATAGACACCCTCGCTTGGCGTAGCAAAGTAGTGCCGAATGTGTTCCCGATAGCGCGGAATATCAATCAAATCATCACTACTACCTACAGCCGTCCGAATGGCATCACACGTATTCACGTCGAGGCGCAAGATGGCACCGAGGCAGATTATTCCATCGCCTTCCCTGTGCGTAAGTCAAGCAATGTGGAACTCTCAGAACTCTATCTTAATTCCGAAGATGTAGAGATTAACTTCAAGCCAAACGTCACAGATTACACAGTAGAAATGCCATACCAGGCAACTGCTTGTCCTCCTGTTGCTTACGAGGCCGCTGAACCGGAGCAACGCATTGATGTGATCTCCCGTCCGCTGGGCGACACTACAAAAATAATCGTCGTAGCAGAGAATGGCGACACGCGAACCTATAACATCTACTTCAAAGAGACCCTCGCTGAAGAAGCTAACCGTTTGAGTATGATTCGCGTTCGGATAGATAATAACGAAGAGTTGGAGCAAGAACTGAGTCTCAAGGACAAAACGAAACGTGACTTCGAAGTGACAGTTCCGTTCGGCTCGCGCGCCTTTACGGTTGAGTACGAGAAGATGTACCCCGAGCAGACAGTCTTCGTGCAACCCGGTGGTGTGCATCATCCTACCATCCTCACTGTCAAGGCAAATCGTCCGGGCGAAGCGGATGAGGTATATACCATCACCCCGGATATGCCGACAGCTGATCCTGCAGTGCTGACAGATCTTAAGATCAACGGCACTACGATTGAGGGCTTTGCGTCCGAACAATTCTCGTATGTTGTTCCCGTAACTTCCAAACCTATTGTGCGTTACACCCTCAATAAGGGCGCGGAAATCAATGTGCTTGAGCAAACAACCAAGCACTGGAAAGCAGAGATAACTTATGGCACACGCACTAATATATATGATGTGTGGTATTATTATCCAAATGATGTTGTGCCTAATTCAGACTTCTCCGAATGGGTGGAAATGGATGTTTATAAAGGCGATCCCAAGAGTGGAGCGATAGATTTGTACTATGACGATAGAGAGCCTATTAAACCTAAAGGATGGAATACAATAGGAGATGCCTTGGATAAAGATGTATGGATGGGAACGATGTATTTCTACCCAACAGAATTGATTGCACGCATCAATACGAATCAAGTTCAACTGACGTCGGTATACGGAAATGGACTGGGTGGAACTGTGCCGGCTTTCATCACATTGGGTAAGGTTACCGGTTCGTATGGTCGATTTGGAGCAACGTCTTTTGATATTGGTAGCGGTATTAGTTTCCACAATAGTCCTGACCAAATGATTTTGACCTATAATAGTTCAGAAATCTATGATCACAACTTGATTCAGTACACCCTGTTTGGTTTGGATGGTGATACCACATTAACATGGAGTGATACTGAAACCAGTTCATCCTTAAAGACGGTTACATTTGATTTGTCGGCTGCCAATAAGGCGGCAGGCGCTCCTACCACAATGAATATTGTATTGTGTGCTGCCCATCAGATCGGTGGTTTTAACATGAATCACCATACGACGATGGTCATTGATAATATTCAGATGACCTTCAACCACACCCTTGCCAGCCTGCAAGTGGATACCTTCTTGGCTGCTCAAACAGACAACTCCTTTGCGGTAACCCTTGCTGACCCAGAGCGCATTGAGAAACCCATCCTCACCTTCACCGGTGAAGTAAACGACCAAGTACAACTCGTCACATGGGATCCGGCAGAGACACTCGATGGCGAATATGCTGTCCGCAATGCAACCATCCGTAACTTTGCTGAGAACGGAACCGACTACACCGATTATACGCTCTCTGTGCGTCGCCCGTTGGAGAAGAAGAACCAACTCAGCGCGCTCATCATCGATGGCGACACGCTCAATACCTTCTTACCCACGAAGACCGATTATACCCTCCACATGGCGCCAAGCCGTCGTAACATGCATGATATCGTGCCGGTGCCCGCTTCTTCGCTGCAAACGATCACAACATCCTTTGCTGATTCTACGATGACCATCACTGTCACGCCGGAGTACGGAGAGGCAACTGTTTATACCATCCGTTTCGTTACGGACCTGAGCGATGATACCACCTTGGCTGCCCTGACGGCAGAAGGAATAACGTACGATCCTGCTACAACGGCGTACGAGGTAAAAGCCGATTATCTGCCGCTGATCACCTTTACGAAACAGTCAGATCGTCAGGTAGTTAGTCTCCAGAACGGCGTGCTGACGGTTACGGCTGAGAATGGCGGAGTAGGTACCTATACCATCACTCGCCAGGACCCGACTTATTCTACCAACGGTGTCATCGCAGAGTTTACCGAAAACGGTAATATCATCACTGGCTTTGGTGGTACCTCCTACACGCGTCAGGAAGAAAAACCGGCTAACGCCATCGCCTTCGCTCGCGAAGCAGAGGTGGATTCCGTCATCTTCATCCAGACCAAAGACTCGATGACTTGGCATGCCATCGGTACGAACGAGAAGCATGCGTATAAATGGGAATATCCGGTAGAACTCTCCTCCAATACCAAGCTGCGCATGATACGTGTGGATGGTGTTGATTATACATCGTTCGATCCCAACGAGAATACGTATGTCATCCAGGCCGACACCATCAAGCAGGTGGAGACCGTGGCTGATGAAGGCCAAACGATCCAAGTGTCGCAGTCTTCCGTCACAGGTGGGTTCGCGTATGCTGTGAAGGTCAAAGCGCAGAACGGAGACGAACAGACTTATTCTGTCTCTGTTCAGAAGCCGCTGAGCTCTATCGCTACCCTGAATGGCATCCTCTTGGATAGTGTGCTTATCCCGAACTTCGACCCCGATACGACGACTTATCTCGTTACGCTCCCTGCGCCGGCTGTGAAGACCACAGAGCCCAAGATGCCTTCGGTTACCTACGTGGCAGGACAAGCAGGTCAGACGGTGGATGAGATAGAACCGGCAGGTCTGGGCGAACAAGTCATCATCACCGTCCATAGCGAGGATGGTTCGGATACCAAAGACTACTACCTCACCGTTGTAGCGGCTCCAAGTGCTTGCAAGGACCTGACGGGTATCATCGTCAACGGCGAAGCCATCGATCAGTTCGAGACAGGTCGTCACTATTACTCAGTCACCCTTAAGAGCAACACGATCAACGTCGATTATACATCGGATGATCGCTTCCAGACGGTGAAGACCCTTGTCGATACCATCAAGCCTGACCAGCAGTACAACTACATCCTGCGCGTCTTCGCAGAGAATGGAGATAGTACCCAGTATGAGGTGATGACATATGTGGAGAACCGCTCGTCGGATATCCAGCTGGCGAATATTACCCTCGATGGTAAGAACTTCACGGATTTCGAACGTGCGCTCAACCCTGACCTCACCTTCGATCCGGGTAATAACAACTATCGAATCAACCTGCCCGCCGGTACGACGATCCTGCCCGAAGTAAGTGCACAACTGAAAGTGGAAGGCCAGACGGTAGTGATAGATAATTCCAAGCAAGACTCTATCTTGCTCCATGTCACCGCAGCGGATCATGTGTCCACGAACACCTATACCCTGCATTTCATCGTACCGCTCTCCACCAACGCGAACCTGAGCATGATCTATCTCAATGGGGACTCGCTCAAGGACTTCATGCCGGATTATTACTTCTACCAAATCGAACTGCCGGTGGGTGTACACACTTTGCCGGAGGTGGTTGGACAGAAAGGCGAAGCGTCCCAAACGATGACTCCCGCAGACATCGATCCTAAGACCAATAGGGCTACCATCACCGTCACAGCGGAGAACCCGACCTTCAGCAATAAATATGTCATCTCCTTCCATTTCAATCAATCGGACGCTGACACGCTTGCCATGCTCTATGCGGATGGTGATACCTTGACGGGCTTCAAGCCAACTACTTTCCGATATTCGCTCGAACTGCCTGTTGGCACCGACGCCTTCCCTGACATCAGTTGGGATGAGGCAGATGAGTGGCAGACCATCACCATGGATACCACCGATCTCGTGGACCAACAGTTCATCCGTCGCGAGGTAACAGTCATTGCGGAGAGCGGCTTGAAGAATATCTACACCGTTTCGCATACCATCCTCAAATCGACAGTGGATACCCTCCGTACGATCTTCGTCAATAACGTGGCAATACCGAATTTCAAAGCGGATAGTACGGAGTACTACTGCCAGTTGACCATCAGTCAGGCAGCGGAACTCAACGGCGCTATGCCTCTCGTCACATGGACTGAAGGAGACGAGTACCAAGAGGTGGACACTATTTCTGTTCCGGATCCTAACGCCGATAAGATGAAGTGCTTGCCGTTCAAGAAGATCGTTACCGTGACGGCTGATGCGGGCAATAAGCGCGTTTACACCATCCACTATCCGATTGAACTGTCGTCCGAAAAACTGCTCGATATGATCTATGTGGCTGGCGATTCCCTGCCGAACTTCGATAAGGAGAACCCGTCCTACACCCTGCTCATTGAGCAAACAGCTTCCGTTCCGGTAGTTACGTGGACCAAAGGCGAAGATATCCAGACGGTGGAACTCACCACTGGCAAAGATACCGTACGCCTCCATGTGACCGCAGAAAACGGCGAACAGATGCTCTACACGCTCGCTTTCGAACGCAAGAAATCGGATGTCAAGCTGCTCCGCGATATCATCCTCACCGATGCGGAAGGACAAACGCTCTCTACGGGCCTCTTTGCTTTCCGACCGGAGATACCCGAATACGACATCGCTATGCCGTACGACCCGACGGGCGCTAACCTCCTGCCTACTATCGAGTACCAACTCTACGATACCCTCCAGACCGTAACGCGTCAGGATCACGACTTGCCTAACGGAGATATCAAAGTGTCCCTCTTGGTTTTGGCGCCGAATGAGGAAGACGAGTCCGAGTATAGCCTCACCTTCCATTTCACACGCAATAACGATGCCCGCGTACTCGATATCGCATTCAACGGAGTTACCCTCAAGGACTTCGATGTCGATAAGACCGAATACGAGTACCGCTTGCCGTATGGCTCCGATGAGTCCGCTTTCGTTACACTCGATCAAGTTTCTTACATCCTCAGCGACTCGCTCGCAGCAGATACATGCTTCATCGATGACGAAAAAACCATCTTCATCCGCGTTATGGCGCAAGATGGTATCAACGAAATGACATATATCATCCGCCAATACGTCGGACTCGATGATGACTGCTCGCTCGCTTCCATCGAATTGGATGGCATGGAGATAGAGGACTTCGATAGCGAAGTGTTCTTCTATACATATCTGCTCTTAGATGGTCAGAACCCGCCGATGGTAACGGCTACTCCTAACTCTGAAAATGCGGATGTTAGTATTCGTGCCGTTTCGGCTGGCGATACCTGTACAATCCTTTGTACGGCTATGGATGGAACAGAGAAACGCTATTATGTCCATTTCGCCATTTCGACGATCAATACCGATGCTACGGCTACGGCAGGATCAGTACTCATGAAACGTGTGCCTGGAGAGGCAAAGATCTTCGTCGCTACCATCAGAAAGGATGTTACCTTCTTCCTCTTTGACCAGAATGGACGGTTGTTATTCTCGAACCCGGTTCCGGTGGCTGACCCCAACGACGTAGATATGTACATCGACCTCAATGGACAGGAAGTGCTCAATGATGTCTCCACCACAGGCATGGAAGTAGAAATCAACATCGGACAGATTTACTTCTACGCCTTCCGTTCCTCGGAGAAAGTCATCCACTCCGGCAAGTTCATCGGCCTGCCCTAACCAAGACCCTCTTCTGTCCGCCAAGTTTGGCGGATTCCAAAAGCCCCGCTCACCCCAGCGGGGCTTTCCCTTCTTGCTACTTCCGCCCTTTCTTCCTTGCTACTTCCGCCGGCTATCATCCGCCTTTTTTGTCCTCCAAACACGCCCCAAACACGACCGAGCAGTGGGTGATTAGTGGGTGATTAGTGCGTGATTAGTGGGTGATTCGTACTACATCGCACTTACCTCACCTCAAAATCTCTCCTCCCTCACCTCAAAATCTCCCCTCCCCAACACCCCCTCACGCCCTCCTATCGACTATGAAAGGGTTTATCTTGGTTTTTGTACAATCTTTTATTAGTTTTGGTACAATTTTAATGGGAAACTAGTGTTTTTAGCAAAAAAGTAGCATTTTTACGAAAAAATGCACATTTCTCTTGCACATTCAAAAAAAATGTTGTATCTTTGCTGCGATTTTGTACTAAAACCGATAATACCATAAACAATATAGTTTATCAATTAACTCTTTTTACTAACTAAATTTATTTATTAACCATGAGAAAATTATTATCTCTTTTCGTAGCTGCGCTTTTCAGCGTATCTATGTTTGCTGTGGATTCGTACACAGTGGCTGGTTCTTCTACAGACCTGTTCGGAACCTCTTGGGATCCAAGTAACACAGCCAATGACCTGACGTTGACAGAAGGTACTACGTATCAATTGGTAAAGGAAGGTGTTGCGCTGCCAGCTACCACGATTGATTTCAAAATTTGTGAGGATCACGGTTGGACAACATCTTATCCTCATGAAAATTATAGTCTTGTCATTTCAGAATCTGGTAGCTATGATGTTACAATTACCTTTGATGCGTCTAAAGGTAATGACGGCGTAAGTGCCGCTGCTGTGAAAAAAGGCGATGCAGTAGTTGTCCCGTCCGTAGCAATTAAGGGATCGTGGAGTGCTACAGGTGCATATGATGACACATGGAATAATGGCGCTGCATATAACTTTGAAATTGCTGAAGACAAAAAGACAGCATCTTATACATGCGCACTAACTTCTATTACGGACTACGCATTTGGCCTGGAAATCGGTGGTGCTTGGCGTTCTAACGAAAAAATTACTATTGACCGTGATCATAGCTCTGTAAATTTTGTTGCAGGAAGTAATAATGCAACATTGAAAGTTGATCTTGCTGGAGAATATACTTTCACATGGACTTATGAAACAGAAACTTTAACTGTTACTTACCCTGAAGGCGAGCCGGTTGTAGTATTACCCGTTGTGGCTCTCGCTGGTACGATGAATGACTGGAGTGCTACCGCTAATATCCTAACTCCTGCAGAGGATAGCCTTACCGCAAGTGTGAAAGTCAATCTGGCAGCCGGCCGCGATACCTTTAAGATCGTTTCCGATGGTAAATGGCTGAGCCTGAATGGCGAAGGGGACGAAGGTCTTTACGCTTTCCATCGTGAATGGACTTCTGTAAGTCATGTGAACGGCGTGGATCTTCGTAACTTCGAGATTATCGCAGACGTAGCTGGTGATTATACTTTCACTTGGACTTTTGCTGATAGCACATTGGCTATTACTTTCCCCGAAAAAGGTAAGTTCTACGTAACCGGCGACTCCGCATTCTTGAAAGATGCTGGTTCAGCGTCTGGCGCTTGGTATGAGCAAGCTCTCAAAGCAGATGCCGACACTCTCACACTCTCTCTCAAAGGCGAACAAGAGTACAAACTCAAAGTCCTGCCTAACGGAGATTGGAAAACTGTTCTTGGCTACGACGAACTGAGCGAGGTACCTGCAGGTGTTACTTATGATAATGATCGTAACATCGTCTTCCAACTCGCAGAAGCTGGCGAGCTCAAGATTGTTTACTTTGTAAAAGAAGAAGAAACAACCTTCAAACTCATCGGTAACTTCTACGTTGAGCCGGAGAAACCGACGGTTACCCTCAAACTCGTTCCGGGTGAGGCTGCTGCCGATGACGCTAAGTTCGCTGTTTGGGCGTGGGCGGATGGTCAAGAAGGTTATTGGACGCCGTTCTTCACCGGCGAAGGCGACACGCTGACCACGCAACTCAAACAAGACCTCGACACTGTTATCTTCGCTCGCTTCCATGCACAAGCTACCGAACCCGCTTGGGGCAAAACCGGCACAGATACAATCTGGGATAACTCCAGCCACTATGGCATCGATTACGAAGGTCTGACCTTCACCATCACCAGCATGTTCGAAGGCCAATGGGAAGCTGTTAAACCTGTTCCGGAGACCAAAGAGCTCCAATTCGTTCCGGGTGTTTGGAAAGAACATGGTGCTAAGTTCGCCGTTTGGGCTTGGAATAATAGCGGTTTAGACGGTGCTTGGTATGCATTTGAGGGCACAGGCGACACTCTCTCCACTACTATTCCAGGAGCTGCCGACAAAGCTATCTTCGTTCGCTTCAACGATACAGTTACTGTATATGCGTGGGCTGATTCTATCACTTGGAATAAGACCGAGGACCTCGATATCCAAGACTGTGGTATATTCTTCGTAAACGACTGGGATAACTACTCTTGGTGCGAAGCCGTTGAGCCCGTTGTTCCTTCTGAGGAAGATGGTTTCTACCTTATCGGCACGCTCACCAGCTGGAAACCGTTGGCAGAGTACATGTTCGCTGAGAACCCGGGTCAAGAAGGCGAATACTTCCTCGAAACGACCCTCACCGAAGGTGACGAGTTCAAGGTGGCAGAGCAGAAAGACAAAGACATTGCTGATGACGACTGGTATCTGTCTGAGAACAAGGTTGTTACCGCTGAAGAGGCAGGTTCCGTAACCATCTACTTCCGTCCGGATCGTCAGGGTGGCGAAGGCTGGATAGAAGGTACTATCTACATCTACAAAGCTGCTACCGGCGTTGAAGAAACCGCTATCGAAGGCAAGGCGGTGAAAGTTCTCCGTGATGGTCAACTCTTCATCATCAAGAATGGCGTTCGCTACAATGTAATCGGTATCCGCTTCTAATTCCCAAGCGAATACAATTACACCCCGAAACACGCTCCGCTCCCCGCGGGGCGTGTTTTGCATATCCTACAGTGTAACGGTCCTACAGCGTAGTGGTCCTACAGTGAAACGGTCCTACAGCGTAGTGGTCCTACAGTGAAACGGTCCTACAGCGTAGCGGTCTTACAGTGAAACGGTCCTACAGCGTAGCGGTCTTACAGCGCAGCGATCACAAAAAAAACGCCGCAAATGTCGTTTTTTTTGTATTTTATTTGCGTATATCAAATATTTTTTGTAACTTTGCGCCCAAATACAATCTTAATACTTACTATTATGGATCTACAAGAACTCGAAAAACAGTACGAAGCAGCCAAAAAAGCGCTGCAAGAAGTAGGCAAACAAATAGCGGATTTGTTTCTGGCCGCAGGTGAAAAATTCGAAACGGAAGCGGAGGAAGGTAAGCCCGCTCAACCCGCAGAACCAGTTCAGCCGGAGAAGACCGCTGCACCCCAACCTGCACCCCAACCCGTTGCTTTCCCCGATCTAGAGAAACTGCTTGCTAAACTGGATACCCTCCTCCAAGCGAACGAGAAACTGCAAGCTACCGTCGACGCACAGAAACAAGACCTCGAGACCCTTCGCAAGAACCAAGAGGAAACCGTCAAATCCCTCGAGGAAGAGAATGACTCCAAGCAAGATCGTCTGGAAAACATCATCCAAACCGTCCAAGAGGACCGTTACCGCAAGGATAAACTCAAACTCATCAACCGTTGTATCTTCCAGTCCGAGATGCTCCGTAAGACCATTTACGAATATCCCGACATCACCAAGGATATGACCCTCGAAGAGAAAGAAGCCTTCCTCCTCAAGCAACTCAACAGCGTAGTCATTGGCTACGATAGCATGCTCGCTGACGAAGGCGCTGTAGTGACACATTTCGCTGCCGTTGGCGAGAAGATGGATAAAGAGAACCAAGAGGCTGTCGGCGCACGCGAAACCGGCGATGAAGCCCTCAATGGCACCGTCGCAGAGGTAATCAGCCCGGGTTATGTTTGGACACTCCCATACATCCTCAAGGCCAAAGTCAACGAGTCCGGCGAGGAAATCAAGCGCTATAAGTTCTTGATGCAAACAGAAAAAATCATTGCGTATAAATTTGTTAAACAATCATAATTATTACTTCTATGGCTAAATCATTTTACGGTATCGACTTAGGTACCACTTACTCCTGTATCGCAACTATCGACAGCGATGAAATCGTAACCGTCATCCAACACCCCCTTACCAACGAATTAACCGTTCCGTCGGCTGTCGCCATTGATGATGATGGCACTATCTTGGTAGGACGCGCTGCCAAAAACCAATTGGGCAACAAACCCGAGAATACCGTTGTGTTCATCAAACGTGAGATGTCCAACAAGGATTTCAAGCGTCGCATTCAAGGCCACGACTACGACCCCGTTGAGATCTCTTCGCTCATCCTCAAAGAGTTAGTTGATGGCGCCAATAAGAAACGTGCAGACGAAGAAGGACTCGATCCTATCTACGATGTTGTAATCACCGTGCCGGCTTACTTCGGTAATATCGAGCGTGAGCGTACGATGGCTGCCGGTAAGATGGCGGGCCTCAATGTGCTCCAGCTCATCAACGAGCCGACGGCTGCTGCCCTCTCTTATGGTAAGAAGAACAAAGCCAACAAGACCATCATGGTGTATGACCTCGGTGGTGGTACCTTCGATGTTTCTATCATGAAGATTCAAAACGGTATCATGGATACCCTCGCTTCTCACGGTGACCACCACCTCGGAGGTGCTGACTGGGACCGCGCTATCGTTGATTTCGCGCTCTCTAAAATTGGTACCAAATACGATGACCTCGACGCGCGCGAGAAAGGTATGATGCTCTTAGCCGCTGAGGAAACGAAGAAAACCCTCTCTGCTCAGGAGAAGGCAACCCTCCAATTCGTTTACAAAGGTATCCAAAACGTGGACATCACCCGCGAAGAGTTTGAGCAAATCACCTTCGCCCTCCTCGATCGTACGATGACCATCGTGGATGAAACGCTTGAAATGGCAGGCGTTACCCCGAACGACATTGATGAGGTGCTCCTCGTCGGTGGCTCTACCTTCATGCCGATGGTAAAAGGTGCAGTGGAAGAGAAAATGGGTAAGCAACCCAAGATGGCGGACCCGAACCTCGCTGTGGCCAAAGGTGCTGCCCTCACCGCTATGCAGAGCGAAAAGGGTTACATCGGAACAGGTATCACCCTCGGCACCGATAAGGGTTCCCGCGCATATGGTATGCTCGCCTATAGAGATAATAAAGAACTCATCATTAACCTTATCATGCGTAACGATGACCTCGAGATCCATAAAGAGTTCGACTCCTTCTCTACGCGTGAGAATAGACAAACGGGAGTAGATTTCCATTTCTATGAGAGTGAGACGACCGAAGAGGCAATCGATGTTGATCCGTCGCTCGAGCTCGAAGGTAAAGGCGGAAACATCAGCTGGGGACACGAGGTCCCGGCTGGCACACCGATTAAGATCATCGTGGAGCGTGATAAGAGCGGACGCGTACGCGTATTCGCAGAGTGTCAAGGCGCTAAGGGCGAATTCGAATTGGTAACACCGGGTGTAACCGGAATGAGCTTCGGCAAGTAAGTAGATGGCAGACACCAAAAAAGCGCAAATAGACTTCGCGTGTGAGAGGCTCCATGAAAATGCAGAGATTGTCCTGGCGGAAATAGACCGCCTGGACACCTCTGATGAGCAATATAGCGACGATTTCTTATACCTCTACACCACCTTTGCAGACACGAAGTTTGATCCTGCTCGGGTGAAAGAGGCGCAAGTGGAATTACAGCGAAGACACGGCAAACTCACCAAAAGTGATGCCTTCAAGACTGCCTTGTCCACCTTCAACTCTACTACGAAGATCCTATATAAGAATGAAGCCGTTTTTGACGCCGCACGGGAATGTCTGAAGAAAAACGGTTGGTTGCCGAAAAAGCAAGCACCCAAACCTGCTCCCAAACCCACACCGCAACCCGTTCGACCCGAACCGGTAAGACCGGTTGATCCGTTCAAACCGCAACCCGTTAAACCCACAGGCGGAGGAGGCGGCAGCAAACCGATTGACCCGTTCAAGCCGCAACCCGTTAAACCCCAACCGGTAAGACCGCAACCTGTTCGGCCTACCGGTGGTGGCGGAGGTGGATATAGACCGCAACCGACCAGACCTCGAGGAAAACAGACCTTCACCGAGAAAATCGACGACTGGTTTGATACCATTCAGACATATCTCGATATTTGGTTGGAATACATCACCCAATATACGGAATATGTATTCTACATTCTGGGGGCCATAGTGGCGGCGTTGGTGGTTATCTTCACCTTCATTGAGGGACATTGGATCATCGCTATCATCGAAATCCTTGCCTGCGTGTACATCGGCGTGTACGCGGTGGCTATCGGAGGCGCTATCGCCAAACTGGTGCTGCAAGGCATCGTCCATGGCCTCAAACTGATCTTCCGAGCATGGTGGACATTCCTCATCTTCATCATCCTCGCGGTCGGCGTACCTACAGTTACCTCCCTCTATAAGAATCATCTGGACAAGAATTTCCGTACGCATGTAGAGCAGGCCCTTACAGCGGCTGAAGAGGAACGGTACTTAGATGCGCAAGAGCACATGCTCAAAGCAGCTGAATACAACGAGGACAAGAGTAAGGAACTCAAATCCGAGGCAGCTAAAATGCCGCAACAGGCAGCGAAGAAAGCAGCGGCGCTGAAGAAATCCATACCGCAGGACATCGCTAAACTCAGAAAGCAAAAGAAATCCGAAAGCGGCTTTGTGGATGAGGTCGAAGCCATCCAAGAGAAAATCAACCTCTTGCGAAGCAACGAAAAACCCTCTTCGTCCGCCGATAAGTTCCAAAAACAACTCGACGAACTCAAAAAAAAGAAAGGCGTTCAATAACACGCCTTTCTTTTTTTTCTATACAATTGTCAATTGTCAATTATCAATTGTCAATTATCAAGATTTGACTTTGTCAAATAATCGTGCCCTTTAGGGCTAAGAATTATCAATTATCTCGGAAATTGTCGGAGCAATTTCCGTCAAGTCCTTCCATCCGCTGAACTTCTCCGCCCCTACGCCTATCGAGAAAATAGGCACTGCGTGCGCAGAGTGCGAATGAGTCGTCCAACCTACATGCGCTTTCTTGTTCAGCAATTGCACACCCGCGTCGCTCAACTGATTAAGCGTCTTATACAAAGTCTTCGTGTCCTTGCCTTTATGAGCGATAGCGGCTTTGTAGAGCGCCTTCAGTTCAGCTTCCTCTTCCGCCGTCACAATCACCTTATCCCAAAGACCCAACTTACTGCGATACAGTTCCTTCACCTCCTCCCACGAAGGCTTCTTATTGTTCTCAAAAACTTGACTGAACAAATCGCTCAGTATCCACGAAGAACATTGTTGGTATTGTAGCACTGCCAAATCCAGTTTATGTCCACCGTTCCCTAACGCCATACCGCCGGTCTCATGATCCGCCGTCACCACAATAAGCGTCTCATCCGGATGAGCCAAGTAAAAATCATATGCCACACGTAGCGCCTCGTTCATGTCCCACACTTCATCAATGGCCGTCCGCCCGTCATCGCCGTGACATGCGTAGTCCACCATGCCGCCTTCTACCATCATAAAGAACCGTTCATGCCGCTCATCCAAGAACGGAATGGCCGTCTCTACGATCTGCGCCAAAGTCAAATCACCCTCCTTGCGGTCAATGCTATAAGGCAGATTACTACCATGTTGTGCTCCCTTGTCATCCTCTTTCTGAACCAAAATCAGTTTCTCTACTTGTGGCGTAGCCGATTGTGTGCTCTGCGGCCTGTCGTTGCTCAGCAACGCTTGCGCTTCCTCATATCCATGCGCAATCGTATAACCATTCTCCTCCGCCAAACGATACAAGTTCACTTTCTTGTCATCGTGCTTGCCTTGTGGATGATGAAAACCTGCGCCGCCGAAGAAATCAAAATCACTCTCGCATAGCTGTTTACCGATGC
Organism: Paludibacteraceae bacterium; assembly: GCA_017444615.1. Classification (GTDB taxonomy): domain Bacteria; phylum Bacteroidota; class Bacteroidia; order Bacteroidales; family Paludibacteraceae; genus Colicola. The sequence continues at coordinate 7,088 of JAFSWF010000002.1, read as the reverse complement.
GGTAGTACTTATCGCGATCCTCTACATGCGCATAGAAAGCCGCCGGCGTCGCATGATCAATAGCTACCGTCGTCATGATACCTACACCCCAACCCTTTGCTTTGAGTTGCTCCGCAATAGTGGTCAGCGTGTCGCCTTTTTCGGTCAATCCTAACGTGCCGTTCTTCGTCTTACTGCCTGTCGCCAAACAAGTTCCTGCCGCTGACGAATCGGTGATACCGTTCGATTTCGAAAAAGTGCTCGCTGCGCCCGAATAAGGAAAAGTACTCATCAGCGTCTGCACACGTCCCAAGGGTTCACCTGCTACCGCCGAACGATACATCTCTGCCCCCAACACCTGATTAGGTCCCATGCCGTCACCAATAAAATAAAACACATACTTCACCTCGCCAAACGCGAAGAGAACACAGCACACTGCCCACAAAATACAAATTACTCGTTTCATATTTTAAATCATTATTATCCGTTCAAATTTAGTTTGAAAAGGACTTGTTTTTTTGTTTTTTCTAATCAATTATCAATTATCAATTATCAACTCTCCTCTTCCTCTCCGCCTTCCGATGCCGCTTCCGCTTCCTCGCCTCGCGCCTTTTCTCCGCACGGTGCGCCTCTCGCTCCTCGGGTGTCAGATGACGCGGCGGCTCAATGCCCTGTTCGCGCAAACGCTGATCTTGCACCTCTTGTTGATGCTCAATCTGACGCTCTTTCTCTGCACGCTTCAGCGCCGCTACTTCGTCCGCCGGCAGAGGCTCATGCTTCAGTAACTCTTCATAGATAAGGAGCGTGGCCCACGCGTCCGTAGAGGCGTAACGCGCCTGCTCAGGCGTGAGATGCGTGTTCTCCCAATTGGTCAATTGTTGCGTCTTGGAGATCTTCTTGCCAAAACAAATAGCAAAAATCTTCTGCAAACCAAGGTCCAAAATGCCGTATTTGGCCACCATCGACTGCACATCCACACAATTAGCCGGTGCAAAATCTCGCCTTCTCCTTAACCCGTTAATATCATCCCGAAAAGCCAAACCAACCTTGCATATCCGCTCGTCCGCAAAGAAATCCGCCAACTCCTGCGGCATACCTACGTGTGTCAACCGAAATAAATAACACCGTCTCCTGCTGGCTATCTGAACCAGCGCAGTAGGGTAGTGCAGACCCCGTTTGAAACTGGGTCGCGCTTCGGTGTCCACACCCACTACACGTTGCTTCTTCAACCATCGCACGGCCTCATGAACCATCTCCGGCTGGTCCACAACGATCACCTCACCCTCAAAAGCCGCTACCGGCATCCCCTGCAGCGCCTCCTTCTCTATCCTATGTGCAAAATGATTTGCTTTCAATTTTCAATTCTCAATTCGTGCAGCGCCCGCATCACCGCCAGCACTTTCCGCCCCCAGTGTTCACCGAAAGCCTCGCGGCAACGAAGCACAGCGTCGTTCATAATAGGCTCCTCGCCCGTCTGAAAAGCCGCCGCTAAGTCCTTCAGTTCCTGATAAATATCCGCCAACCCCTCAGAGATATAAGCCGTTTGCACCTCATCGGTATAGATACCTTGGTCCACAAACACATCCAGATACGCGTCATCTGAACCCATTAACTCCCGAATACCCACTAACGCAAAGTTATAATCCTCTTCCGTCACAAAACGCGGTGGTTCTTCGTCCTCCAGCATCGGCTCTGCCTCCTCCAATAACCGCGTCCGCAGATACAAAACCGGCAGCAAACGAAGCATTTTCTCCTGCCATTCCCCGCGCTCGTACTCGCCGCATTGCTCAATCAGCAAACAGGTCTGCGCCGCCGCCGTCACAAAGGCAATAGTCCCTTCCTGATAAATATACGAATTCATATTTTATTTCTTTATTTTTTTAGTTTCGATTGACCTTTTTTAAAAAAAACGTACAAAGATACAAAAAAATTTTGAAATATGCAAAAAAATGCGTAACTTTGCACCGTTTTTATGCAATATTATTATGAAACGTATCTTTCTTTTAGCCTTTGCGGCATGTAGCATGTCTCTTATGGCCCAACATGTCACTCCGCTCAATATCCAAATTACGGAGCTCAAACTCGACTCTCTTCGTCAATTGTATCAAGCTGAACCTACCATGTATCGCGCGGCGCTGAATGTCGTGGCGGCCAACTTGGATAAGAACGAAGATGAGATAAAAGCGGCAAAAAACCAACTCAAAACTGAACAGGCGCACGCCAAAGAGGTGGAAGCTACCCTCAAAGATGCCTCCCAATTAACCTCCGCCCTCTCCAAACTATACAGCAAAGAGCAATCCGAACTCAAAACCATGCAAAAGAGTGTCGAGAAGCAGCAACGGACCCTCAATAAGCATAAAGAACTGAATAAGGATACACGCGAAGGCTATTTATTGTTGCTGGAAAAAGAGCAAAAAGAACTGTCCTACGCACTTCGCGAAGTAGATGACCGCCAGCGTGCCATCTCCGAAATGGAAACAACCCTCCGCAACGCACGTATCGCGCAAGATGATTTTGTGCACGAGATCGAACAAAAAGCCGCTGACCTCGCGCAACTTGAGGCCAAACTCAAAGAGCGCGTAGCTATTATCAAAGCAGAACAAAAATCCGCTAAAGTATTAAAATAATGAAAGTTATCAATCTCTCCGAGCAGAATAGTGTGCTCAACCAATACCTCCGCGAGATCCGCGACGTGAACATCCAAAATGATTCGCTCCGCTTCCGCCGGAATATCGAACGCATCGGACAAGTGATGGCCATTGAGGTCAGCAAAACGCTCAATTATGAGCCTACCGAAGTGCAAACGCCCCTCGCCAAAGCTACCGTCAACACCATCGCTGACCCCATCGTCTTGGCGACTATCCTGCGCGCAGGTCTGCCTATGTACCAGGGCTTTCTCAACGTCTTCGACCATGCCGAAAACGCTTTCCTCAGCGCCTATCGTCGCGTCGGACGCAATGTCCATGGAGAGGACCAATTGGAGATAGTAGCGGAATACCTCGCAGCGCCCTCTTTGGAGGACAAAACGCTCATCATCGCTGACCCGATGTTGGCTACCGGCATGTCCATGGAGGTAGGCTACCTCGCCCTGCTCAAGCATGGCAAACCCCGTCACACCCATTTCTGTTGCACCATCGGCACGCCCCAAGCCATCGATTACTTGCGCGAAGCGCTACATGATGCCGAGGATGTAACTCTCTGGTGTGCCGCTATCGATCCCGTCCTCAACGAAAAGAAATATATTGTCCCGGGACTCGGTGATGCCGGCGATCTCTGCTTTGGTACCAAACTCTAACATCATACATCATACATCCAAAATATTCTCCTACTTACCGGCTGTTGCACTAACGGTCGGTATTGCAGTACTCAGCCTTTGGGAGTACCCTCACATCCCCAAAGAGATTCATGCCTCCGATAAGGTCCTCCATGCCCTCATGTACCTCTTTTTCGCCATGGCGTGGATCGCTCCTTCGGCCTACCAACGCCTCGCCAAACTCGCTACCTACGCCATCGTACTCCTGGCTACTACCGCTTACGGCGCGTTGATGGAGATACTCCAGCGTTTCTGCACGCTCTCTCGTTCAGGCGAAATGGCAGACCTATATGCCGATTTTCTCGGCGCACTCATCGGTTTAATACTCGTCGCTTTATGTCAACGCCTCTTTACGACATCGCATTAAGCCTCCTCTTCCGCACGCAACTACGCCGGTCCTTGCGGCTCATCGAACACTACCATTCCGCCGAAGAGGCATGGCGGCACTTGGACGAACCGGACATGCAATCCTGCTTAGACAGGGCGCAGCAGGAATGGGATTGGATTCAAGCACATGGAATCCGCGTTTGGACATTGACCGATGAAGACTACCCTTACCGTCTCCGCCAGTGTCCCGACCGGCCCCTCGTCTTGTACAGCAAAGGCAATGTCCATCCCTCCGATGGTCTTATCGTCAGCATCGTGGGTACCCGTCGCCCTACCGAGCGAGGACGCGAATTGACCCAAGCCCTCGTACAAGACCTGCAAGCAGCCTTAGGCGATGTCACCATCGTCAGCGGTGGCGCCTACGGCATAGATATAACCGCCCATAGAGCGGCTATCCAGCACAACATCCCTACGATTATCATCCCCGCGCACGGATTAGACCGTATTTACCCCTACGCGCATCGCAAAGAGGCCATCGAGGCCCTACACCAAGGAGGACTGCTCACCGAACATGTCTCCGGCACGGAACCCTTTGCACCCTATTTTGTGCAACGCAATCGTATCATCGCCGGCCTTGCCGATGCCGTAGTAGTCGTCGAATCCAAAGACAAAGGCGGAAGCCTCATCACAGCACGCATGGCAACCGATTATAACCGCGAACTATTCGCTTTCCCTGGACGTGCATCCGACGAAACATCCCGTGGCTGCAATAATCTCATCCGCTCCCAAGCCGCGCACCTCATCACCTCTGCCGAAGATCTGATCGAGACCATGCAATGGACCAAACAAAACGCAACCCCCCAACCCGTCCAAACAACCATTCTCGGACTATACGATAACCTCTCCCCCTCTCAGCAAACACTCCTCTCCAAACTCCAAGAGGCCGAAGAAGGCATTCATATCAACCTCCTTGTCATGGAAACCGAGATGAACTACAGCGATGTCGCCTCCGACCTCACCCTACTCGAACTCGAAGGCCTCGTCCGTTCCCTCCCGGGCGGCATCTACCGCCTTGTGCGATAAAGAAAGTTCGGCTGGGGAAGTAGGGATGTCGCCAAGCGAATGGAGCAAGGGGAAGGTGTAGAGTTTAGTGTTTAGAGTTTAGCGTTTAGAGAAAAAATGCAGGTCGTCTGCATTTTTTTTGCTCTAAAATTTGCATATATGAACAAAAAGTTGTAATTTTGCGCAGAATTTTGCACATTATAACTTTTTGACATATGAAACGTCCACTTCTTCCTAAGTATGAGCGCCTGATGCAGGAATTAGGCGAAAACATCCATTTGGCTCGGTTGCGCCGCGACTTATCGTCCGAGCAGATTGCAGAACGTGCCGGTATATCGCGTAATACGCTCATTAAGATTGAGCGCGGAGACGAAGGAGTGGCGATTGGTATGTACCTGCGTGTGCTCATTGTCTTGGGGCTACAGGATGACCTGTTGCTGGTAGCCAAAGATGATATTCTCGGCCGTAAGTTACAAGACGCCAAACTGACGACCCCTCAACGTGCCACCAAACGTCCGATGCTATGACTACCACTCGCTCCATATATGTCTATTTTGATGATGCCTATACGGCAACTCCGCAATTAATAGGTGTCCTGACTGCTCAGTTGCTTCGCGGTAAGGAAGTGTTCTCGTTTGAGTTCGCGGACGAGTGGTTGCATGATTCCCGTTGTAAGCAGTTAGACCCGGACTTACAACTCTTCACCGGTCGGCAATATCTGCCGGATAACAAAAGTAATTTCGGTTTGTTTCTGGACTCTTCTCCGGATCGTTGGGGGCGCGTGTTGTTAGACCGCAGGGAGAGTCTGCGTGCCAAGGAAGAACAGCGTGCACCGGAACATCTGCACGAGAGCGACTATTTGTTAGGCGTCTTTGACGAGAGCCGCATGGGTGCTATCCGTGTCAAATTAGATCCGGACGGAGCTTTCTTGGATAATGATCCTGACTATAGCACACCGCCGCTCACTATGTTGCGTGATCTGGAACACGCCAGTTGGGAGTATGAAGCCGATCAAGCCAATAGTCGTTGGTTACAAATGCTTCTTGCTCCCGGATCATCGCTGGGTGGTGCGCGGCCGAAAGCCAATGTGCGCATGCCCGATGGGAGTCTTTGGATTGCTAAGTTCCCCAGCCGTCACGATGATACGAATATCGGCGCATGGGAAGCAATCGCTATGACGATGGCCAAACAATGCGGTATAGATGTAGCTCCTTTCCAAACGGTGGAATTGGGCAATCAATACGCCACCTTCCTCACGCGCCGTTTTGATCGTACGGATGACCATCGTCGCATCCATTTCACTTCTGCAATGACGATGCTTGGTTATACGGACGGAGAGACTGCGGGTGTTAGTTATCTGGAATTAGCCGATTGGATCACGCGGTATTGCTGCCGTGTGGAAGAGAACCTCTTGCAATTGTGGCGACGGATGGTATTCAATATCGCGATTCATAACTGTGACGATCACCTGCGTAACCATGGTTTTCTGCTTACGCCGCAAGGATGGACGCTATCGCCGGCCTATGACCTTAATCCACAACCCTTCGGAGTGGGATTGAGTCTCAATATCAACGAACGTGACAATGCCCTTGATTTTGCGCTTGCAATGGAAGTGGCGCCGTATTTCGGGTTAACGACCATGCAGGCGGAGCAGATTATCGCTACTGCTTTTCAAGTAGTCAGTCATTGGCGTTCGCTGGCCACCAAAGCACACATCTCTCGAGATGAACAAGAACGAATGATGCCGGCTTTTTTTTATTCTGCGTAAATTTTTGAGGGGTTTCTTCATCCTGCGTAAATTTCTGCACGTGCGCGTTGCGTACGTGCTCTTTTTTTTATAATTTTGTACGATTTTGGAATAAAACACACTCGATATGATACTCATGATTATTCTTTTTGTGCTGATGCTGTTTGCGCTGTGGCTGGGTTCACGGCATGGCGGTTTGGCACTCGGCGCCGTCTCCGGACTGGGGTTGGCGGTCATGGTGTTCTGCTTCGGACTCAAACCCGGCTCCCCACCGACTGATGTCATTTACATCATCATCGCTGCCATCACCTGCGCGGGAATCATGCAGGCAGCGGATGGTATGGAGTGGCTGATACAGTTGGCGGAGAAACTATTTTTATGCTCTATTTTCAAATTTTATTTGCATATATCAAAAAAAATGTGTAACTTTGCAGCGTTTTAACGCGGAACCGCGAAATTTAATAGCAAATATAAAACACAAGCGATATGAAACGTAACCTATTCACAACGATTTTGGCACTGGTATGCGCAGTAGGAACGGCATCCGCCATTGCGGATTGGGTGCCGAGTGAGCAGTATTGCCGATTCTGTAACAACTTCAAGTTCGATCATGCATTTACGTTCTCCAGCCCCGGAGGAGAGGACAATGGTAGTATTTAT
>JAFSWF010000016.1 GCA_017444615.1 Paludibacteraceae bacterium | reverse complement strand
GCGAAAGGAGGACGAGACCGATGAGGGACACCGTAAAATCGAAGGCGCGTTTGATACACAGTTCGGAGTCCTTCATGTGATTCTTGGTAATCTGGATGAGTGAGGGTCGGTCCAGTTCGCCGATGCGTGCTGCACCGGTTAACATATCGAATACGCGGGGTACCATACTAATCTCGCATTGGAGCGGGTAGAGGTGTGCGATAAGGGCATAAAGATCGCGTTCGGAGTACCCTTGGGGTAAATCTAAGATCACTTCGTCTTGTTCGCCGGCGATTAGTTGTTTCGCTTCTGCCATCGAGTGGATGGTCCGTGTGCGTTGGATTCCACGGCGGCGAGAGAGAAGGGTGATGGTTAGACGCGGGATATAACTCAGTGTGAATTGCAGGCCGAAGAGAACAGCGAGCGAAACGAGATAGCGATGATACGATGACGTTTCGATGGCATCATCGATGATGATGATAAAGAAGAAAAACAGCGATATGAAAGCTGCCGAAGCAAAAGTGCGCAGGAACTCCCGCCAAATAGGTTTTTGGAAGGGGTTGAGGTAGTAACCGGATAAATAATATACGATTACGCACACGAGGGGATAGACGATGAGTGGTGGCCAGAAATTGAACGCAGGGAACATGATCTCGCTTAAGGTACCTACGCGTCCGTCATAGACTATCCATCGGAAGCCTAAGAAACAGAGCCATACCAGTTCGCTGGAGATCAGGTCTGTTATCAAGTACCATAATTGTTGTTTGCGCCGTAGAGTCATACCATTTACCATTTGTGGTCATTTACCATTTACCATTTATTTCCTAATAATGACGAAAGTGCCGTCGGCGTTTATTTTGATGATGGAACTTGGTTCGTGCTCTGCTTCATCTTGGCGTCTGAATAGGCAAATATAATCTGTATTGTCTAGGATTGCTTCGGAAATCTCTCGGAATGCCTTCGGTGTGGGTTCGCCGCTGATATTGGCGGAGGTAGAGACGATGGGTCGTTTGAGTTGTGCGCATAGCGCTTTGGAGAAGGGTTCGTTGGTGATTCGGATGCCGACGGAGCCATCTTCGGCGATGAGGTTAGGTGCTAAATGGCGTGCGTTGGGATAGATTATCGTCAACGGCTTCGCCGTTTGACATTGGTGATTGGAGATTGGTGATTGGTCATTTACCATTGTTTCTAATAAGATTTCTGCGGCTTCGGGGACATCGACATAGTAGTTGAGTTTGGCGGCGGAATCGAGCAGAACGAGCATCGATTTGGAGTCTTGTCGCCGTTTGAGGGCGTAGATCTTAGCGACGGCTTCGGGGTTGGTGGCATCGCATCCAATTCCCCAGACGGTATCGGTGGGGTAAAGGATGATTCCTCCGCTGCGAAGTGCCTGTAATGCAGCCTGCAAATCTTCTTTGTTGTAACGCATTTCCATAAAAAGCATGCAAAGATACAACAAAAAGCCGAAATTGGCAAATAAATTGCGCAATTTTAAGAAAAATTCTTAAAAAATACAAGAGATTCTTGCGTATTTGCAAAAAAAGTAGTAATTTTGTACCCGATTAATTAGGCGACCGATGATTCCTAGGAAAACTAGGCCGCATAGAACAACTAGAACAACTAGAACAACTAGAACAACTAAAATATAACTACAATGAAAGAATTAGATCTTACCAAGTATGGTATTCAGGGCGCAACAGTGATCGCCCACAATCCGTCTTACGAGTATTTGTTTGCTGAGGAGACCAAGCCGGAGTTGACCGGTTTTGACAAAGGTCAAGAGACCGAGCTCGGTGCCGTAAACGTTATGACCGGTATCTACACCGGCCGTTCGCCTAAAGACAAATATATCGTTGACGACGCTCAAAGCCACGACAATGTGTGGTGGACCACAGAGGGTTACAAGAACGATAACCACCCGATGTCGGAAGAGGTTTGGAAACAAGTCAAAGAACTTGCTATCAAGGAGTTGAGCAACAAGAACCTGTATGTAGTGGACGCCTTCTGCGGTGCTAACAAAGAGACTCGTCTGGCCGTTCGTTTTATCGTAGAGGTAGCATGGC
>JAFSWF010000001.1 GCA_017444615.1 Paludibacteraceae bacterium | reverse complement strand
TTACGCCGCAGATAGATGCTGTTCTCAATCGTGCCGAGCGAGAAGACGAGTGCGCGGCTATCGAAATCGTCCGACAGCCGGTAAGCGGTAATGACGCTGTTTGGTTGCAGAAAGAGCACCTGATTGCGCGTGAGCGTGTGCAGCGTGTTGTCTATCGTGACGGTCAGTTTGCCGCACAGACATACCACAACGATGGTCATATCGATCGTGATGGGTTGGTTGTCCGGACGCGGCACTTGCTTGAGGTCGCGAATCAAACGGATACCGTCGGCGGAGTAGTCCACCCACTCGCCGGCTTGAAAATCATTAACGGTTACTTTGCGCATAGCCAATTCCCTTTTAGGAAATAGGCCAGCAAAAAGTGTGCCATTGCCGGATGTGGCAAGATAATATTTATTGGACTTGCTCAATTTGTACGCTGTTTATCTCCTGCTGGTAGATCATGCCGCGTTCCTTGGAGAAATAGTCGATCACGAGCATTGAGAGGGCGAGGTAGATGAGCGCAAGAGCGGTAGCGCGCAGCCACGGGGTTGTGCAGAAAGCGAACAGGCAAATAGCCACGGCGAAGCAGATAGCGGCGAAGATGATGACCTTCGGATATATCTTCATGAACTCGTCCACGCGGGCGTTCTCGCTGTCGAGATACTCCTGCGGCGTCTGCTGGTGGTACTGCTCCGTGAACTGCGGGATGCGTTGTTTATTGGTGATGATCATCCCAGCGCCAACGCCGGTGTGCATGATAGCTACCACGAGCATAGGAATAAGGATCGCGCGGGCGTATTCGGTCGAACCCAGCCGCCACACGATGAGCGTTAATACGAGCAGACAGATGCCTGCGATAAGAATTGACTTGCCTTCAAAAATCTCACCGGCGAGCCATTTGTTGGTGTAATCAATCAGTTCCATATTATTTATTTGCATTTATGATTTCCGACAGCTTGACATTGGGATTGCGGAAACGGGCGGTACTCTGCTCGTTCTTGAGATGGATGGCGGTCTTTGGGCAGTTGTGCAGGCAACCGAAACAACCTTCGCATTGGTTGAGGAAGGTCGGTCGCTTGTCGCGAATCTCGATGTTGTCACTTGGGCAGACCTTAGCGCACGTGCCGCAACCGATACAGTTGTCATCGATGATGTAGCGATGCGCTTTCTCGTCCGCTATCTCCGCTTTGCCCAGCGAGTGATAGACGCGGTCGATGAGGCGGTCGATGGTCGTGGTGTTGCCGATGAACGCACGGCGGTTGGCGATGTCATCCGCGATGATAGCGAGGTGTTTTTCCACCTCTTTCTTGGGCAGGTTAGCCAACTGTTTGGCGGTCTCGAAACGCTGCAGCGCCGTGTCCACCATGATGATCTTGTTGATGTACTCGACGTGTCCTGCGGCCTGCGTGAGTGCCTCTTGCTGGTGCTCCATCGCGGCACCGGCTTGGTACCCGAACGTGCAGATGCCGAAGACGTACTGCGCTTTGATGGTGGCTTTCGCGAGGTAACGACGAACCATCTTAGGCATGTCTGCGCAGTAAGTCGGACAGATGACACCCACCGCGTCGTCTTCGATGGTGAACGTGCCGTTTTTCATCAGTTGCGGGATTGAGAGCAACTCGCCGCATAATTGTTTTGCCACGTACAAGCAGTTACCCGTGGCGGTGAAATAGAGGAGTTTCATTTATGATTTATGATTTGTGATTTGTGATTTACGATTTTTTAATTCCGGCTGCAAAATTACTGCTTTTTTGCCAATAATCGGTGTTCTATTTCCGAGAAAAATTGGAATAGACCATAAAAAGTGTACTTTTTACGATGAAAGAGGTCCAAATAAAAACTGCCGGCTCGGCACGAGCACAAAAAAAAGCATAGAGTTGCCCCTATGCCCTAACAAACTCACGAAGAGTGGAATTATTTGACGTCCTCCCAAGTGATGTCCTCTACCTCTTTGAGGCGGTCGTGGAGTTTGACGAAGCGTTTCTCCACTTTATTGACCAATGCCACTTTGACCCAGTTGCCGATGCCGTCGAGGATGATACCGATGCCGACAATCCATGCAATCGTTTCAACGCTGGCAGCAGGATTGAGCAAACAGTACACACCGAAGCATGCAGCCAGTACGCCGAAGCAGCAAAGAATCCACCAGTTGCCGAAGCCTACGCGTTTGAAGTCAGCCGAACCGATGGCAAGGTTGATACCTTCGAACAAGAGCCAGAACGCGAAGAGGAACGGCAGCGCTACCATCACCGGAGCCGGATGGAACAGCATCACACAGCCCAAGATGATTTGCAGCAACGCCGAGAAGAACGACAGACCGCTCAGCGGCATAAAACCGCGTGTTGCTGCCCAAGCCGCCATCTGCGTGCAGCCACCAAGGAAAAAGAACAAACCAAACAGCCATGAGAGGCTGAGAAGTGTGGTGCCCGGATAAACGATACAGAGCACACCCAGTGCCACGAGTGCTACACCCGCAAGGCACATCCAAATCTTAGTACTTGTTTTCATAGGATATAATTTTATTTTTTTTTATGGTCTGAGGCCGTTGAGGACGAGGCGAGTGACTTCGGTTTTGCGATGGAGAAGGAAGTCGCGGACTTGGTCATCGGTGCGTTCGAGCAGGTCTCGGTACATCGGCAAGGAAAGGAAAGTGAACACCGTGAGCGAGACGATGGACATCATGATATCGAAAGTCTCTATTTTAATCATGCGTCCTGCTGCTTGTTCGCGACGTACGCGGGCATCGAGTTGCATATAATACATGGCGTAACTCGTTTTTTTGACGAAGTTCTCGCGCAAGTACGCACGACGCTCGGGATTAGAGATAAGTTCTTCAAGCACGAAATACGGCAAACGCGGGTTCTGCATGAGTGTATCGAAATAGAGCGAGATGGCATTGGTTAGAAACTCCTCGAACGAGGTGCCGCTATTCAAGGACTCGGCTATCACCTCCAGCGCTGCGTGTACTTGGTCCAAGAAAATCTGGCGGAACAGGTTCTCCTTGGTTCGGTAATAATAATGCACGAGCGCCTGCGTGCAACCCACCTCACGTGCAATCTGCGTGGTCGACGTGGCGGCAAAACCCTGCTCAATAAAGAGCCTTTGCGCTACTTCTTTAATGCGGTCTTCCATAGAAGTATAGTTGTAATGGTTCATTTTCGTAGGGGGTCTTTGTTTCAGTTCTTCGGACTCCAGAAGTAGTCAGTCAGCCACAGGGGGTAACGGCTTTTTTTCGGCTCTTCTGAAGTCTGTATGCTGCCTTCTGACGGCTGAATGCTGACAGCTGAATGCTCTTCCAAGGCGCGTTGCAATCTGTCTTTGCCTGCTCCGAGACGGACACCGACGGAGGCTTGCACTTTCCAGTCCCAGTTCTCAAGAGAGATGGTGTTATAGTTGACAGTAGGCTTGGAGCGGAAGCGGATGTTCTCCGCCGTTGCCCACACATTGAGATGCACCCATTTGTTGATTTCCCAACTGACGGCGGCGCGCATATTACCCGATACGTGGACGGGGTACGCAGGAGGTAGATTGTACATCGGTTGGCCGGGCAGGTCTTTCGCTATACTATCCGGTAGATAGTACGACGCGAGGTTGACGGAATAAGTGACGAGCATTGCCGCCGCAGAGAGATGCAACACGACCTTGCCGTGATTAGGCGTGTAGTTGATGCCGTAGCCGATACCTACAGCCACTTGCCGTGTGCGCACGGCGGTGAGGTTGGACATTAACGCAGGAAGGAGAGGTTTTTGCGCTTCGGGCACTTTGATAGTATCAGAGAAATCCACCTGGCTGGAGAGATACGAGAGGTGCAAAAGCAACGAACCAGCGGTCTTTTTTTGGATATACGACTGTTTGACGGCGGCCTGGTGGGAATAGTGCGCGGCGTTGAGCGCGTACCAAAGGTTGAGGCTTGCGTTAGTGATGATGACACCGGCGTTTCCTTGATTCCAAAGGGCTTGACCGTTGAGCAGCACATTCGTATGGATGTTCGTGCTGGTCTGAATACCAAAATCAATGCCGATGAACTTACTGCCGAACGAGAAACTGAGCCGTTGTGCGTAGGCATGTATTGCGTCCCAACTATACCCAAAGCCGAAGCCGCGGTAAGCCGCATAGAAACCAAGATCCACGCTGGGCGTCGTCTTGTTGAGAAGCGTAAATGTCAATGTCCCGTAATCAGGAATGTCCGGCGTGGTAGACGTCAGGTTAGAGTTGACGCCTACCATGGCGTTCGTATAAGCAATGCGCCAACTATGTTCCGGCAGGTCAATATAACTCGTGTCTATCCCCTTCCGCAGGTAGTTATCCACCCAGTTGCCCGTCCGGTAGAAGAACAGCAGCCCTTTCGTCGGCTTCGCCTGCGCGCACAAACAAAGCAGGGAAAGCAGGAGGAGAATATGTATTCTTGTTCTATGCATGGGGAAAACATTTGTGTCCGGTTAGTTATTCTTTCTATATTCTGCGGGAGTCATACCTGTCTGACGGCGGAAGAACTTGCCGAACGTTGATGGGTCTGGGAAATGCAACTCGTCCGCTACTGCGGCGGCAGACATACCGCTGCTGAGTAGCGCTTTCGCCTCAAGCGCCACATATTCGTGGATCCACTGCCCGGCACTCTTACCCGTCCTCGCACTCACCAGGTTGGTCATGTATTTGCAAGAAAGGCACAACTTGGACGCATAAAACTCCAGCCTTCGTTCTTGGCGGCAATGCGTGTGAGCCAGTTGCATGAACTGGTCCACTATCTGCTGGTCGCGCGTCTGCGAAGCCTGCTGTTGCTCTTGCATCTGGTGAAAATAATAACCGCTATTAAAGTAGAACGCGCGCAGAAGCGCAATAAGTGCGTCTTTCTGATATGGGTTGTCCTTCTGTTTGAGCGTATCGCGGAGCATATCAAAACTGCGCGACTCCATGGTATAAGCCTCCTCCGAAAGCGGAATGATAGACTGCGCTTGGATGGACTGATGCAACTCAAAATCGTTCAGGTTAAGTTGCGCGCCAAAAGCCGGATCGAGCAAGATAGAACGCCCTTCTACCTCGTCGGAGTGGCCGATGATCTCCAAGATGTCACTTGGATGGCAGATAGCCAGACACGGTGCTTGCAGATAGACATCGTGCAGGTTGATACGCCCGTGAATAGTGCCTTTGTCCAGTAGCACAGCCACAGGAGCCGGCACGCGGAAGAACTTCGGAAAAGTGGCGGTGATGTCCATCCCGTCGGTCATCGTCAGCGCACCTTCCAAGTGATACACTTTGCCGATCAGCGCGTCCGTAATCCGCAACGTAGAGATGGATGCTTTGCCTTTCTTGACCATGATTTACGCTATTTTGGCTGCAAAATTACTAAAAAAATTTGACATACACAAGAAAATCTTGTGTTTTGAGGACAAAAACCGATAAAAGTGACCATAATTATGCTTCCAAAATAGAGAATTTTAAGAAAAAATGCAAAAGTTCACAGAATTGTGGTCCACAAACTTGTGTACTTCGATTTTTTTTACTATCTTTGCAGCCGATTTTAAAACTGTTACCCATATGAAGAAGAGTTTTGTGTATGGAATGTTTGTCGAAGGAGACAATTTTACCGACCGTGTGAAGGAAACGCGTCGCTTGAAAATGGACTTCGAGCATGGTATGAATGTGATTCTTATATCTCCTCGCCGAATGGGGAAAACGTCCCTTGTCAAACATGTACAATCGCAAGTAGACGAGAATTTGGTTAAAGTGGTCTATATGGATATATACGACTGCAGGAGCGAGTATGATTTCTACAACCGTTTTGCCGAGGCACTCATGAAACAAACAGCCTCGCACGCTGACCTTGTGATGAAGAACATAAAGGACTTTCTGGTTCGTATTTCGCCCAAAGTCTCTTTTTCTCCTGACCCTGCAATGGATTATTCGCTCTCATTGGGTATCACTCCTAAGGACTACAGCCCTGAAGAGATTTTGTCCCTGCCTGAAGTCATTTCGCAGAAAATCGGGAAACATATAGTTGTGTGCATTGACGAGTTTCAACAGGTGGGAGAATTTCCTGATTCGCTAACCATTCAAAAGCGAATGCGTGGTGTTTGGCAACTCCAGCGCAATGTATCCTATTGTCTGTTTGGCAGCAAAAAGCACCTACTGACAGAGATTTTCCACAGCAAACGAATGCCGTTCTATCAATTCGGCGATACCATTTATCTGGAGCCGATTCCAACGGAAGAATGGGTACCATTTATTTGTGCTCATTTTGCCCAAGAAGGAAAGAGAATAAGCGAGCCGCAAGCTGCGCAGATTTGTGAGAAGGTACACAATTATTCTTCATACGTGCAACAATTGGCTTGGAATGTGATGCTCAATACCGAAGGAGAAGTGACAGACGAGATCCTTCAAGTGGCTATGCAGGATTTGATAGCTCACAACACAGCCCTTTTCATGCAGCAAATAGACGGTTTGACTACTTATCAGATGAATTTCTTGCGCGCAGTAGCACGTGGTGTGCATAAGGATTTCACTTCGCAAGAGACATTAGAGACCTATAATCTTGGTACGAAATCCAATATCACACGGCTGATAACCGTTCTGACCAACAAAGAGTTGATAGAAAAGCGTATAGACGGGATTTATATTGCAGACCCTGTATTGGAAAAATGGTTATTGTGAATTCCCCAAAAGAAGTACGATTATTAAGATTTTGCGCGTTTTCTCGACATCGAGAGCATATCGAGGTTATATCGAGGGCAAGTCGAGGTTAAGTCGAGAGCAAAAAAAGTATACGATTATTAAGATTTTGGGAGTTCGGTGAGACCTGCGCGAGAGACGCTTGAACACCGCTAAAAAGTGAACCTTTTCCAGCGAGGCAAAAAATATACGATTATTAAGAATCGCGTTCTTGTCTTCTATTTATTCCGATTTGCTACCGTCTCGTAGGTGTCTCGTATGTCGCTCGTAAGTGGCAGGTAAGCGAAAAAGATGACGATTGTTAATATACAACCGCCATCCTACAGTAACGTCCACGATGCGAACGTAGTGCGAACGAGAGTGACAGCTAAATGACACTATTAATTTTGCAGAATATAGTCTCCAATGATTTCTTCTACATTTCCTACAAAGACGGTATGCTTTAACAAGGTATTCGAAGGAAGGAATTCCTCTTGCGAGGTGGAATTTTCATAGATTGAAGTAGTGCTGATTCCTTGATAAGAATACGCGTTTGTCAGTTCTACATACATATCATAGATACTAAATTCTTTATCAAAAGAAAGCGAAGCCATTTTTTTCTCATAGTCTGCATAAGTAACCGATAAAGCTGCTTTATCTTCTTCGTATTGCACTGCATAGATGACTTTCTGCTCGTATAGTTGCTCTAACTGCGCGAGCATGGCCGTTTTGTATGTTTCGTATATTGCACCTTCGCGGAAGAAGAACGGCTCATTTTGATCCGCATTGCCTTCTTGTATCATAACTATATGGAACGAAGGTTTATCAATCGTTTTGCGGAGATAGGTCTCCCAAGTTTGGAATTTAGCAAAGGCATCTTTTGCGGTTAGGCAATGTTGGTCTCCTTCGATGGAATTTACGTAGTTCGTGCCTTCTGTATAATACTGAATTTGCACCCACTCTTTCTGCAATGCTTGTTCACGCGTTTTATCATCC
Organism: Paludibacteraceae bacterium; assembly: GCA_017444615.1. Taxonomy (GTDB): domain Bacteria; phylum Bacteroidota; class Bacteroidia; order Bacteroidales; family Paludibacteraceae; genus Colicola. The sequence continues at coordinate 68,469 of JAFSWF010000001.1, read as the reverse complement.
TCATTGATCAGGGTAGCAGGATAGAAAAACACGTATCCTTCCGTTGCTTCTACTTGAGTAAATCCTTTGTCTGTAAGGATTTTGTTGGCTTCGGAGACTTTGGCTTTCGTGATTTGGCGAGTTAGAGCGGGCACAGAATTTTCGTCTGTCTTACCAGGAGCGTTAGTGTCTGAGCACGAAGAGATACCTAAAGCGAGCGTCGCTAGTGCTGTGAGAATAAAGATAGATTTTTTCATTTTTTTTGTTGCTCGCTTATATCCCATAGAGCATCGGTTTTAATGATTATTGTTGTTTGATTATAGGCGCAAAAAACGTGAGCCAACTGCTACTGGTTCACTCGGGCTACCACACCCATACTGTCCAATATATGCAGAAAGCCCACGCGCTTGCGTGAGCGTCTTGCATTTATTCTCGGAACAGTATCTTCAAAGTGGTAGTTTGAGTGAATCCTCAAATAAAGCAAACGCTTCTTTTAATCAATATGTTATCACGCAACACTTTGCGCGGGTGCTCCATTTATCGGTGTGCTCGGAAGCACCGTCGCGGAGCAGGGACGAGAAGTATTGTTTTAGTTATTACGCCGCGAAGCGTTACGCTCGGAGGTGTAATAAGAAATATAGTACTTATAGAACGGGTCGCAGTAACTATAAAGCGCACCGGAACGGTCGATGAGTCCTTCGTAAATGGGTTCATTTTCCGCTACGCTTACTCAATTACGCCTGCAAAAGGTACAACTTTTTTTTGACATGTGCAAGTTTTTAAGGGTTTATTTGTAGAATTAGGGCGTTTTAAAGGACTAAATTAGTCGTTTTCTGCCATTTTGATTAAAAATAGTGGTCTTTGAAAATGATGAATTGTTCTGATTGTACTACCGATAGTGTTGTGTACGGAAGTCTTTCGGCGAACAGCCTTCGTGACGTTTGAAGAATGTGCCGAAATGAGATTGATTTTGGAAACCAAGGGTTTCTGCTATTTCTGCGATAGGTGTGGTGGAAGTGGAGAGGATGGTCTTGGCGCGTTGCATGAGTGCGCGCTCGATGCACGTGCTGGCCGTCATGCCCAGTGTCTCTTTGACCGTATTCGCCACATAACGCGTTGAGAGGCATAACTCAGACGCATACCAGTCGAGGCTATGCTGCTGCTCGCAGTTGGCATCCACGAGGGCAAGGAACTTACCTGTTATTTCTTCATTGCGGGAAAGCTGCGGAAGACGCGGCTGGTCATTGATATAATCGCCTGCCAAATAGAGGACAAGCGACTTAACCAATTGAATTGCCGCTTCGCGGTTCTTGTCATCGATCACTTCTCGCAGTAATTCAATATAATGAACTATTCGTTGTGTCTTACGCCCGTTCATCTGCCATACCGGGCGTGCATAGATTTGTGCAACTTGTGCCAATGAGAATTGCGTAGCCAGTTCTTGTGCGATCTTTTGTGAAAACGTTATGTTGTAGTATTCTACGTAGGTGTTTTCCGTTTCTCGCACTTGTAGCAAGAAATCCGGCGAAGTAAAGAATCCTCCATTCGTTTGTATGTCATAATCGCTATGATTGATACTTGCAGGCATTGTGCCGGCAGTCACCACATTGATGGAATAGGCAGCGGGGACAAAGCTTTTCGGGACAGACATGTCCTTCAGACGTCCTGCAAATTTAAGAACGGTAAGATCATTAACAACGGTCTCTCCATGGATAAAACTCGCCCACTGAAAGTTCACTTTTTCAAGTGCATAAAATTTGTCTTGTTGTTGTGCTTCCATACGTATTCGCCACTTTTTATTCAATATCAAACATGCGAATTAGAACAAATCGTGTGCAAAGGTACAACAATTTCTTGACATGTGCAAGCATTTTCTACGAATTGGAACAATTTTTGCATTTTTTAGGTAAGTGATATATTAAATAAAAGCAGTACTTTTGCAGCCGTTTTGAGGAAAGAGGGGTCTTTGTCCGGTCGCTTGTCTCACGGAGACGTTAGGTTAATAACGCGGGAATAACGCGGGAATAACGCGGGAATCACGCGGAAATGACAGCTAAAACAAGTTATAAGGAGTCAAAAGTCGAAAGTCAAAAGTCGAAAGTCAAAAGAAAGAATAAACCTTTGCAGAGTAAAAACAAATACACGTATAACGAAATATAACAATTTTGTCATGAGAATTCTTTTTGTCATTGACAGTTTCTACACGACGAACAACGGAACGAGTATCAGTGCGCAACGCTTTGCAGGCGAGTTGCGTCGTCGCGGGCATGAGGTAAAAGTATTATGTTGGGACACGCCGGAGTATAGCACGGATGGCGATTTTACGACGGCGAAGTTCCACATGCCGATATTCCAGCCGCTGATGGACAAGCACGATTTTAGTTTTGCATACAACCATAAAGAGACCGTTCATGCAGCGTGCGACTGGGCGGATGTAGTACATATATTTGTTCCGTTTGGCATCTCATGGGAGGCGATTGACTACTGCAACAGCATCGGCAAACCCGTGACGGCAGCCTTCCATATCCAGCCGGAGAACATGACTTCATCGGTAAACATGGGTAAAGTGGAGTGGTTCAACGAGTTGTTCTATTCTCGTTGGAGCCGCGATATTTACAACAAAGTGCGTCATGTTCACTGCCCGTCGCAATTCATGGCGGATATGGTCAAAGAGCGCGGTTATACGGCCAAGATGCATGCCATCAGTAATGGCATCCAGAAGGAGTTCTTGGAAGCAGGAAAGCGGTTTATTGACGAAGGCCGTCCTGCCAAGAGCGCAGAGTTGGAAGGGAAGATTGTGATTACGATGGTCGGTCGTCTGTCGGGCGAGAAGCGACAGGACGTGATCATTAACGCTGTCCCCTATAGCAAGTACGCGGACAAGATACAGTTGGCGTTCGCGGGCAAGGGTCCCAAATATGACGAATATGTGGCGTTAGGCGAGAAACTGCCGAACAAGCCGATGTTCCTGTATCTGAGCAAAGAGGAACTGATTCAGCATCTTGGCATGACGGATCTGTATGTACATGCCAGCGACATGGAGAGCGAAGCCATCAGTTGTATCGAGGCGTTCGCAACGGGTCTCGTGCCGGTGATTGCTAACAGTGAGGTGAGTGCCACACCGCAGTTTGCGCTGGACGGACGGAGCCTGTTCCTGCCAGGCAATCCAAAGGATTTGGCACGCGCCATCGACTACTGGCTCGACCATCCGAACGAACGGAAGTACATCGGCGAGCTGTATTATCAGTCCGCCAAGCGTTACACGCTGGAGAACTCGGTGACGCAGTTTGAGCAGATGTTACAGGAGGAAATTGAAGATTGCGCCAAAGCGAAAGAAGAGAAACATGAAGAAGAGGTTACGCGTAGCAGTATTCGTCTGCCTTTCTTTGTTTGGTAGTGCCGCCTATGGTTCGGAGCCGGCTGTTTATCATTGGCAGGAGCAGTTCGTCATGCCTCCGATGCATTTAGACAAAGGTCTGTTCGGCGGCGCAGTAGGCAAAGGACGCATGTACTTCGACATCAACCTACCTGCCATCACCCCGAACCTGCTGATAGACGTAGGCATGAGCATGTCGCAGATGGGTGGCGTAGTAGGCATGGCACCACGATGGTTTGCGATGTTCAGCCCCACCGCTTGTCCGTATAGCGAGCTATATGCCGCCCCGAAAAGCAATTCTGCAATCATGATCACTTTTAGAACATATTTTTAAAATGAAAAGCAAAATATTCATCATCATAGCATTTGTGGCGTTAAGTGTGAATGCCCAAGAACGTGTGGAACTGCTGCCGTTTGGCGATTTTGAGCACTGGTCGGAGCAACAGCTCAAGGAGTCGGCTCTCATCGGCGGACAGACCAAGACGTTGTACAAAATTGGCGGTCCGTGGAGTAGCAGCAATGCCCATGCGAGGGCTTTTGGAGTGGATAAGATCTCCGTGAGCGTGACGCCGGAGAAACGCGGCGACGGGTATTGCTGTAAGATGCAGAGCACGCTGGAGAACGTGAGTGCAGTAGGCATCGATTTCAAAGCACTTGCCACGGGGTCGATTTACACGGGTACCCTACTGGATGTAGTAGGATTAAAGCAGAGTTCAGATCCCAACTCCGCTATTGACATGGGCGTGCCGTTTGCGGATAGACCTACTGCGCTTGTCCTTGATTACAAGGCGCTTATCCAAGACGCGGCAGCCGTTTATGCTCCTGCTAAGACCAAGGTGAAAGAAGTCTCCGGACATGATAAGGGGCAGATCACGCTTATCCTGCAACACCGCTGGGAAGAGAACGGACATGTCTATGCCTACCGCGTCGGAACGGCAACGGAATATATATCGCAAAGCACTACAGACTGGGTGAACGGACACCGCGTGGAGGTGTGTTATGGCGCTCCGAAGGCTGATTGCCAACAGCCGTGGCATGAACTATCCAACACCCGTCACAAAACGCACAACAGCCAAGGCAAAATGGTCTGCATCGAGGAAGTGGATTTCCGCGACGATGTAGAGCCTACGCACCTTATCATTCAGATCTCCGCCGGATCGATGCCGCCGTTCACCGGCTGTCCGGGCAACACCGTGTGGTGTGACAACATCGCGCTTGTGTACGAACAACCGGCAATAGCACAAAGTAGATAAGAAAAAAAGTACTTATGTTAAGCAACTATTGCATAGTTCCCCAAAAAGTAGTACTTTTGCACATGCGTTTTCGGATAATATGTTTGGCTTTGCTATGCTGCATGAGCATGGGAGCCAAGAAGCACAAAGTGGTCATTCCTTCGGCGTACAACCAGCCGTCCGTGGTGGTGAACGAAGATAGCACGGTCTCGTTCTGCTACTGCGGGCAGGGCAAGCGTGTCAAAGTGCTCGGCGATTTTCAGTACGTAGGCAGCAAAAAACGCTATAACGACCACTCGCGCAAGGTGAAGATGCACAGACTAAGTGACGGCTGTTTTCATGCGACCACCAAACCGCTTGTGCCCGAGACCTACACCTATTGTTTCCGCATCAACGGCAAGCGCAAAACGGACACGCACAATCCCGACACGGCATGGCAGAAGATGCATGTGTGGAACGTGGTTTCTGTTCCCGGCACACCGCAAACAGATCTCTATCTGCAGCCCGAACTTCGCGGCAAACTTATCCACACCACGTGGTTTAGCTCCGAAGAGAACCTCAACCGCCGCGTCTGCATTTACTTGCCGGCGGCGTATTTCGACGAAATGTCAAATGCCAAATCTCAAATATCAAATAGCAAATACCCCGTTTTGTATTTGCTCCACGGCATCAACGGCTACGAAGGCGCATGGTCAGAACGCGGACGAGTGATACAAATCGTGGAGAACCTAATAGCCGAAGGTAAGATTGAACCGATGATTGTGGTCATGCCTGACTGCAACACCGGCGTGCATGAAGACCGGCCGAGCCATCACACGCTGTGGAATAATATCATACACTACCCACGCCTCTGCCGTGACAAGAATATCGAACACTCCCTCGTCGAACTCATTCAGCAGGTAGACTCGCTCTATCCCACCTCCACCAAATGCGCGATTGCAGGCCTGAGTGACGGCGCACGTATCGCCTCCAACATAGCTACTGCCCTACCCGACCGCTTCTCTGCCGTGGGACTTTTCTCACCCGTAATACCCACCGACCACACGCCGTCCCTCAAGTCCGCGCGTGCCAAGATAGCTGCGCATCAGCAAGCCGTCCAGGACTCCATCGCGCCCATCCCTTCCTTCTATATCTATGTCGGAAAGAACGACTTGTTCTATCCGGGCGCAAAGCGCCTACACAAACGCCTCGACAAACTCAATTTCCCGCATGAGTTCATCGTGACCGAAGGCTCACACGTCTGGCGCAACTGGCGGATGTATCTGAATGATTTTGTTAAACGATGGCAGAGTAATCCACAGACTTCAGTTTCCGAGCAAGAAATGCAGGCGATTGGTCACGTTCGCCTCGGAGGTGCCGGCATCGAAATCGAGGAAGAGGATCGAGAGGTCGGGGAAAAGGTCTTTGTAGCGGCGCTCGATGCCTTTGCTGATGATATGGTTGGCGATGCAGCCGAAGGGTTGGAGTGAGACGATTTTCTTGACGCCGTGTTGCGCAAGGTCGCATATCTCGCCGGGCAGGAACCATCCTTCGCCGAAGTCGGCAGCAGAGTTGATGACCTGTCGGCTGGCTTGCCAGATATCCATGATGTTGGTGAACGGTCGGTAGAGCGGGAAGGTGCTACAGAGCCGGTCGTACCGATGTGCCACGTGCTGCAAGAGGACGTTGACGAGACGTGCTTGGAAGGGGCTGAGTCCGTCCGTGCGGATGTGTTGCGCGCGGTTGATGAAGGCGTTCGGGATGGAGGTGGAGAAGAAACCCGTGATGGCAGGTGGCACCACTTCGACACCTTGGCTGATGAGCCAACGGACGACATCTTTGTTGGAGAAAGAGTTGTACTTGACGTATATCTCGCCGACGAGTCCGACTACGGGCACTTGGCGGGTGGTGTCGCAGCTATCCGTAAAAGCCTGTGCAGCCTCGCGGATGAGACGATGCATGGCGCGATAGTTGCGCGCTTCAAGAAGGGGCTGGACGGCTTTCAGATAGTAGTCGTACATCATCCGCGCTGTGCCGGGTTCTTTCTCTCGCGGAGCGGCAGGATAATAGAGTTTGGCGAGGGCATCGGCAAAATAGAGTGCTTCAAGCGTCGGACGAATGATTTTGCGCCAAGGAATAACGAATCCCGGTTGGGTGTTGCGTTGGTCGGGACCGATAGCGACAGAGACCACCGGCACGTCCGCAAAACCGTTCTTGACAAGGGCGTTCTTGATGAGCGAATAGTAATTGCTGGCGCGACACTGACCACCGGTCTGGGTAATGGCGACGGCGGTACGAGAAAGGTTGTACTTGCCTGAACGGAGTGCACGCAGGATGGAGCCGATGACGATGGTGGCAGGGTAACAGATGTCGTTGTTCGCCACGCGCAGGCCTTCTTCGGCGTCGGGCAGCGTCGCCATCGGTAGGGGTTCGATGCGATAGCCTGCCATACGGAAGATGGTAGGCAGGAACTCGTTGTAACCTTCGGCGAAATAGGGAGCTAGGATGGTTCTCTCGCGGTCGGACGACTCAAAGGGTTTGGTCGTCCAAGGAGGAGTGAGACCGGCTTCGCCTGTTAGACCGCTATCGCTATTAGACCGCTGCGCTGTTAGACCGTCCTTCGGACTGTTAGATTGATTTACACTTTCGACAAGGGAGCGGACGCGGAGGCGGAGAGAACCGATGTTGTTGACGTCATCGATCTTGAGGACGGTGAGGTTCTTATGGTAGCGTGCTAAGATACCGCGCACTTCATCGAGGATGAAGGCATCGGGTCCGCAACCGAAACTGGTCAGTTCGACCATGTGCAGTCCGGCATAGGTGGAGTTGCCGACCAAATGTGCGGCTTTGAAGATACGGTTGGGGTACGCCCATTGGCATAACGCGTTGATCTCGCCATAGACTGCCTGTCCGCTGTGCGCCGCTACGTTCTCGGTGATGACGTCAATGCCCATGTCAGCAATCGCGTCGGCTATCTTATGTTGTATCAATGGGTCGATATGATAAGGACGTGCCGCGAGAAGAATGACCATGCGGCCTTCGTTCTGCGCGGTAGTCAGCACTTCGTTATTGCGACGTTCGAGTACATCAAGATAGTTCTGCTGCACTTCGATAGCTTGCGTGATAGCATGTTGAGTGGTGGGTTCGTCGATGCCTAAACCGCTGAGATACTCGACCAGCGAGGCACGCAGCAGGGTCTCGTCTTTGAACGAGATAGTAGGCGAATCGAGCGGAATACCATATTTCTCTTCGGGTTTGATGGACGCGCGCAGCACATCTGCGTAACCGCTGACGATGGGGCAATTGAAGGAGTTCTTCGATGCCTCGTCTTCTTTGTGTTCGAACACTACCCACGGGTAGAAGATACGGTCCACGCGCTTCTCGATGAGGTCCATGACGTGGCCGTGCATCAGTTTGGCAGGAAAACAGATGTTATCTGCCACGATGGTACGCACACCTTTCTCATAGAGGCGGTTGGTACTCGTGCCGCTCAAGCGAACACGGATGCCGCAACAGGTGAAGAGTGTCTGCCAGAAGGGAAAGTCCTCATAGATACCCAAACCACGGGGAATACCGATGGTCATTGGTAATTGGTCATTGGTAATTGGTGATTTTTGCTCAAAGAGCAGTTTGTATTTCTCTTCGAATAGATTGATGCCGCGGCGGGCACTTTCGGTGGAATTGGAATAGACGCGCTCGCAGTTGTTGCCGGAGAAATAGCGCTTGCCATTCTGGAACTCATAGCAGCGCACCTGACAGTGGTTCTGACAGCCCGGACAGACTTCTTCCGTCTCAGTAAAATGGTTCGCTTTTAATATATCTTCTAATTGCATGTCTGACTCCTTTCTATCGCATAGAGGGCGCAACCGTACGCGCCCATGAGTTCAGGGATGGGACTGAACTGCACATCGCGTCCGGTGAGAACTTCGAGTGCACGAACGACCGAGTGGTTGCGGAATGTACCGCCTTGCACCATGATATGTTCGCCCAGTTCGTCAAACGACTGCAGTTTGAGCACTTTGTACAGGCAGTTTTTGATGACCGAATAGCTGAAACCGGCGGCGATGTCGGCGATGCCGGCTCCTTCACGCATGGCCTGTTTGACTTTGCTGTTCATGAAGACCGTGCAACGTGTGCCGAGGTCGTAAGGTTGTTGCGCAAGTGCTGCCATGTGCGCAAAAACTGCCACTTCGTAACCCAACTGCGTAGCGAAGGTCATGATGAAACTGCCGCAACCCGACGAACAGGCCTCGTTGATCTCGATGCGGCGGATGGAACCGTTCTCGACGAAGATGGCTTTCATGTCTTGTCCGCCGATGTCGAGTACAAAAGATACGTTCGGCAGCATGTGTCGCGCTGCCATGAAATGCGCCATCGTCTCCACGATACCGTGGTCGAGCGAGAAAGCGGTCTTGAGTAGGTTTTCTCCGTAGCCCGTAGCACACGAACCAGCTATCGTGATGTCGTGACCGACATGCGCATACAGATTCTGCAACGCGCTGTGAAATGCCTCGAACGAGTTACCTTTGTTATACCGGTAGTCGCTATAAACCAACTCCTTGCGCTCGTTAAGCAACACCACTTTGGTGGTCGTACTGCCACTGTCAACGCCGAGGAAGTAAAGGTTAGAGGTGAGAGGTGAGAGCTTAGAGGTGGCAAGCGTAATTGCTTGCTCTTTCTTTGCTAACCAACGCTCGTAGTCCGCTTGATCGCGGAATAAGGGAGGCAACACTTGGTCTGTACTCTGTATTCTGTACTCTGTATTCTCAAACAAGTTCTTCGCTTCCTCAACCGTGAGCGTACGCGTGTCTTTGCCTTCGGCAAGTAGTGCCGTTCCGATAGCCGGGATATACTGCGTGTGTTCGGGTACAATACAATCATCCTCAGAGATGTCCATGGCGCGTAGCATGTGCTTGCGCAGTTCAGGGATATAAGCAAACGGACCGCCGCAGAGGAACACTTTCGGTAGCACTTCGGTGCCGCGTGCTAACGCACTCACCACCTGCATAGCGACCGCATTGAGCATTGAAGCCGCGATGTCCGCTTTGCAGACAGAACGGGAGATCAAGTTCTGGATGTCCGTCTTACTGAACACCCCGCAACGGGACGCGATAGGATAGATATGTTCGGCTTGTGCAGCCAGTTCGTTCAGTTCAGAGGTTTCTACACCAAGCAAGGTAGCTGTTTGGTCGATGAACGCCCCTGTTCCTCCGGCACAGTTACCGTTCATGCGCATGTCCGGCACGCGTCCCGGGGCAAAGAAAATCATCTTACTATCCTCGCCGCCTATATCCACCAGCGTGTGCACGTCGGGATAGAGTTGCTTTACCACCTCTGCTGCCGCCAACACCTCCTGCCGAAATGGCACGTTCAACCGCGATGCGTATCCCATGCCCACCGAACCGGTGATGGCGATGGAAAGTTGAGAGGTGAAAGGTGAAAGGTGAGAGGAGAAAGATAGTATCTCTTTCAGCATCTCGCTGCCGACTTGTGCCGGAGCAGCATTGTGCCTACGATACATGGTACGCAGCACTTTCGGCTGATTGCTGATTGCTGACGGCTGATAGCTTACTAACGCCATCTTAATCGTCGTACTGCCTATGTCTATTCCTAATCGGTAACTCACTTTAATAGGTTTATTAAATATGTGCAAAATTAGGCAAAAATTAGCAAATAGACAATAGTCGAAACTACTTTTTCAACCATCGTCAATTCATTCATAATAATTGATGTAAAATCCTTTATAATTTCGCGATTTCTATTAAAGAGAACCGTCCAAACAATAAAAGTCGCCAGGTCGTGAGACTTGACGGCTGAATTGTATCCTTAGAATGGGTCACTTACTTTTCCGGCAGTTTTAGGTATTGCATGCCATTGGGCAATTACATCATTGCGATGAGGAAGTTATCGTAACCGAGTTTGTCGATGAGATAGAGGTATTGCTGCTCCCAAGCCATGTGGTCTTTCTCGCCGTCAATCCATTTCTCGATCAGTTTGCGGGTAGGATAATCATCCTTGAAGGCCTCTGCCAACTCGCTCATCTGAGCTACTGCATCGGGCTGGTAGTCCGACTCAATCTGCTGCTTCGGATCGTCATAGAATGGGAACTCGATGGTCTTCATCGCCTCTTGCAGGTCAGCCGGTTTGCAACCAAGTTCAACGAGACGATTGAGTACTTCTTCTGCCTCGTCCCACTCTTCTTCGGCTTCCTCTTTCCACTTGTCAGCCAACTTGTTCCAGCCTTGCAGACGGCAATATGCCGAGAAAGCGAAGTGTTGCTTACTGTTTCCAAACCATGTTGCGCCCATGTAGGCGAATGCTTTTAAAGCTTCTTCACGTGTCATAATTGTAAAAATTTAAAAGGTTATTATTTATTGTTTTTTGATAGTCCTTCTATCAGGCTGTCGAGCACCGGAATCGCAGTCAGCAACGTCTCGATATCCACGTTTTTGTCGGTCAACTGCGACGAGAGACAATCGGGAATCGACTTGGCTTGCTCTTCGAGCGCCTTACCCTGTTTGGTGAGCGACACGATGCGCTGGCGCGTATCCTCTTTACCGCGTGTACGTGTAAGCAGACCTTGCTTCTCCATCCGTTGGAGCAACGGCGTCACGGTGTTCGTCTCCAAATGCAGACGATGCGCGATGTCGTTTACCGGTTGATGATCTTTCTCCCACAACACCAGTAATACCAAATACTGCGGATAGGTGATACCCAGCGGCTCAAAATAAGGGAAATATGCTTGCATCGTCAGCCGCGCAGCGGTGTATAACCGGAAGCACAATTGGTTCTCTAATTTCAGTTGATCGTACATCGTTTTATGTTTTTTATATCGCAAACGATTTATCGAAAAAAGTGCAAAATTTCTTCATTTTGCAAAGTAGAGTTTGCAAAACATCAAAGATACGAAACAGACAGTCGGGAGAAAGAGCCTAAATAGGCTCAGACTCTCGTTTGCGCGTACCTTGTGCTCTTGCCGCAAGTTCTAAAAATGCCATGGCGTTGATACCATGGACTTTCCAGTACTGCTCGCATTCACCGGCGAGCTCGATGGATGGGCGGTTCGCGATGAACTCCATGTGCGACATAAGTTCCTGCGAAGACGAGAGGATGGACTCCAGCTGCTCTTCCGTGCAGCGCGAAAGGATTTGTTGAATTGTAAGCATAATTGTAACGGGTTAAAAATAGTACTTATATGCTTCGGCTCTCATAGCCTCAAATTCTCTCAATGCTTGTGCGTTCTTACGCTCGTGTGCTAAACTGCGCTCCAGCTGTTGATAGAGCCACGCGCCACGACCGGAAATCAAATCATTCTCCAACTCCTGCTGCGCCTTGAAATCATCCACACTGCAAGTGTATCGTACTTTCTTAATTACTTCGCTCTTGGGGCTTTCTACAACGGGAGCGGCTACTGTTTCTTCCCATAGGAGAGGGAGTTCTAAAAGACTTTGCTGATGTGAAAAACGCTTGTTCATAATGCTGAAATTTATTTACGGTGCTTTATAAGTGTGCCGACGGACAGTTTGCAAGGTTTTCGGAAAACAATACTCGTTTTCTGCCCGTCTGAAAAAGGAAGATTTTTCATTCGAAACGCGCCTTGACCTTTCAAGCAAGGTAGGCGGTAACTAACTTTGCACCGCAAATGGGTTTCAGCGAATAAGCGTATTTCGACAAAGGCAGGAACTCCACTATGGGAGAAGAAACAAAGCGCTCCCGAGAAAGTCCAAGAGTTCCCCACGTGCAGCCGTCAGGCAAATGTAGAGGCGGGTCGAGGCGCGATTGCAAGCAATTCTTGCGAAAAAAGCTGTACCTTTGCACTCGCTTTTGAAAAGAAAGAGAAACTGGCCAAAAACTGCACAAACAGTCCTAAGGCTGAATGGTATTTGAAATTGCTAACTAACTGATTGTAAATCAGAAAGAAAGGTCATATGGCGGCGAGGGCCTCTCGCGAGTTCGAGTCTCGTCCGCACCGCAGAAAATGCAATTTCTCTTTTGAGAGGTTGCGTTTTTGCGTGTGATGGTCTGACTCGAACTCATATGGGCTCCCCGCAAATTTCCGTAACTTAATCATGGATTGCCGTTTCTGACGACTTCGATAACAATTGTTTGAGTTCGTCCAGTTGTTTCTCCGTGCGGGCGAGCTGGTCTTCCATGCGTTGCAGTTGCGCTTTCACGTCGTCGTTATTATCCTCGACCATCGCGTCCACAAAGACCGAGTTGATGAACGACAGTCCAAGGATACCAAAAGCTGCGAGCAGTACACAGAAATACAGCCGTGTGACGCGTCCGATGAGTGGAGAGGTGGCAGCCGCTATCGCATCAGGTATCTCGTACCAGCCTTCCACCGTGAACACACGGAACACGGAGTAGATAGACCGAAGCGGCGTGGAGAAATACTCCGGCGCTATCTCGCGGTAGAGGCTGCAGTTAATCAGTCCGAACAGGATAATCAGCACTCCGTAGGCAATCAGTACGATGCCCGAGTCGCGTAACGCGCGCTTCAGTCCTGCACCTATTTGGGCGATATTCGGGAAGAAATGGAACACGCGCAAGAAGCGTACCACGCGGACCAGTCGCAAGGTCAGCACGACCGAGAAATTGAAAGTCGTCACGTCCAAGAACGGCAACACCAACGACGGCAACGACAGGATGACCAGACAGCCGTCCATGCGGTTCCAACCGTCCTGCCAGTAGGCTTTGGCTCCGAAGCAGACGTGCTTGGCGATCATCTCCAGCAGGAAAATGAGTGTGCAGGCAAGGTCGATGCCTAAAAGCACGGGGTGGTTCAGGCCTGTCTCTTGCAGGTAAATGACGATGGAGTTGAGCAGAATGACCCCGAGAATAACGTGGTCGTTCAGGAGTGTCTTGTCTAAAAACTTACGCATCTCGTACGAACTTACAATTTTGCGTGCAAAGGTACAACTTTTTGCGCACATATACAAGATTTTTATGATTTTTTCATAAAAATAATCGTTCGAGCGAAGCGAGATAAGACGTTTTTCTTGCGTTTTGAAGCTATTTGAGGACAATAACGAACATAGATAAACCTACAAAACAATTCGCGGGATGTACGATTGTTAAGATTTAGGATGCTTCTTAGGATCGTGCCTTCTTGTGGGAATGAAAAAAAGCAGTAATTTTGCACTCGAAAAACTTAATTTAATCGTGCTCCACGTGTGGTGCTAAGAAACTGAAAAACAAGTAACACCTGATTAATAATTATAAATACGAAAAGTTATGAAAAATGTAGTTTAAATTGGAGCAACAGGCTTCGTTCTATCTGAACACGCTGATTTCTCTCCGGCAGGTAACTTGGGTAACATGACGACCGGTGTTCGTACAGGCAACTACCGCTTAGGCAAGGACGATATGCTGTTCGCCGAAAGACTTCCGCACACAACACTATCGGTAGTGTGTCGGACGAATGTACGGTTTAGGACAGGAGCATCACGGGACCATCTTCCGAGAAGAACCCAAGAAAAGTACAATCAGAACAAAAAAACGCCCGACTGAAGTCGAGCGTTGGAGAGGATGATGTTTATAGGCTTAGAAATTTTCTGTGTGCAGGAACTGCCGTAAATGGATATGTTTGATGCCCTCTATGTCAGAAATGGTATTAAGCGGATTGAGGGAAACAACTATTTTAGGGTGGTTGTTCTTTATTGCCTTCAGATTGCCGAACTCACGTATCTCCGTCTCTTCGTCCGCAATGAGATATGCCACTTGCACATAGATGGTCTGCTCGCCTTTCTCCGCCACAAAATCAATCTCCGCACTCCGTAACTGCCCGACATGAACACTATATCCCAACCGCAAGAGATTCAGGTATACGGCATTTTCGATACGTTTCTCAATATCATTCGTCTGGCGTGTACGAACCAGTTTGTTGCGGATACCCAAGTCTTCAAAATAGTACTTGTCGTTATTCTCCAGCAACTGCTTGCCGTGGATGTCATACCGCTGTACTTCGTATGTCAGGTATGCGTTGCACAGGTATTTGAGGTAGTTCTGGATAATAACAGACGACAAGTTCTCGCCCTGCGAACGCAGATATTTCATGATCGAGTTGGGAGAGACCAGTTTGCCGATGCTGTCACTTACAAAACGACTGAGGTTGATGAACGACGTGACGTTGCGAATCTGCTCGCGCTGCACAACGTCTTTCAAGACGATGGTGTCGTACACACTTTGCAAATAGTTCTTTACCTGTTCGGTGTTCTCTAATCCGATAAGCCGCAAGTACGGCAGCCCGCCCCAGAGCAGGTATTTCTCCAATGCCTCGTCGCTGTCGGTTAGTTGGTGGAAATACAAAAACTCGGTATAACTGAGCGCGTGAATCGGTATCTCAATGTATCGCGCAGCAAGAAGAGTGGAGAGTTCGCTACTCAGCATTTTGGCGTTACTACCGGTTATCACCACGTCCGTTTGAGGCTGCTTGATCCAACTGCGCACAGAACGCTCAAAGCCAATAATATCCTGCACTTCATCAATAAGAATATAGTTCTGTTTCCCCTCCACAAAATGCTCGGAGATATACGCATTCAGTTCCTCATAGGTGGAAATAGCATCAAATGCCACATCTTCTTTGTCGATATAAATGATATTCGCGTTGGGATCTGCTTGCTTTTCTTGCGCCAGCAAGCGCAGGCACATACTTTTCCCCACGCGGCGTTGCCCGGTAAGCACAATGATGATTTGTTTGCCCAGCCATTGAGCTATCTGCTGTGTGTAGTACTCTCTATGCAACAGTTCTTCCATAGTACACATTTTCTAAATCCGCCGCAAAGATAGTATTTTTTTTTGATATACGCAAATTATTTCGCGAAAATCTAAAGTATATTTAATATTTTTAATAATTTTGCGGAAAGTATAAAGTATACTTACGATTTGGGTATGGCTGTAGAAGTTGCCGATTGTTAAGATTTTGAGAGTTCGACGGGAGTGGTGTGAGAGACGCTCGAGAGATGCTTGAGAACCGCTAAAAAATGAACAGGGAAAAAGTATACGATCATTAAGAATCGCGTTCTTGGTTGTTGCTTATTTCGAGTTGCTATCCATTCTCGGTCGGCTTGGTCTCCCCGACCGCCTTCCCTTTTCGAAGCCAAAAGTCAATTGGCTTCTCCACATATGTCTCTCGTATCTGTCTCGTACGCGAGTCGTAAGCAAAAAAGATGACGATAATTAAGAAAAGCGGGCAGCCGTTTGGTTGCCCGATACTATATTCCATTGTTTCAATTGGAATAAATGACTTATTGCTTTAGAGAAACTTCCTTCGTCTCTCCTTTCTTAACAGTTGCTGCGGCTTGACCATTGACATTTCCTTTCGAATCATAAGTAACGAAATAAAGCGTTACGCGATCATTTACGCCAAAATCAAGAGTTTTGAGGCTAAACTCAGCAACACCGTTTTCATCTGTAACAGCAGTCGCATTGGCAAACATTTTGGTCGTCAAACCATGCGCATCTTTGGTAGTTTGATCAAATTGATAAACGGTCTCACCACTAACTGCTTTGCCTAATGTGGTTGTAACTTTAACATTAACAGTTGCTTGTTCCTTCGTTACGCAACTTGTCATCAGAATTGCACTTACCACAACTACCGTTGCGAATAAGATTTTGCTAAACTTTTTCATCGTCTAGATAATAATTGTGTTTGTTGCTCTGTAACAGCCTTTGACAAAGCGGATTATTAATAATATATTAAAAGCGTGAGGCTGCTATGCTACACACTCTAAGAGACGGTACTAGGAAAAACCTTTAGACAAGTATGCAGATAGGAACTCCACGCTAATACGCGAAGCCTATTCGCCAAACTCTCGTCTAAGAAAGATTCCTAGTTTTTCTCTTAAAGAGTAAAGCAAACGCTTCTTTTATTCTCACCCTTGCGGGGTCGATTGTTTCTATATGTTATCGCGCGTCGCTACGCGCGAGTGCTCCAAATTTAAAGTCCCGGAGCGGGGACGATGAGTTATAAATCACCAGACCAACCTCTATCTTCAAGATAGTTCCACGCTACGCATACGGCTGTATGATATTGTTCTGTCATTTCGTTCGTCTTTGTAACTCTGGCTGCAAAATTACTGCTTTTTTTTGATATACACAAGTTTTTTCGTCAGAAATCGTTCGAAAAAGAGCTTTTTGTAAGCTGAAATGGGAGAAAAGCGCCGCAGAGACTCGCAATTCAGTTTATCCTCCCAATGGAATACGCAACTCGCTCACGGTGCCGTTGATGTCCAACGAGAAGATGAAATGCGTCATGTTGAGTTTGGAGTGGATGCGAAGAATGCCGGGGCGGGCGGTGGATAGTAATGCGGCGAGGTTGGCGTCCAACATCTGTTGCAGCACATCCGGCGACATCGCGATCTCGTTAACGAAGGGTGTGAGATGGAGAGACGGCACTAATCCATGTGACGTGATCTCTGCCTCATGGCTATGCAACCACTTAACCACAAACGTCTGCAAATCAATCGTATAAGCCGTAGCGTTTCGTTGCGAGCGATAGATGAAACCGACGCCGCGAATCGTCTCGATAGGGGCAGTCTTGCTGAATCCTAACTTCCGACGCAAGGCATTCAGATGCACATCAATCGTACCGGTGTCGTATTGGGATGTACTACACCACACACCTTCCAGCAGTTCTGTGCGCGAGCAGATACGGTCGGCATGTTGTGTCAAGTACGCTAACAGACCGTATTCGAGTCCGGTCAGTTTAACCTCTTGACCGTCCTTGCGCACGCTGCGCAACTCACGATCTAGTTCAATATGATTACCGACAGGGATATACATAAGTTATTCCTTTTACCCTAACACAACATCGAGAACCATCATCAGTACAAAGCCGATGGTAAAACCGATAGCCACTGCCAACGCCGCTCAAGCAGCGGTGACATCTGTCCGCGAGTTTGTTTCAGCCTTGCAGACGGTTATAGATATTTAACGATTTCTTTCTCAAAATCCTTTGGTTCGGCAGTTGGCGCGAAACGCGCAACCACTTTGCCTGTTTTGTCGATGAGGAACTTGGTGAAGTTCCACTGAATGTCACTCTCGCTTTTGGCGCTGTCACTAATCTTTTTGAACATGGCTTTCATAGCCTTGCCTTTCAGACCTTTGTACTCTTCGGTTGGAGCTTCGGATTTGAGGAACACGAAAATCGGATCAGCGTTTTCGCCGTTGACGTCGATTTTCTTCATGATCTGGAAGGTTACACCATAGTTCAGTTGGCAGAACTCCTCGATCTGTCCGTCGGAACCCGGATCCTGCTCTTTGAACTGGTTGCAGGGGAAACCGATGATCACCAGACCGCGCTCTTTGTACTTCTGGTTCAGTTCTTCCAACCCTTTGAACTGCGGTGTGAAACCACACTTGCTGGCGGTGTTGACGATGAGGAGCACCTTACCTTCGAACTGCGCGAAATCGAGTTCTTTACCACGGCTCGTCGGAGCCTTAAAATCATAAATTGTTGCCATAGTTGTTTATATGTTATTTTATCGTTTAAGCATATCCTTCAATTTGATATCCGGATGGTGATATTGGTAGGGTTTGGAGACGGATTTTCCGTTAACCTCCATCGCCTGCTGTGGGCAGAAATGCACACAACTCAGGCACCACGTGCAATGGGGTCCGATGTTGGCGATGGCATTGGCTTTGGCTGTTGGCTCATCCAGTTCGCTAAGGACGATATTCTTCTGCGGACAGACTTTGCTGCAAATACCGCAGCCGATGCACTTATCGGGATTAACGCTCGGAGTAGTCATTTGTGCTAACTTACGCTGTAGAGCGGGTCTGCTCATCAACCACCCCAGCGGGTCAAATCCTGCAAAATGCAGCCCTTTCTTTTGTGCCTTGAGGTCTGCGATGATGGTCTGCAGCCGCGGTGCGAACTTATCAAATTTCCATGCCTGGTCATTGGGGTTGCGTCCGAACGCCATGGCACTACTGTCCGGCACACGAATCTTGTGGCAGTAATTGACGGTAACCTCTTGCTGTTTCAGCAGACGCCGAACAGTCCACACGGCGTTGTTCGTTTGGGCACCACAAGTGATGATAACAAACGTGTACGCATTTTTCGGGAAGCGTATTCGGGGAATGAGTTGCGTGACGGCAATCGGCGCATCGAGGTTATAGGTCGGGAAGACCAAACCGATGCGTTGCTCGTTGCTTAGATCCGTTTTGACGGCATCGTACAAGGAAAGCACTTGTTCTCCTATGGCTTCCGCTATCTTGCGGGCGATGGCCAGACTATTACCAGTTCCGGAAAAATATAGTATCATGTTACAAACTATCTACAAGGATGGCTTTGATGTCTGCTTCGGTTAGCGGCGCATAGGCTTGGTCGAGACCTTCGTTAATGGCTATATGATGCGCCATCTCATCGAGGCGACTATCGTCGATACCCACTTCACGCAAGTGCATCGGTATATGGATGGATTCAAAGAACGCGTAGGTGGCATCAATGGCTTTCTCCGCTATTTCGCGTTCAGGAAGCGTTGCGTCGATACCGAAGACGTTGATGCCGTACTTGACGAAGCGGGGGAGGGTGTGCTCGTTCAAAATATGCTTCATCCAACGCGGCGTGATGATGGCGAGTCCTTCTCCGTGGGTGATATCATAATAAGCCGAGAGGGCATGTTCGATTCCATGGCAAGGCCAACCGGAATAACTGTTACCGAGCGAGAGGATTCCGTTGCAACCATACGTGCACGCCAGCATCATCTCTGCGCGGGCGGTGTAGTCTTCGGGGTTCTCAAGACACTTACGACCGTTGACCATGAGTGAACGCAACATCGATTCGCAAAATCCATCATTGAGAAGCGTTGTGTCTTCGGCGAAATACTGCTCCATCGTGTGGTTCATCGCATCGGCGATACCGGCTGCGGTCTGCTTGCGGCTTACCGTAAACGTATACGTCGGGTCGAGGAACGAGGTGTGTGGGAAGAGATGACGATCCAAATACCCTATCTTATCGTTGGTCTCCGTACGCGAGATAACACCTCCGCAGTCGTACTCCGAACCGGTGGCCGCCAACGTGATAATATCTACAATAGGAAGTGCCGCTTGGGCTTTCACTTTATACGAAATCAGATCCCACGGATCGCCGTCGTAGCACGCACCTGCGGCGATGGCTTTCGAACAGTCGAGTACAGAACCACCTCCTACAGAAAGGATGACATCAATCTTGTGCTCTTTGCACAGACGCACACCGTCTAACACACTTGGATCGTATTTGGGGTTCGGCTGAATACCACTCAGCTCAATAATCTCGAAGTCCTTGAGCAGTTCATGTACCTGTTGGTATAGACCGATTTTCTTAATACTGCCTCCGCCGTAAGTGAGGAGGATTTTCGGACCAAACTGCGCCATCACTTCGGGCAGTTTTGCAATGACACCCTTACCAAAAATCAGGCGTGTCGGGGTTTGATAATCAAAGTTTTGCATAGTTTGTATGAGTTTTTTATATGTTTTGTGGCGGTAATGTGCTTCGAATCAAAAAAATACTACGGTTCCGATAGGCTGATCTAATAAACGAACATCATGTCTATGGGCGATGGCGTGTGCCACACTATCGGGTTCGAACCAAGGGTGTTTGGCGAGGGCGAACTTATCGTGGTGAACGGTAAGGACTGCTTGGGCTTGTAAGTCTAAGATGGCTTGTTCCAAGCCTTGCGGCGTAGTGTGAATATATTTCCATTCTTCGTTATACTGTCCGTTTTCAAGGATGGCTAAGTCCACTTGTCCGAACTGTTCGCGGATATGCTTGAATCGACCGTCATAGCCTCCATCTCCGCCGATATAAACTTTGCGTCCACCATCTTCGATGAGGAAAGAAGCCCATAGGGTCTGATTGCGACTGCCAAGTAATCTGTTCGAGAAATGCCGTGAAGGAAGACAAGTGATGGTTACATTCTGCATAGCTGTTTGTGTGCGGAGACTCTCCGCCCAGTCCATCTCTGTGATGGTGGAGGGCTCATATTTCCAGTACTCAAGGTATTCGGCGATGCCGAGGGGACAAACGACGTGTTTTACTTTTGGACGCAAGTCACGTACGGAGGCGTAGTCCAGATGGTCCCAGTGTTCGTGGGTAATGATGAGCACGTCAATATCCGGCATGTCTTCAGGTGTGTAGATGTCTGTGCCCTTAAAAGGCTTCATCATTACCAAAGCAGGAAACTCCATCTTCAGCAGTGGGTCCACCAGATAGCGTTTGCCGTTGAGGCAGAACAGGTACGAGGAGTGGCCGAACCACACGAGCCAGTCGCGGTCGGTTGGTATGTTCTTCAGGTCCGTTTTGACGGCAGGAAGGGCTTGGGAAGGGATGAGGTCTTTGGGACGGCTGAATACGAACTCCCATAACATAGTTATGGGCGACTTGTTGCCGGTGAACTGTGGGGTGGGTTCTTCGTTCTGAAACATGCCGTCGCGGTAGTTGGGAGAAGCTATACACCGTGACGATGTGCGATGAAGCAAGGAATATGGTCCAAAAGCAGGGTGGTGAAACACCGCCAACACAGCTACGACCAGTAGCAGCAGAAAGCCCAAAATAATGATTATCGTTTTCATTCGCATTGCATCCAAACTTTCATATATTCTTCCTTTATTCAAATCCAAACACAAAATACACCGCCGCAATCAGCAGCAGGCATGCCACGAGGTGGTTCCACCTTAGTTGCATATGAAAAGCGATGGCGGAAAACGCCACAAAGACGATGAGGGTGATCACCTCTTGAATGACTTTGAGTTGCATCAGCGTGAAAGGACCTCCGTTTCCAGCAAAACCGATGCGGTTAGCCGGTACTTGCAGGCAGTATTCGAAGAATGCGATGCCCCAAGAAAGGAGGATGACGAAGATCAACGGCGTGGCGTGGGTGAAGAAACCGATGTTCTGCAGTTTGAGATGACCATACCACGCTAAGGTCATGAAAATATTCGATGCTAAAAGCAATAAAATGGTGTAGAGTGCGGACATGTAATCAATTGATAATTGATAAATTGATAATTATTGGGGTGGCAAATAGGCCGTTTTGATGTTAGTTAGAGCGGCGAACATAGAATCGCTCGCTTCGGGGTTGAGTTGTTTCATTTGCGCCAGCAGTCCTTTCACTTGTGCGCGCGAACTGACGTGCTCAAAGGGACATAATTGCGTCTGTTTGCGGTAGTTTCGTAGTTGCGCAAAGCGCATCAAATCCGCTTCATCAATCAGGCAAAGCGGACGAATGATAGCCAGCGGCATTTTGTCCAACGGAAGAATAGGCGGCATAGTAGCGAACGTGCCTTGGAAAAGGAGGTTCATCAGCATGGTCTCCAGCACATCATCTCTGTGGTGGCCGAAGGCAATCTTGTTGCACCCCAATTCCTGCGCAACGTTGAACAAGGTCTTCCGTCGATACCATGAACAGAGGAAACAAGGGTTAGTCTCCTTAAGGTCCTTATGGCCTTTATGGTCTTTAAGGTCCTTAGGGACGCCAATTTCAACATCCCTGACCAGCAGCGGCACGTTGGCTTCGGCGCAGAAGGACTCTAAGTAACTCAAGTCCGATTGATAATTGCGCTCTTTGACGCGTACATGAAGCGCCGTGACGCGAAACCGCGGTTTGTAGATCTGCGCCCGACGACCTAACAACTCCACAAGCGCCAGCGAGTCCTTACCTCCGCTCAGGCCAATGAGTATATGGTCTCCGTCGGCTATCAAACCATAGTCGGCACACGCTTTGTGAAAGCGTTTGGTGAGCCTCGCTTGCAGTTTGGCTAACTCTATCTGTTCAGGCGTCTTCGTCACGTTAGTCTTCTCGGGTGGAACTGTTTTGTTCGTCCGTTAACTTGTGCTCGTCAATCAAACCGACGCTGTATTTGCGCAGACCGTTGAAGGCGGCAATAAAGAGCACCATCAACCATCCGCTTAGCGCTGCACTGGTGGTTCCCATGCCCATCACGATGGTGTCGTATAAACCATGCGCCAACACCGGCGCAAACCATGCCAACCATAAGTAATGACGACGTTTATGCGGGTTACCAAAAGAAGCCAAACCATAGAAGAAACCCATCAGCACGCCGAAGAAGAAATGTCCCGGCACCGCAAAGAGGGCACGAGAGATGCCGGTTCCTACAAACGAACCGCTGGTAGCCACACTCTGCACAAGGTACATGATATTCTCCAGTCCTGCAAACCCCAGACTGACGGCAGTCGCATAAACGATGCCGTCGAGTCGTTCGTCAAAATAGGGATTCTTGCGCAGCAAAAGCCATAACATCAGCAACTTAGCACTCTCTTCGGGGATGGCGGCCATGCAAAAAGCGTTATAGGCGGCGCTTAACCAACCCGTAATAGCTACGCCCGGAATAGGCGACAATACGGTGATAACCAAGAGAGCCGAACCTACACCGTACAACACCGCCTTGAGGATCCATCGGACGGGTTCGGGTTGACGCATATCCTTTACCCACATGTAGATGAGGAGTATAATAACCGGCGCTAATGCTGAAAAAAGTAAAAGCCAATTCATATATAGGTCTGTTTAGCAGTTATGGGATAAGTTGTCCTTGCAGGGTGTATGTTTTGTCCCCGCGGAGGATGAGTAGTTGACCGCCTTGTATCAATTTGGTCGTTGGTCGTTTGTCGTTGGTCGTTTGCTCTATACCTTGCTCATCGTCATCGTCCACAGGCGCTAACTCAATCGGACCATCATAAACGAACTCATATTGGTAGTCGTTCTGGCAGATGATATACCCCTCTACATGATAACCGGCATCGGTCTTCGTGATGGTGAATGCTTGGTCGTAAGCGTATTCATATTCCCAACTATCGGCTCCTAATTGTACGTATGTTTGTTCGCCTACATTAAAGTTATAAAGCGAATACTCGCCGCTCAGGTCCCCTTTGACAGCCGAATACATATCCAACCATACATGCGGATAGACCTCTTGTGGCGCCAACTTGAGCCAATAACTATAATGTCCTTCGCTGGAGTACAACTCATCATCCGAGTAATCGGCAGCTTCGGCTGTGACGGCTACAAAACGGATAGTATCAATTACATCTCCGCCTTCTTGCGGAGCCTCAGGGTTCTGGGTGAAATACACTTCGAGGGAGAAACAACGAAGTTGCTTGTCGCACGACAGAGTAACGGATGTGTTGTCAATGTCAGAGATAGTGAGTACCGGTTCACCGGTTGCGTCGTCATCATCATCAGAAAGATAACTGAGCATACCATGATCAGAGGAAGCGGTGAAACTCTTCTTCACCCACCCGTTGATAGCCACACCTTTGATAGGTTGTTCGGCACTAATGGTCATCTGGTAACCTGCTGTAACAGCAAAATAGGTTATACCAAGACTATTCCAGTCGTGGTCTGCCGGATAAGAAGAAGCTTGCGTGACTGAGATGGTGATACCTTGATCCGTAAAAGAGTACGGTTGCTTGTTCACAAACGTGTCCGGCGCCACAATGATAATCGGCTCCTCTATTTCGGCCTCTTGCGCAAACGCGCAGCAAGCAACCAAAAGAGTAGCAAAAATAGTAAAAATCTTTTTCATATAAACTTATTGAATTTGTATTCCTTGGATAGTATAGACATTCTCCCCGCGGAGGATGAGCAGTTGGTTATTAATCAGCACTTTCTCAATGCTGATTTCGGATGGTTCATGGCTTTCTACACCTGTTGCCGTGTCGGAAGGCGAAGTCGTGTAAATAGCCGATTCGGCCTTCTGTTTGTACAAATAAACCGGTGCGTCCGCAGACGAATAGAACGTCCATCGTCCGCTGGAAGCGTAGTACTCAAGCACACGCGTGGAGTAAGAAACCGAGGTAAACAACCAATTTCCATTCGTCACGCTGTAGGTGAATTTATTGGTAGAGGTGTTGTCACCTATCTTGATGTTATAGTAAGATCCGCTTTGCACAATATACAAGTACCCCGAGTCGGCATTGTGTATGGACACTTGTTCGCCATCTACAACGATCTGCCAAATGATGGAGTCCCCTGGTTTAGAAATGATATCTTCATTCGGCGTCACCACAATACCGTCACGATAATAGGTGGCTTTGATGACCGTACTCAACGCATAATAAGCGGTGTTATAACCAGCTATCACGTAGTTGCCGGTGGTCAAACTGCTACTCTCTGTAATACGTTCGTAGTCCGAAGTCAGCACACTTGCTTCGTTCGTAAAAACGGCATGATAAGTGGTGTTAGCATCCGGTATCTTACCCGTATAATCTATCGTTGGCAAGGTGGTGTTCGTGGCGCTATATTGCTGAGTGCTCCAACCCAAGAACGTATAACCACCTACTGCCTCCGGTGTGGAAACGGCTTCTATCGTTCCTCCTGCGTGACCCGAACGAGTGGCATGCGTTACGCCCTTCACCTTAAACGTCACCTCATATGTTGCCTCGCTGCAATAAAGCGAGTAACCCGAATAAGTAGTCGTCGAAGCACTATTGCGTTTGTAGAGTTGAATGGCTTGTTGAGAGGCATTCTTATAGTAACGGAATCGTAACTGGTTACTTGCCGAATTATATCTCAAATACACATAAATATCGTTTTCTTGTGCTGCTCCCTGGCATACAAAATTTCCTTCACTAATAGAGAGGGTATTAACGTACTTATCCGTTTGGCTCGTCTGTAAACCATTCTCGTATTTGTTGGATTTTCCGATGTAGTACCCACTTTGGCTTTGAATCGTATGATCAGTTGTATTGATTGTAAACGAAGCCGCATTGGTCGTTTCATTGGCTGCAATCGTGTTATCCGAAATAGTGACTTCTATCGTATTAGAAACCACGTCCAAGGTCTCTAAGCCGCCATTAAAAGCCACACTGCCTGTTTCATACACAATCAGATATTGACCATCGGTTATATCCTCATCCGACGTTACTTTAACGTACGAAGTACCGGCTCCCTCGCTTATTTCCTTATCCGCATAAACGGCATAGAACGTCACATCCGCGTTGCTGATAGTGGGAGCAGAAGCGGTAAACAAGTCGTTCGGCGCTTCATCGCTCTTACTGAACGAACCATCGCTCGTCCAACCCATAAACAGACGCGTTGGTGAACAACTCTCCGCGTCACCGGGCATAGTAGGCGTTTCGCCTGCATACAAACCGCTTTGTGAGGAATGGACACTTCCGTTAGCCATCCATGTGGCGGTATAAGTAGGGATGAGAGTGAACACAGCTTGTACCTGCACATCGTATGCCGGCATCACAAAGGCGTCCGAAGTAACACTAACCTCCGTGCTCGCATCATCCGCTTTCGTCACGCTCCAACCGTCAAACGTGT
Organism: Paludibacteraceae bacterium; assembly: GCA_017444615.1. Taxonomy (GTDB): domain Bacteria; phylum Bacteroidota; class Bacteroidia; order Bacteroidales; family Paludibacteraceae; genus Colicola. The sequence continues at coordinate 42,631 of JAFSWF010000001.1, read as the reverse complement.
AACCGTCCTCCACCTCATACTCCAGTGTTATCGTTGTTCCTGCTTGCGCACTTGTCGCACTAACCTTGTACTGACCTCCCGTCGCAAAACCATCCTCATCCGCTAATGTAATACGATACGCCGGACAGGGAACAGTCTTGTATGTGGTGATAGCGGTGCCACGTTGGTAGAGTGATAAAGCGCCACCGGTTTTATTACTATAGCAGGCAAAACCATAAGTGCCGTTATTGCGAAGCGTATCTTTGACGCTATTTGCTTCGTTTTGTTTATTGATGAACTCGTACGTTGAACTACCGCTTATACGCCACAGAGATTTATCATCGGTTCCATCAGCTAATAACTGTGCCCTACTTGCAGCGCCTGTTCCTGCGGCATACTTCTCAACCCTCTCGTTGTAAAGAGTCCAATAATCTCCGCTTGGAGCAATGTGCCATATGATGGAGTCTTCGCTTGTTGTGATAACATCGTCCGTCGGTGTTACTTCATTATATTGCAAACGGTTGCTCGCTACTTTGGCTTTCATCGCTTTACCATTGTAATAGATGAGGTAATCTCCTTCGCTCAACGTACCGCTGAATAGAGTGTATTCGGTATTACTGCCACCTGTCCCTTCCGTCTGCCCATACACCGCATAAACGGTCTTGGCTTCGCTCACCTTTGTCACAAACGTTGGTGCCGTCGTGCCATCGACCTCGGAACTATCCGTCCAACCCTTGAACGTCCAGCCCGAACAAGCGTCCGCTTCGACGCTCGGCAACGTATATTCGCCGCAACTATACACCACTTCGCTCTCGCCATTCCGGCTCAGCGTTACCGCATACTGCTCACAGCACGAACCACTCAATGCCACCTCATGCGCCGCACTCAGTCCGCCGCCACTGATACGCAGCGTAGCACTATGGTCACCCGCCGCCGTAGGCAAATAGGTGATGGTGATGGCCTTACCGTTGGTGGCAACGCTTTGCGTCATAGACGTCTGCGAAAGGGTGAAAGAAGAGGCATCGGTGCCGGTGACACCAAGCGTCAAACCGCCGGTGAGGTTAGCGCCTTGGACGATGACGGATTGAGTGAGGGCAACGCCGATACTCGTCGAACCTAAATCGATAGCCTCGCTCGGACGAACGATAGTAGGAGTGGTCACCGTCACTTTGGAACCATCGCTCACGCCTGCCACAAAATCGTCTTCAAACGAACCCACCACATCGCCGGTAGAAAAAGCCGTATTCGTTTTGCCGCCCCAAAGATATTCCACTAAATAGGGATAATCCACGAACGGGTTACGGTTGCCTTGCACCTCTTCTACGCCGGTGTTGCGGTCGATCTCTTTTTGGCTCACAGGGTCTTGGCGATGCCATTTGAGTAGCAGCGCCATACCGTAGTCAGACAAACCATGGTTAGTGCTGAGGCTGCTGCTGAACATCTGCCCCACCTTGTCCTTCGTCGTGTTCGCCCACGCGGTAACAGGATAGTCGTTGGCCGTAAGTAAATTAGTGGTGGAGTTTTTAGCGCCATCCGGCAAACGGCAATGTGCTTTGTCGGCATAACGAACCACCATGTATAGTATCGCCCGCGCAATGTCTCCCTTGTACTCATCGCCTACCTCATACACACTGCCTCCGCCGCTGGGCAAAGCCACGGAGAAAGTAGAAGAACCTGATTTGCCGTACTCATGGTTCGAACAAGTGGAAGTGCCTTCATCCGGAAGAATAGTACTACTCGAATTGCAGGTACCATGTGCTCCTCCGCTACACTCACCAAACGGCAAATCCGAACGGTGACCGTTAGCGCGTCCATCCACCGGATATAAGTGGTGACGATCGGAGTACTGCGGCACTTTGCCGTTATTGCTCGAACCACCGAAGTTCGACTGACAAACCACGTGCTCACGGTTAACGGCATCGCAGCAACACTTATACGACGACGGATAGGTGTTATGGTTATTATACCCGCAACTACTATAAATGTCCAACATGTTGCCATCACTGTCGTAGTCGTACGGAAAATCCCAGTTATAGGACACAAACTGAGTGTGCTTGGTGTACAATAATTCGGTAAGCGCCTCGCGAAGCGCGTCATCTTTGAGACCGTTCAGGCTGCTATAATAACTTGCGGTTACATCCGCCCAAACAACCTGCGCACCCAAAGCACTGAGTAGTAGAATAGAGAGAAAAACTTTCTTCATGATATCTGTTGTTTATTTTTAATAAATGCGTTGCGTTAAATATTCAATAAATAGCCTGCAAAGATACAACAAATATTTGGAATATGCAAGAATTTGGGCTATAAAATGTAAATTTATTTATATTTTATGGCGAAATGCTTGTTATTCGCACAAACACGCAACTGTCATTCCAAAGGGCTCCCTTTACTCCCCCCCCCCCTCTCCGAACGAAAGAGCGTAGCGCTCCGGTTTATCCGGTTTTTCCGGATAACAATTAATTTTTGATACGATTGATAATCAATCTATTTTGTTCATTTCCGGTCGATGCCATCGACCGCCCGAATTCTAACGACTAACGACCAACGACCAACGACCAAAAAAATTGAACATTTCCCGTAGTCGAAGGCAAGTCGAATGCAAGTCGAAGGCAAACCGAATGCATTCCCTACCTAATTTTTGGAAAAATTGAACATTATGAATCCCTACAAATGAGCACCAAACCTGCTACAAAACCTTTCTTAATTCTTATTTCGCTTCGCTCAAACGATTATTCGCAGACGAATTTTCTTATTTCTTAATTCTTAATTCAGAAAAAAGCACGATTATTTTGCTTTTTTCTTGCATATATGCAAAAAAAGTTGTACCTTTGCAGCGCATTTTATGTGCATGTGTGCGCAGAAGGCGCGCGAGTAAGCGCGTAATTGTAAGTATTTGCGCGCGAGTAGTAACTAAAAACAATGTTTTATGATTGATCGAGAGTATCGAAATCCAATTTAGTTGAAGAAATGGCAAAAGGACCACAGTTTATCATTGAAGTGAACCATGTATCGAAGCAATTCGAAGATGGTAAGTACGCGTTGAATGACGTGAGCCTGCAAGTAAAGAAAGGCGAGTTCGTCACGATTTTAGGGCCTTCCGGCTGCGGTAAAACAACCTTATTGCGTTGCATCGCAGGTTTTCAAGTAGCTTCGTCGGGTGAGATTTTGCTTAAAGGCGAAGATGTGACAAAGACCCCACCGTACAAACGACCGGTGAACACGGTATTCCAAAAGTATGCGTTATTCCCGCATCTGAATGTGTTTAACAACGTAGCGTTCGGATTGAAGCTAAAGAAAGAAGCGCCGGAGACGATTAAGAAGAAAGTGCGTCGGGCGTTGAAGATGGCCAACCTAACGGGCTACGAAGAACGTGAGGTAGATACGCTGAGCGGCGGACAGCAACAACGTGTGGCGATAGCCCGTGCTATTGTGAATGAACCGGAAGTGCTGTTGTTAGACGAACCGCTGAGCGCATTAGACCTGAAGATGCGGCACGACATGCAGATTGAGTTGAAGGAACTTCATGAGAAACTGGGAATCACGTTCATCTATGTGACGCACGATCAAGAAGAGGCGCTGACGCTGAGCGACCGTGTGGTGGTGATGAACGAGGGAAAGATTCAACAGATCGGTACTCCGACAGATATCTATAACGAGCCTCAAAACTGCTTTGTGGCTGATTTTATCGGCGAGAGTAATATCCTGTCCGGAACGATGATTCGCGATAAACGGGTGGCGTTCTGCGGCCAAGAATTCGATTGTATAGACACCGGCTTCGGCGAGAACAACCCCGTGGATGTTGTGATTCGGCCGGAGGATATCTATATATGGAAGTCGGACGGGTCAGACAAGTCGGATAGGTCAGACGACGATCCGGAGGATCGTGTGCCGAAGGGTAAGTTTACCAAATGGTATGGAGAGGTGCAGACGTGTATTTTCAAAGGTGTGCACTATGAGATGCGTGTGCTGACACCGGACGGATATGAGTTCTTGATTCAAGACTATCATGAATACCTGCCCGGAACGGAAGTGGGAATGCTGGTGCGGCCGGAGGATATTCAGATCATGAAGAAAGAGCACTATATTTACAATTATTTCGAAGGCGAAGTGCTGAAGAACGGCAAGGTGCGTTTCTTGGATGCCGAGTGGGAAGTGGAAGAGAAGCAGTTAGAGGGATTCACAGACGGCGACAAAGTGCAGGTACGCGTCAAATTCCGCGACATCGACCTGCAAGACTACGAGGAAGAAGGTACCTTGAGCGGGTATGTACATTTCATTCTATACAAGGGTAACCATTACCATCTGACCATCCGTACGGATGAAGGCTATGATTTGTATGTGAATACGGACGATGTGTGGGACGATGGTGACCGCGTAGGTGTTGTTATCAAGCCCAAAGCGATCAAGATCGATAAAGTTGAACGAATGAACGAGTGAAGGAGCGAAAGGAAATGAGTAAGCTTGTTCAGATATTTTCTTCGCGGAGAACATGGGCATGGCCGTATGTGCTGTTTATGCTGCTGTTTGTAGTACTGCCGCTTATCTTAGTGGGCTACTACGCGCTGACGGATATAAATGGTGCTTTCACGCTGCATAATTTTGCGAAGTTCTTTGGTCATAGTGAAGCCATCCATACATTCTTCTACTCGCTGATGATAGCGTTCTTTAACACTGCGCTATGTCTGCTAATCGGTTATCCGGCAGCATATATCATGGCGATGGAAGATTTTAAGACGCCCAAAGTGATGGCGATGCTCTTTATCCTGCCCATGTGGATTAACTGTCTGTTACGGACGGTGGCCACAGTAGAGTTATTTAACATGTTCGGTTTGCCGCTTGGCGAGGGGGCGTTGTTGTTCGGTTTGTGTTACGACTACCTGCCGTTCATGATTTATCCGATTTACAACACCTTGCAGAAGATGGACACCTCGCTGGTTGAGGCGGCGCAGGATTTAGGCGCCAACCGGTGGCAGAGTTTTTGGAAAGTGATAGTGCCGCTTAGTATGCCGGGGGTATATAGCGGTATAGTGATGGTGTTTATGCCTACAGTGAGTACGTTTGCCATCGCCGAACTGCTGACGCATAATAACATCAAGCTCTTCGGTAGTTTGATACAAGACTATATTACTACGACAGATCTGCTGAACTACGGGGCTGTGCTGAGTTTGGTATTGTTAGTCATCATCGGCGTTACCTCGTTCTTTGGCGAGAAGGATGCAAAAGAGGAAGGAGGACTGGTATGAGAATGGATCGCTACACCTGTAAGATTATTTTAGTCTTTGCTCTTTGCTCCTTGTTCTTTGTTCCTACCATCTCGGCGCAATCAAACTTGACTTATACACTGAAAGTGGGTACAACGGGTGAAGTGAAGGTGCTGACGGAGTTTCCGAAGGAATACCAGACGGAGAAGATCAATATTAATGTACAAAGTACAAAGTACAATGTACAAGGGAGAGACTCTCTGGATTTTGTGTTTGTGAATGAGCCGGTGGTTGGTTTAGAAGCCTGGGGTGATAGCGTATATAGTTACACCGACGAAGCGGATGTGAGATGGACCGTTTGGCGCAATCATAAAGAGGTGAAGAACCGTAGTCAGCGTGTTCTTCGGCAGAATGCGTATAGTGCGTTCGAGCAGTATGTGGAATCGGCAACCGGCAAGACCTCGCGCGGCAAAGGATGGGTATGGTGGTTGTTTGCAGGCTTGGCACTGGCATTGGCATTGGCTATGGCTATAACCCAAGTCTTGCAACGGCAGAAAGAGAAAGAGTTGTCGAGCGTAGAGCAAGAGATGCTTCGTCGCAAGCGGATGGGGAAGAGACGGCACTATGGTTCGCAGTTGTACTTATGGTTGCTGCTGCTGATTATCTACTCACCCATTGCGCTGATTGCTGTCTTCTCGTTCACCAAGAGTAAGATATTAGGTAACTGGACAGGTTTCTCGATGGAGTTGTATGCCAACCTGTTTACCGGTAAGGCGGATGCGGGGCTGAACAGTGCTATCGGTTATACCGTAGTGATCGCCTTAGTGGCGGCGCTGTGTTCTACCATATTAGGCACCTTAGCGGCAATCGGTATCTACAACATGCGTTCGCGTCAACGCAAAATGGTGACGTTCTTGAACTCTGTGCCGATGATTAACCCCGATATCATCACAGGTATATCTCTCTTCCTGCTCTTTGTGGCATTAGGAATGAGTCAAGGTCTGGCCACCGTTTGTATAGCGCATGTAGTGTTCTGCACGCCGTACGTAGTGCTGAGCGTGCTGCCGCGATTGAGTAAGATGAACCCTAATACGTACGAAGCGGCGTTGGATCTTGGCGCCACGCCTGCACAAGCGTTACGGATGGTGATGTTGCCGGAGTTATGGCCTGGCATGCTCAGCGGGTTTGTCTTGGCTCTCACGCTATCCGTAGATGATTTCGGAGTGACGTTCTTTACCAAAGGTTCAGGCGGACTGGAGACACTCAGTACCTTCATCTATTCCGACGCACGAAAAGGCGGTTTGACGCCGGAGTTACGACCGTTATTTACCATCATCTTACTGGTGATGTTAACCGCATTGATAATCATTAATATACGAAATACTAAAAACGAAGAAAAATGAAAAAAGGAATTGTTGCTATGCTGGCTGTAGTAGCCATCGTATTTGCTTCTTGCGGCGGTGCTGACCGTGCGCATCAACTCAAAGTGCTCAACTGGGCGGATTATATCAATCCCGAAGTGAAGGCTAATTTTGAGAAGTGGTATTTTGACCAAACGGGTGAGAAAGTAGAACTCGTTTATGAGACTTTTGATATCAACGAGACGGCCCTGACCAAGATTGAGGTGGGACACGAAGACTATGACGTGTTCTGTCCGTCGGAGTATATCATCGAGCGTATGCTGAAAAAAGACCTCTTGATTCCTATTCAGAAGGACTTGATAGCAGATAGTATCTTCTATTTCGATAATATCTCTTCGTTTGTGCTGAATAAGTTCCAACAGATGGCGCCAACGGCGGATGTGCAAGTAAGCGATTATACGGTAGGTTATATGTGGGGCACAACTGGCTTTATCTATAACCCTCAGTTCGTTAACCGCAATGACTTGCTTTCTTGGGCGGCGGTGCTCAATCCTAAGTTCGAGAACCGTATTTTGATGAAAGATGCGTTCCGCGATGTCTATTCGGTATTGGTTCTGTACGCTTTCCGCAATGAGTTAGAGGCCGGAACCGTGAACCGCGATGAACTGGTTCGTAACATCACCAAACCACGTGTAGAGGCTGTCAAACATATCCTCTTGGAGGCTAAGAAACAAATCTGCGGATGGGAAGTGGATTTCGGAAAGGAAGAGATGACCAAAGGCAAAGCATGGCTGAACCTGAGTTGGTCCGGTGACGCCCAATTCGCTATCGAAGAGGCAGCAGAAATGGGAGTTCTTCTGGATTATATCGTACCGCAAGAAGGTTCGAACGTGTGGTTTGACGGTTGGGTAATTCCTAAGTATGCAAAGAATGTGAAGGCGGCTACTTATTTCATCGATTATATGTGCAAGGCAGAAAACGCGTTGGCAAATATGGATGAGATCGGTTATGTGTCTTGTGCCGGTGGTACCAAAGCCGCTGAGGCTATTTTGGCAGCACAAAACGATGAAGAAGAATGGCCCGAGACGGTGGATGCTTCGTATTTCTTTGGCGAAGAACCGATTAGCGTAGAAGGTGAGTTAGTTGACCCGCACGCTTTGCATCTCAACCCCGTTTATTATGCAGACAAGAGTATCATCGACCGCTGCGCGTTGATGCATGATGCCGGAGAGAGTCAAGAGATGTTGCTCGAAATGTGGAACGAGATCAAACTTGCTCGGTAATTGGAGCAAGTGTGAATTTGAAAATAGAAATTGAAAATTGAAAGTTTTTTCGTTATGACGTCATTACGTTATTACGTTATTACGATTCTTTGTACGCTGTATGCTGTACTCTGTACGCTTCCGGCTTATGCCCAAGTACCGGAGATGGAGACGCAGTATCGGGTGTTGGAGTCGCGCTTTGACGGGCGTGATAAGGCCTTGCAAAACGACCTCAAGGAATACTTGCGGGCATATCCCTATACCACTTTTGCCGACGAGGTGAAGTTCATGCAAGGCGTGCTACAGGTGGAGAAAGGGCATTACAAACAAGGCGTGAAACTCTTGGAGCAAGTGGAGTCGCGTGCGCTCAGTCGTCCTCATCAGACGGATTATGCGTTCTACCGTGGCTACGCTTATCTGATGCAGCAGGAGTATGACCGTGCAGCCGTTTATTTCGGTCCTTTGAGTAAGAGCACCCATCGCTATACTACGAAGGCAACGTATTACTATGCCTATTGCTTGTATAAGGATGGCAAGTACGCTCAGGCGCTGCCGGTATTGGAGCAGTTGGAAACGGTGAAGGAGTATCAACAGACGGTGCCGTATTATATTACACAGATCCGTTATATGCAAGGCGAGACGGAAGAGGTAGAGTCTCGGGCAATATCGTTACTCCAGCAGTATCCGAATAATGAGAATAATGCGGAGTTGCACCGTATAGTAGGGGAGATCTATTTCTTCCGTTCGGACTATCTGTCAGCTGCCGAACAATTGGATACATACGTACAAGCGGTAACAGAGCAGAAATCCGAACCGGTACGAGAAGACCTGTATATGTTAGGCGTAGCGCAGTATCAAACGGAGCACTATGCGGAGGCTGTGCAAGCCTTGAAACGGGTGAAACAAGAGAAGGATAGTTTGTCGGAGGCCGCTTGTTTGACCATGGGTAATGCCTATGTGCATTTGAACCAACCGGAACAAGCTAAATTAGCCTACCAGGCTGCGGCGGGGTATGGTATTACGCCTTCGGTGACAGAAGAGGCAGCGTATAACTACACCCTCTGCACCTATCGTTCGTCTAGCGCCTTAGGCGAATCCGTGCGGGCGTTCAATGATTTTCTGACGCGCTTTCCGAATTCTAAATACGAAGCCAGTGTGTACCATCTGCTCAGTGATGCGCTGATGCAAAGCAAGAACTACGCTGCGGCGATAGCTACCTTGGATTCGATTCCTAACCCTACGCCTAAGATGCTGGAGACAAAGCAGTATCTGCGCTACCAATTAGGCGCAGACAGCTACCTGCAAGGTAAGATGCAGCAAACGGTGGAGTGGATGAGCGAAGTGATTAATCATACCTCCGAATCAGCCCGTTATACTACCGAAGCGTATTATCTGCGGGCGGAGGCTAACTACCGTCTGCGGGCGTATGAAGCGTGCGAGCAAGATACGAAAGCGTTCTTTGCCCGTTCGGATGCACGCCAGTCTCGTAACTACACCGTGGCGCACTATCTGCAGGCGTATTGCTATTTCTCGCAAGCCCAATACGACCAAGCACGCAGTGTCTTTAGTACCTATATAGATGCTATTGAGCCTACTGACCCCACGTATGCGGATGCGCTCAACCGGATAGGCGACTGCTATTTCAACGCGCGTAATTTCCCGCAAGCGATCAGTTACTATGCGCAGGTGAGCAACCTGCAGGCCGCCGGTTCCGACTACGCTCTTTTTCAACGTGGATACGCCTTGGGCTTGCAGCATAAGTACAGCGATAAAGTGAACGTTTTGCGTGAATTGGTGACCACGTATCCCAAATCAGACTATGCCGATGATGGTATGTATGAGATAGCACGGGCACAGTTGCAGTTGAACGAAGAAAAAGCAGCCGTGGGTACCTATGAGCAGTTATTGGCAGCTTATCCCAACTCCACGTTGGCGCGTAAAGCTTCGTTGGAACGAGCGATGATTTATCGCAACTTGCATCAGACCAACCAAGCTATCGCGGCTTACCGTAAGACCATAGAGTCGTATCCTGCAACCGAAGAAGCCTACACGGCATTGGAAGCCTTACAGGCGTTGTATGTAGAGACCGGCAACGTGAGCGAGTATATGGCCTATACCAAGCAGTTGGCCAAAATGAACATGAACGTCACTACGCAAGAAGACAGTCTGCTCTACGCAGCAGCGGAGATGCAGTATATGCAGGCAGCGTATCAGAAAGCCTCGGTCGCACTGGCACACTATATTGCGCAGTACTGTGCCGGAGGCCGTTATTGCACCAACGCACGCTATTACCTGGCGGATTCGTATTACCGCTTAGGCAATAAGAACGACGCCTTGACGCATTATGCTGTGCTGGCTGAGATGGCAGCCAACCCGTATCAGAAAGAAGCAGCTACCCGCGTAGCGGAAATCAGTTATGATAACCACGACTACACCACCGCTTCCGAGGCGTATTATCGACTGCTGAGTTTGGCGTCTAACCGAGAACAAGTGAATACCGCGCGGTTAGGTATCTTGTATTGCAACCAACATCTTAACCGCCATCAGACGGTCATTGATATAGCCGGACAAATCCTGTCGGATAAACCGGTGAGCGATGAGATGCGGTCTGTGGCGCTTTACGGACGTGCGAAAGCATATATTGCGCAAGGGTTATGGATTCAGGCCATGCCGGATTTGGAGCAGTTGTCGCAGGAAGTGCGCACAGCGCAAGGGGCTGAGGCTAAGTATCTGTTGGCGCAAGCCTATTTCGAGCAACAACTGTTAGATGAGGCAGAGGCGGAGGTGATGGCGTTTGCAAAGATGAATACGCAGCAGCAATACTGGTTAGCGCGCGCACTCATCCTTTTGAGCGATATCAATCTGCGGCGAGGAGAGAATTTCCAAGCCCGTCAGTACCTGCTCGTCTTGCAGCAGAACTACCTGCAACAAGGCGATGATATTCCTGCGCTGATAGAATCACGCCTCGCTGTATTGGATGAATTAGAGAACCCCGAAGAAAAGGAGGTGCATGATGAAGAGTAATTTTATAGCGCCACACCGGTGTTCCGATATGCCGGTATACCGGTATTCCGTGATGGCTATGGTGCTTATGGTTTATACCGTCTCTTTCGCCCAGGATCTGGATCGCACAGTGACGGTGGAACGGGATTTTCAGCCGGTTATTCAGAGTGCGGGTAAGATCCATACGCAACCGGCTGTAGTGGAGACCACTATTGAACCCGTTACGGTGGAGTATTCCGACTATACGGCGGAGGTGAACCCCGGTATCACACTCAGTCCTATCTTGTCACAACCTACCCGTTTTGCGGCAACGCAACCCTACCACGGATATGTGCGCGGCGCTTTCGGACATGTGAACACCCTCTTTGATTTCGGATATCGACTCGATGATAAGAAGAAGTCTGTATTAGATGTCTATGCCCACCATCGAGCGCAGTGGGGCTTGAAGACGCTGAGTAAATCGAAATTAGGGATGAACTTCACGCATCAATTCTCTACTTGCGACCTCTATTTCGGTGTTAACGGAGGGAATGTGTTCTTCCATAAATACGGTCATTTCTTTGATTATTCGTTAGCACCGACCAATGCCTGGGTGGCAGACAAAGTGGCTTATCCGGCTCCTGCTTTTACGGATAAAGATAAGACCACTCTCTGGACCGCAGAGGCGTTCATAGGCGTCAAATCGAATCCCCGTCAAGAGGTGCAGTATAAGTTCCAAACAGGCTATGCGTTGTTTGCCAAAGCCAATGCCGTAGCCGAACATCAGGTACGTACGCACGGCGCGTTCGATTGGCATCGCGATGAACACCATGTGGGTGTGAACGCCTATGTGCAGAATAATTTTCTGCAACTAAGAGGCAATCTGGCGGCTACTATTCCTGATTCGCTCTATACCAACCGCCATAATATCCGTTTTGAACCGTACTATGCGTACGAGGGAAGACGGGTTAATCTGCATGTAGGTATCAATCTGGATATGAATATCGGCAAAGGGCATCAACACTTATCCAACGTCAAGGATCTTAGTTTTGCACCCTCTCCGCACATCAATCTGGAAGCGCAAATAGCCCGTAACTGGTTGACGGTCTATGCGGATGTGCTGGGCAATCAAGGCTTGGGATCTCTGCAGAGTTATATGGAGGAAAACCGCTATAGTCTTATCCATGCCGGCATCATCCATCCTTGTGGCGCCTATACACCGGTGGATGCAGAAGTGGGATTCCATATTCGTCCTTACCGTGATTTATATATCGAACTGCACGGCGGATATGCTTATATGATTGACGAAGACTATTGGATTGCTACAGCGGATACCGTTACGCCGATGGAGCATTTGACCATCAAACGGCCGTTGGGCGAGTTTGTGCATAGGCATACCAATTATCAACGTGGCAAAGTAGGCGCGGCAATCAATTATCACTATCAGGATATAATTCGTATCAACTTGTATGGTGATTACTATTTCTGGCGGGGAGATACGACGGTGTATGACCGACCTAATTGGGAGGCAGGACTGCGTATAGACGGACGAATTGACCAACATTGGTCGCTTTATTCGGATAATTATTTTGCCGGTAAGCGAATTGCGTTAGCTACGGATGGGGAACATATACTCAAACCTACGGTGCAACTCAACCTGGGTCTTCAGTACGAAATGTGGATAGGGAAGGTGAAGCAACCTAACCTCACTTTGTTCTTCCAACTCAATAACTGGCTGCATTACAAGAACGATATCTTCTACGGTTATCAGTCCGAAGGTATCAATTTCTTGTTAGGCGCCACGTATCGCTTCTAAGTTGTATGGATCTGCTCAGTTCTTTGAATGATAGTCAGCGGGCTGCTGTGACGCATACAGAAGGGCCGACCTTGATTGTAGCGGGCGCCGGGTCGGGTAAGACGCGTGTCTTAACCTATCGCATCGCCTATCTACTGCAGCAAGGAGTGCCGGCGGGTTCCATCCTTGCGCTCACCTTTACCAACAAAGCCGCGCGAGAGATGAAAGAGCGTATCATCCGTTTGGTGGGCAATACCGAAGCCCGCTATCTGATGATGGGCACTTTCCACTCCGTCTGTACGCGACTCTTACGCCGCGATGCCGAGCGCTTAGGCTATACGCGCGATTTTACCATCTATGACACCCCCGATAGCAAATCGCTACTCAAAGCGATCTGCAAGGAGAACGGATTGGATGATAAGGTCTATAAGCCGGCGAATGTGCTTAGTCGTATCTCCATGGCGAAGAATAACCTCATCTCTCCGGCGCAGTATGGGGCTAATCGTGAGTTACAACGACAGGACCGCGAAGCGCGCATGTACGAACTGACCACTATCTACGAGCAGTACCAACTTCGACTCAAAGCCGCCAATGCGATGGATTTTGATGATCTGCTGCTGAATATGCTGCGGCTCATTGACCAGCATGCCGATATACGCGAACAGTTACAGCATCTGTTCCGGTATGTCCTCGTCGATGAGTATCAAGATACCAACTATGTCCAGTACCTGCTGGTTAGCCGGCTGGCGGAACCGCAACAGAATATCTGTGTGGTAGGTGACGACGCGCAGAGTATCTATTCCTTCCGCGGGGCGGACATTCGTAATATCCTCAATTTCCGTCAGCAGTACGCCGATGCTCGTATCTTCAAGTTAGAGCGTAACTACCGCTCGACGCAAAACATCGTCAATGCGGCCAATTCGCTCATTCATAAGAATATCCACCAGATAGAGAAACAAGTCTATTCCGAGAAGGAAGAAGGTGCTCCGCTTCATCTGCAGGCGTATATGGATGACCGTGCGGAGGCGGAAGGCGTGGCGCAGATCATTGCTAAAATCAAATCCGCTCGCACGCACGCGTTGGATGATATGACGGTGCTCTACCGCACGAATGCCCAATCCCGTGCTTTCGAAGGCGAACTGCGTAAACGTAATATACCGTATCGTATCTACGGCGGCACGTCGTTCTATCAGCGCAAGGAGATCAAAGACGCCTTGGGCTATTTCCGCATCGCCGTCAATCCGCGCGATAACGAAGCCTTGCTGCGTATAGTGTCTTTTCCCGGAAGGGGCATTGGGGAGACGACGATGAAGAAAGTAGCGGCAAATGCCATCGAGCATCATCGCGCGTACCTTACTATCATGCGCGCGCCCGAGGAGACCGGACTGGAGGTCAGCGCAGCTACCCAAAAGAAAATCCGCGCATTCGCCCAGCAGATGGATGACCTTGCCTCACTCAGTGAGACGATGGATGCTTATACATTTGCGGAACATACACTCCGTACGACCGGTGTCACCACGGCGCTCGCTTTGGATACCACGCCCGAAGGAATCGACCGTGCGCAGAACGTGCAGGAGTTACTCAACGCCATCCGTGAGTTCGTTGCCATGCGACAAGAAGAAGGCATTGATTTTACGCCCATCACGGATTTCTTGAGCGAAGTGAGCCTGCAAACAGACCAAGACGAGAACTTGGAAGATACGACCGAACGGGTCACGCTAATGACCGTTCATGCGGCGAAAGGACTGGAGTTCCCCGTCGTTTTCATCGTTGGTCTGGAGGAGAACCTCTTCCCCTCGCAGTTCTGCGTCAGTGCCAAAGAGATAGAGGAAGAACGCCGATTGCTCTATGTGGCGATCACCCGCGCAATGGAGCAGTGTTACCTCAGTTATGCGCGGCAACGATTCCGCAACGGACAGATGGCGTTCAATTCTCCCAGTCGGTTCCTAAACGATATCGACCGCCGTTACTTTGATTTCCAACGGTCTTCGGCTCCCACGCAGCCACGGTTCACGAATTATTCGAGACCCGCTAACTTCGGTACACCGGTATCCCGAGATACCGAGAAACCGACATCACCCGTCACCCATCACCCATCACCAATCACCAACGAGACCCTGACTGGACCCATCCCTTCCGTTTGGGCGGAAGGTACACGTGTCTCGCATCGCGTGTTTGGGTTAGGCACCGTCTCGCGCGTCTATCGCGATGAAGTGACGGAGAATGATAAGATAGAAATAGCCTTCGATACCGTTGGTACCAAAACACTCCTTCTCTCGCACGCAAAACTGGAAAAAGCTTAGCGATAAATGCAGTACCCGGCTATACCGGCCAGCACAATCAGTAGAATAGGGTGACTAATGACGTTAGTCACTTTGTTTTTTATCACCTCCGGCAAAACGGTAAAGAACGCTACTACGCCGAAGATGATCCAACTGATAGGGTCAATGAAGTTCGTGGGTTGGATGAGCATCAGGGCGGCGGAGGCTATAAGACCAATCACCGTGAACCGTAACATACGCAGCGTCTGTTCGAAATAAGGGTTGCCATGGAAGCGTTGGCTAAGCCAGAAATAGGCCTTGCAGATACTCAGCATAATAATCAGACTTGGCAGGATAATAGCGGTAGTAGCAAGGAGGCTTCCCCATATACCGGCAGTGGTATAACCCACATACGTGGCGCAGTTAATACCAATCGGACCCGGTGTCACTTGGCTCACCGCTACGATATCCACAAACTCCTGCTGACTCATCCAACCGTATTGCTCTACATCCATCTGTATCAACGATAAGATAGCTAAACCTCCGCCGAAACCAAAGAGACCGATCTTAAAGAAGGACAGGAATAACTGCAAATAAATCATTTGTGCCTCCTTTCTACGATAGCCACCACAATCAGCGTCAGCACGATCGTGGCGAGAATGACCCAAACGGGGTTCACATGTCCTAACCAAATCAGCAATGCAGCCACCAAAGAGACTAAAAGTGGAGTGGCCTGCGCGAACTCCCTTCCTTTTAGGGAAGGGTCGGGGTTAGGCTTTTTCAGCGCCGACTTAGCCAGTTTGAAAAGCGGCGCAGCAATGAGAGCAACTACAGCAGGACGGATGCCTTTGAACGCCGCTTCTACGGCCGGTAACTCTTTCCATTCGCTAAAAACCATCGCGATGGCTAAGATAATCAAGAAAGAAGGCAGCACGGCGCCTAAGACAGCACCGCATACGCCGCGCCAACCACCTACACGCCAACCGATGAAAATAGCCGAATTGACGGCGATAAGACCCGGTGCTGCTTGCGCTAACGCAATCATATTCAGATACTCTTCTTCGTCAATCCAACCCTTGCGGTCCACCACTTCCCGCTGAATAAGGGGTAACATAGCATATCCTCCTCCCAGCGTGAAGGTACCTATCTTCAAATATGTCCAAAAAAGCTGAAAAAACAAGTGGCTTAACCTTATTCTTTATCGCGTAACTGCTGCTTAACGAACTTCGCCAACATGTTAATTGCCGCGTTGTTATGTCCGCCTTGCGGCACGATCACATCCGCGAAACGCTTACACGGTTCGATGAACTGTTCGTGCATCGGTTTGAGCACGCGCTGATAGCGCTCTATCACTTGTTCGGCGGTACGACCACGTTCAATCACATCACGTTTCATCACACGAATCAAACGGTCGTCGGCATCCGCATCTACGAAGATCTTCAGATCCATCTGCTGACGCATCTTGGGCTCACGAAGCGCCATGATTCCTTCTACCACCACTACATCACGCGGCTCTATATGGATCGTCTCCTTCGCCCGCGTACACGTTATATAGGAGTAGATAGGTTGCTCGATGGCTTTACCCTCCTTGAGCGTCTTAATGTGCTTGCTCAGTAATTCCCAATCAAACGCATCAGGATGGTCAAAATTGATATTCTGACGTTCTTCAACAGGTACGTTACTACTGTCTTTGTAATACGAGTCTTGAGGGATAACTACTACTTCGCTTTTAGGTAAGCGCTCTATCAGTTTTTTGACTACCGTTGTTTTACCCGAGCCGGTTCCGCCCGCAATGCCGATGATAAACATAAATCTATTGACGATTTGACGATTGACGATTTACGATTCTTTTCGGGGTACAAAGGTACAACTTTTTTTTCATATATGCAAAAAAAAATGACATAATCTCTCGATTATATCATTTTTGTGCGCAGGATGAGACTCGAACTCACACGATCTTGCGACCACTACCCCCTCAAAGTAGCGTGTATACCAATTTCACCACCTGCGCGTCGCGACAGCGACGCATCGCTATCACTCAAGCGTGTGCCCAGAACAGGACTCGAACCTGCACACCTCGCGGCATGCGCACCTGAAACGCACGCGTCTACCAATTCCGCCATCTGGGCGCGCTTGCATTGACACTTGCGTGACTGCGCGTTTCACGCTTGTATAACGCTCCGTGTCATGCTACGCTTTCCCCACAAATTAAAATTTGCGGGGGGCCCCAATTAAGGGACTTTTTGCTTAGCGCAAAAAAAAAGAGCGGAAAACGAGACTCGAACTCGCGACCCCGACCTTGGCAAGGTCGTGCTCTACCAACTGAGCTATTTCCGCAATTTTTTTCTTATAATCTCTAAAGGATCACTGCTTCGTTTTTCTCGAGCATCACATGCTCTCGATTCAAAAGCGGGTGCAAAGGTACTGCTTTTTTTCGACATGTGCAAATTTTTTAGCATTTTTTTTGCAAAAAAACGCATTTTTGTACCTTTGACCCTCAAAAATCAGCTATTTCGGTACGCTTTGGGGGTTACACCGACATGCGATTTGAAGAATCGGTTGAAAAAAGCTACGTTATCAAAACCCAGATTCAACGCAATCTCTTTGATCTGCTGATTAGTGATCTTCAACTGCGATTTGGCGTCCGTTAAAATTGCCTCCACAATAATATCACCTGCTGTACGATTGCCCACCGATTTGATGGTAGAGCATAAGTGCGGCAGTGTCAATCGCATTGCATCCGCGTATTGGTTGACATGATGCCACTCTTGATAGTGCTGCAGCACCATCTGACAGTACTCTTGATAGATCTCCGTCTTTCTGTCCAGTGGTTTGACCAAGTACTCATCCTGCTCATGCGCATACTTGGCATAACTCGTCTGCAGCAGATTGAAGATATGCACCATCTTCTCGCTGTCTAACATCGTCGGCTGCGCGTTCATTGCCTGCACCACCGCGTCATACATCGCGCATAGCACTTTGGCATGGTTTTCAGTGGTGCTCAACTTAGGCGAATGTAACTGCAAGGCTGAGAGGGACATCTTGTTGTTAACGGTATGTTTCTCAAGGAACTTGCTACCAAAAACGATCCAATACACCAGTGCATCCTCGGAGAACTCGCGGATGAGCAAGAAGCTGCCGGGCTCTAACAACAGGATATCGTTCGCTTTGAAGTCATATTCATTCACATTGATGGTCGCATGCGCAGTGCCGCGAACGAGCAACGCGTACACCCCGCATTTGATTTTGCAGGGGAAACGCGCATACTCGTTCATCAGTTTGCCACTCGCGTCGCCGATCATGTAATC
Source organism: Paludibacteraceae bacterium (assembly GCA_017444615.1). Lineage (GTDB taxonomy): Bacteria > Bacteroidota > Bacteroidia > Bacteroidales > Paludibacteraceae > Colicola. The sequence goes on along the minus strand of JAFSWF010000001.1, from coordinate 24,482 downwards.
GCCGTACGGACAATCGACAATAGGGATAGTATTATTCTCTTTCATTAAAAATGTTTGGTTTCTTTACCGACGATGGAGCTCAACAGGTTGTTCGCCAAGCGGCTTGCGCCGAAGCGGAACCACTCGTTATTGAGCCATTGTTCGCCTAAAATCTCTTTCACTAAGGTGAAGTGTTGTACCGCCTCATCGGTTGTGCTGACACCACCAGCGGGCTTGTAACCCATCTTAACACCTGTTTTCTCACGCCAAACCTTGATAGCGTGGCACATTACGAAGGTCGCCTCCGGAGTGGCGTTGACCGCAATCTTACCGGTCGAAGTCTTGATGAAATCGCAGCCGGCTGCCATGGAAAGGATCGATGCTTTCCAGATATTCTCTGCACTCTTCAGCAGACCTGTCTCGAGGATCACTTTGAGGTGGTGTTCGCCACAAACGGCCTTGATCTCTGCAATCTCGTCAAAGCACTCTTGGTAACGGCCTTCGAGGAACTTACCTACGCTCAGCACGATGTCCACTTCGGTGGCACCGGCTTTCAGAGCCAATGCGGTCTCAGCTACTTTTACCTCAGGGAAGGTCTGCGCAGCAGGGAAACCGGCACAGCAGCAAGCGATATTGAACTTCGGATCCTTCAGGGCTTTGCGAACGTACTCTGCCATAGCCGGATAAACGCAAATAGCGGCTACGTTAGGAATACCGGGGAATTGCTCCTCAAAGGTATTCACTGCATTCGCCATTCTCTCTACGCGAGCAATCGTATCATCGGCGCTCAGCGTGGTGTAGTCAATCTGATGGAGGCACTCTTTCCAAACCTCTACGTTGTTATTCTCCGCAAAATGTTTTGCTTCGATCTCGGCTACTTGAGCTTTTACTTGCTCGTCGGTAAATGGGCAGGGGTACTGCGCAAATAATTCTTCAAAATTCATACAGTTAGTATTTTAAGGGTTAAACTTTTTTGGCTTTCTTGGTTCCATTCCCTTTAGGGGAGTGTTTGGGAGAGGCTGGTTTCTCATCATTCAAACGACCAATGATGGTCTCATTTCCTCTTACCGCTTCGCCCACTTCGACGAACATCTCCGTGTCCAGTGGTACGTACATATCCACGCGGCTACCGAGTTTGATGAAACCAAGGTGGGTATTACGGTGCGCGAAATGGCCGGGTTTGGCGTAAGTGACAATACGACGCGCCATCGCACCGGCTACTTGACGAATAGCTATCTGCACTTTGCTTGGTGTCTCTATCACTACCAGACTCCGCTCGTTCTCGGTGCTCGATTTGGGCAACCATGCCCCTTTGTGACGACCTTTCTGATGCTCGCTCACCAGAATATTTCCTTCTATCGGATACCAGTTAGCATGCACGTTGAAAGGCGACATGAAGATAGATATCTGCAGTTTCTTCTCGTGGAAATACTCATTCTCTTCCGTCGGTTCCACCACCACCACACGACCGTCCGCCGGGGCAATGAGGAAGTTCGGATCATCTATCTCCAACACTCGCACAGGGTTGCGGAAGAAATAGGTTACAAACACCAGCAGTAACGCCGTCAGCGCTAAGGTGATGCCGAAGATCCAATGCGGGAAATACAGGTACATGGGTACGTTGATGAAAAAGAGCAGCAGCACTGTGCCCACAATCAACGTCCGCCCTTCTCTATGTATACGAGGCCTGTTCATCTATTTACGATTTAACGATTTACGATTTTGTCATTTATTCGTTCATGTAGTCATTGAGTCAACTATGTTTTCAATGGCTAATTAGCCAAATGGTACATAAATGGTAAATGGTAAATGAACAAATGGTACATTACTGCCATGCTGCATATGGGAATTGCGCGAGCATATCTGCTGCCTGATCCAAACCCTGTTGCAGTTTCTTCTCCACCATCATGCGGAACATAAAAGGTATATCTGCCTTCACCGTCAGTTTGATGCGCGTGTCGTTCGGCGATAACTCTTTCAACTGAATCCACAGATTGCCGTCCATCGGAATACCTTCCAACCCGAACTTGATCGTATCGTTCACCACACGGTCCACAACGGCGATGGTGATCTTCTGGCCTAAACCATCTACTTTGATGCGCACGTGATCGGGATCGGTCTCCATCTCTTGAATCTTATCCTTCGGAATCAGGTCGCGCACGCGTTCAATATTTTGCATATTGCTCAGCACCCGATAAATCTGCTCGGCTGAGCATGGCGCTGAACTGATTTTGCTTTCGTATTTATTCATTTCTTAAAAATTGTCCTTAATTAGCGGTGCAAAGTTAGCACTTTTTTTTGATATATGCAAATATTCGTGCAAAATTATTGTGCAGAAGGTTGTTTTTGTAGTCTTTTTTGGTATTTTTGTACGTGTAACGAGGTGCGTTCGATGCGTTTTTCCAATTCTTTGATGTCGCGAATGGTGATTTGTAACTCGTCCGCCACCCTCACCGCTTCGTTGCCTTTGGCCCGCAACTCGTTCACTCGTTCATCGCTCAGTCGTTTTCCTTCGCGGTACACCAGCACGTCCTTTCCGTCATCCCGTACCATCACCCGTAAAGCTGAGTACTGATAGCTGAAAGCAGACGGCTTCACCACGTAGTACCCGTGGTCTTGATATTTGTCGTTTTTCTCGTACTTGCAATAGCGCAGCAACGAATCGGCCTGCGGCAATAAGGCCTCTAATTGGCTTTGGTAATACGCCAGCGTCCGTTCTTGCTCCACCAGTGCGATGCTGTCCTGCTGATGTTTCTGTGCTCGATACGCCTCCGCTTTGGAAGGCCTGCCGCAACTCACCATCGCTGCACCAATCAGCCCCATGCATGCTATATATACTATTCTGTTCATCTTGTTCAAAACTTTTGCGACTGCAAAAGTACAAAAAATTTTGCATATATGCAAGGTTTAAGTGCGTTTTTTTTGCAATTATCAATGTGCAATTAACAATTCGCAAAACGTCCTATTGATTTTTCTATAACGTTTGAGGTCTGTACGGACTCTATTTGTTGGTGGTTCTTTGATTAGATGCTTCTCGGAAGATGATCCCGTGATGCTCGCGTGAATGACACGACCATCACGGGACCATCTTCCGAGAACGGTTCAACGACTACTCGAGCTCAATAAGAATTCCCGATTTTTAAAATAAAAGTCCGACCGTCCACCCGAAGGGTAGTCTACAGTCCTTTGGACTGTGGTCTACAGCCTACGGCTGTGGACTAGACTTTCTTTTTTAATTTTCTTTTGGTTCTTTTCTTTTATCGGCTTTTTCTTTCAGCAAAGCCTCTAACGATCTGCTTCGCCGTATGCTTTTATCGCTTTTTCTTTCGAAAGCTCAACGATAACTCTTGCCCAAACAAGAAGATAATAAGGTACTGCTTGTCAAGAGGTTCATGGACGGGATGAGGGTATCGGGATGGGATTGCTGAAGGGCGAGGGGGGCTCCGTATCCATAGGTGACACCGCAGGTGTGGGTGCCGGCATTTTTGCCCATCAAGATATCCACGTCCATGTCTCCGACCATAAGTGCCTGCGTGGGGGCGAGTTGAAAATGACGGAGCGTCAGCAGGATGGCTTCGGGATCGGGTTTGACAGCTGTCACCTCTTCTGAACCGATGATATAATCAAAGAGATGATCGACCTGCATATCCGCCAGTAAGTCTCGCAATTCACGGGTAGTACGCGCGGAAGCGATGGAGGTGAAGATATGTTGCTGCCGGAGGGTGGTGAGTGTTTCTACCACGTGCGGATAGAGTAGAGGAGGGTAGGTGTGACGGGTGGTTTCAAAAACGCGTCGATGGGTTTGTGCGCAGCGGTCAATCATAGCTTCGCTGATACCGGGCACATAATGGCGGTAACAATCGCGGAACTCCATCCCTATTCCCTCCGAGATGATTTGCTCGGAGGGAACAGGGAGATTGAGTTCGCGCAGTGTCTGCTGTATAGTAGCGATGATGAGCGGATGGGTATGCGCTATCGTACCGTCAAAATCAAAGATTACAAGCTGTACCATTTGCCGTGTAGCATTGGCCATTGCGGATGATGTAGAGTTGGCCATTGATAAGGAGCTTTTGGCTATTAGCCCTTGGCTCTTGGTCTATTTCATCGATAGCGCTTTCCAGATGGCGTGTGTATTTATAGATAGGCGGTTGTCCGTCGGAGTCGCTGGTGGTATAGAAAGTGCTATTATCCAGCCAGCAGATAGCCTCTCCTTGCCATTCCCATTCATAGCATCCGATGACCTGAGGTTGGCGTTTGACGGTCTGAGCAATGCTTTCGTTTGCTTCGCGCTCCCAGTAGAGAATCCATGAGTACTGCGCCTCAATGTTATTATGGTTTTTGATGAGCACGTACTTACCGTCTGCGGATATATCTGCGCCCGTCACGAGGTGGAAACCGCGGCAGCGTACATCGCTCTCATTCAATCCGATATCGTCCGTTACGCCGAGGTCACAGACATAGGTCAGTGTTTGCGTCTCCGTACCATAATCGAGGCTCATAGGCAGGCTAAACACTTGGCACACATCGTAATACACTTTGGTGATGATGTAGAGAACCTGCTCTACATTATCATACATCAGCGCTTCGTTATTATGGCTCTTGCCGTCCGGATAGACGTAATGAATCTGCTTGGGGTCGATATTGATCTCTCCGCCGGTGATAGCGGGTTCTTCGAAGAAGACGATGCTGTAGAAATCATCATTCGTTTCATTATCACCAAAGGCACCGATGAAGAGGTAGTTTGTCCCGTTATAGACGCCGCCACACATGTCTTCCCAGTCCCAATAGCGGATACCCAGCGTTTTGAGATTCGGGAAATTGACTTTCATCGCTTGCTCTTGTCCCGTTTCAGTAGTGGCGATGATATAGTCGCCGAAGTTATCGCTCTCCATCCAGATATAGCCCGGAGTGACGCGTGAGCACGCTATACCGGACACTTCGTCCAGATTGAGCGATTGGCTTACCTCACCGCATTGGGTACGCTCAAACTCCGTGTTAATGGGCAATATCTCTCCGTTGTAGCGCAAGGAATCGGAACTGGGTGGTGGTGCGATTTGTCCGTATTTCACCTTGATGTTGCGGAGGGCAAAGGTACCTTCCGTCGGGTTTTCGGGATTAGCGATGAAACCGAGCTTATTAAAGGGTTGCTCTCCGTATTCATAATCGGGTTCATCCCATAAGTCGGTTTGCGGAGCGATGGTAACAGATGTCCATTCGGTCAGTTCCAAGCTTGCCCATTTATCCGCATCATACCAGCGAATACCGTTGATATCACGAATATAAGGGATTAGTCCGATTCCTGCGCCATCGCCTTTGTATTCAAAGCTGATGCTATATACATCGGTCAGGTTATTGAGCGCCAGTTCGATACCTGAGGCTCCCCAAGCTTCGTTCACAGTCCACTCGACAGTCAGTTCGCCGTCATTGAGCGAGGTAGCAACCGTACCAATAGCACTCGGGTTGCTCAGATCGACCTCCAAGGTCTCCGCGTTCAGCGTTACAGCCACGAAAAGGGCCGCCAAGAAGAAAAACTTTTTCATAGATATGATGATTTATTCGTTATTACTTTGACAAGGCGTACATTGCGAAGGCGGCGCAGCATATACCGGCTATCTGCAGCGGATTCGGGATGACGGAAAGGATGATGAGCGACAGCAGTACAGTCACCATCGGTGAGAGTCCTTCCATTGGCGAAACGATGACAGCCTTACCATAGCGGTAAGCATAAACGAGGGTGAGCGCACCGATGGAGTTAAGGATCTGAATACCAAAACATCCGAGGCTCTTAGCCATGACATCCGTGCCGTTGAAGAAAGCGGCGGCATCGCCGTTCATATGATAGGCGACGGGGATGAGCACAAGTGCAGAGAGCGCCATCCAGATGAAGATGGACTCGGCATCCATGGAGTTATTGGCAAACTTCATAAAGAAGCCTTGAATACCCCACGCCAAGAGAACAAGGACGGCCAGCACTATCCACAGCCATCCGCTGACGGGACTGCCTTCCTTTCCCGTCTCTAAAGAGAGCAGTAAGATAGCGACGAGCGCTACGATGATTCCGGCAATTTGCCAACGCGTTGCTTTCTCCTTGAGGAAGATAGCAGCAAGGGTGATGACTATCACCGGTGACATAGAGATAAAGGGATAGATGATGTAAGAGGGTCCGAGGGTCAGCGCTTTGAAGAGAACAAGTTGTCCTCCTGCGCCAAGTAACCCGACCGTGCAACCCAGAAGGGCAGACTTGGCATCATGGAGGAACTTGCCTTTATTGATGATGAGCGCGACGATAGCGCATGGTATCATCGATAGCGCCCATAGGATATATACCACAGTGTCCGGTATACCATTTTGGATTTGATAGCCGGAAAAAGCACCCCATACGCCCCATGTGACGACGGTGATGAGGATAAAGACTAACCAAAGACGATTTTTCATAGATGTACGATGTACGATGTACGATTATTGCACTGTTACGGTGGTTATCAAGTTATAGCCGGTTTCTTCCTCCCATACATTGTCGTTTGCCAGACGGATGGAGAAAGCAGGATTATCATGCAACGAGGGGTATGGATCCGGCAGGTTGAGATAGAGTTTATAGTCTCCTTTCATCTTCGCATCCAATTGACATTTGAGTGTGAAATGGTGCACTTCATCTGCGAACCAGAAACGTGGGTCTTCGCTCTGCGGATAAACATATTTCTCGTTGGGGTTATTGACTTTCACAAAGACCAGTTCGATGTCGCGTTTATTCATCGGCGCGGCAAAGCCGGAGTTATGGAGCACAAAGAAGGCTTCGAACATATTACCCGCTTCGGCATTCTCTGTTACCACGGCCTTATCCAGCGCAATGCGATAGCCTAAGCGACGCTTGATCTCATTGTAATGATTATCGTTCACCCATTCTCTGAGCACGTCCGGATGATAGGAGTTACAGAGGTACGACCAGTGGTATTTCTCCATCTCTTTGACGGCATTGGCGCCATTGGAATAGTCGCATTGTTTGCAGGTCTCGCCACCCATGAGGGTGTATTTGGTATCTTCCGCCCAGAAGGCCCGTTCTTCATCATTATGGTAGGTACCTACATCGCCCTCTCCGGAGACGAAGCAGTCGTTATGACCTGCCCAGCGCGCCTTGATGGTAGGTTGGTACGCCTCGCCGGCTGTGAGCGGTTTTTCCTCCATGCCGTGTGTGCGCAGGTAGCGCATTTTGAACTGAGGCTGACGGAAGCATATCTGCCGGTCGGCAGGCACGACTTCCATGAGATGTTCGGCAACCGGCCAACGCGTAGCATAACCCTCGTCCTGCGCAGGGTTCTGGGGATAATTGGTCGTATAATACCATTCTCCCCAGACCCCTATAAAGCCTGCCTGCACGCAATAAATGACGTCGGCATGTTTCTGCAAGTACGGAGCCAGCTGATCCATGTGCTTCATTGCCCATTCGGGCGTAGCATCCCATGGTTTTTCGTAGATACTACGGGTGTATTTGTATGAAAAACGTAAGATGGCTTTAGCGCCGCCTTCGCGGAGGGTATTCATATTGCGGTCCAGACGCTCCAAGAAGACAGGGTCGATGTCGCTTTCTATATAACTGGGACAACCTGTCACTGTATCTGCCAGATAGTAGGAGTGGAGATAGAGCGTTATATGGGAGCGCTCTCTATTGGCGATAACGGTTTGCAAGGCGACAGTGTCTTCCAAATCCGCAGGGGTATAATACTTCTGCACATAAAAACCGCGTTCCGGATTAGCCATCTGTTCCTCCGTCTCTGTAAACGTAACCGTTTTTCCCTCCGGAATAGGTACCGAAGGATTACAAGACATCAGCAGTAAGGCGGCCGCTATAATAATATAATTGTTTTTCATACCGTTTAGTAGTAAAGAATGGCTTCTTATTTATCAAATGTAACCAGCATTTTCTCTGCACGACCGATGAGTTCACCGTTGGGTGTATTGGCTTGCGGCAGCAGACCTACATTATCCCAGTTTTGCTGAATATCGAAACCGATAGTGAATGCGTTGGCATCAAACTTGAACGGAATCAACTCTTGCACGAGACGACCTTCGATGATGTTGTCTCCTACAAATTGCATAGAGCTCACTTTCAGCGCAACCGATTCGTCCGGAGTCCAAAGCCAGCCTTCTCCGTTAACCGGTCCGCTCCAGTACTCGTAGTTAAAAGCGAACGATTCTGCGCCGTTATCATCCCAGAGATTGATCTCGAACATAAAATCTACGTCACCGCGTCTTTCCGGAGCGAACAAATCCCAGAAACCGCCGGTTGCATCGCTATTATCTGCATTGATGTAGATATGCAATCCATCTGCAGAGGTATGACTGGTCATTTGCGTAGGATCAAACTCCAGTTGATAGAAGATACAAACGGAGTCTGCATACACTCTGGCTTTCTTGAGCGCCGAATAAAGCGGAGCATCCGGCAGAACAACCTCGGTTATTTTGGTCTGATCCAGCTTGTCCCAGTCAGTTACAGACTTGTCATTGACTTGAATAGGCGCTTCGTAACCGAACAGATTTTCATCATCCGGATTGACCGGTTTGTTTTTGTCATTACATGCCACAAAGGCGATGGTAGCTAAGCACAGTAGTGCCAATTTCCAATTTGCTTTCATAATTTGCGTGTTTTAAATTGGTTAATAAATATAATGATTTGTCGTTTGTCGTTTGTCGTTTGTCGTTTGTCGTTAGTCGTTGGTCGTTAGTCGTTAGTACCCAGGGTTTTGCTCTATTCCGCTCACTGTCCATTCGCCATTGGGAATAGGATAGATAGCATGAGGTTCATCACAAGGTATTTCTTTCCACGCCTGCACACCGGGATATCGGCGGTCCATCTTCTGTTGGTTGCGATAGACATCGAACATACGATGTCCCTCGAACGCCAATTCCAACCGGCGTTCATCCATCACTACCTCGACCGCGGAAGGATAGCCGTGCATGTTCGTAGCAGAGAACAAGCCAGCCGCAGGAATACCGGCACGGGTACGAATGATATTCACATAGTTGAGTGCATTGGTATCATCGCCGGTGCGGGCGTAAGCTTCGGCGGCATTCAGGATGACTTCTCCCCAACGCAGGAAGACAGGTGAGCAGAGCGTAGGTACACCATCTTGGTAACCGAATTTCGTTACATAGTACTTGGGGAAGGTATTCCGGGCGTCAATATTGCTATGCTCGATGCGAACGGTCAAGTCTTCGCCTTTATAGTTGAGATGATGCTCTATGTACTCTCCGTTGATGAGACGGTTTTCGATGGTGTAGGTTGTACCGCCTTCCGAGAAGGAATAGACGCCGGTGCCATCATCCGTAACAGGCATGGGGTGACAATCATACGGCGTTTCCGAACCGGCTCCTTCGTGAGGAACAGGAATATATACGCTGTAGGTGGCACTCGGTGCTGCTCCGTTCTTATACTGCGGTTTGATGTATTCCGAATAACGGATATCCATCGGATAGCGCTCATAGAGATTCAGCAGAGAGAAAGACGGATACACTTCTCCCCATCCTCCGCCATCTTTATTATACATTGAGCCGATAGAGGACTGACCGCGGTCTTCGTTAACCTCATGCGCAAGGCAGAACAGTGTTTCCTTGGAACTCTTGGCATTGGCGAAATACTTGTCGAAATTCTCATCAAGTTTGGTGGCAGGGTCCGCACCGTTAAGTATTTGGTCCACCACGGCGATGCATTGGTCGTATTCTTCCATATAGAGGTACACGCGTGAGAGGAGTCCGAGCGCCGCGTCCCGGCTGGGGTAGCCTGCATTGCCGCGCGAGGTAGTCATCAGCGAAGCGGCCTTCTGCAGGTCTTTGGCAATCTGGTCATATACCTTTCCTACGGGATCGCGCTGAATATTCGTTACGACAGCTATGGTATCCAACGGAATACCTTTCTCTGTACGACCGAACGAATAGGGTCTGGCGTAGAGGGATACCAGATTGAGATGCAGCATCGCCCGCACAAAATAGGCTTCGCCTAAAATCTGCTTATTCTCCTCCTTGTTCTCATCGAGTGTGCCTATCAGTGTATTGGCCATATAGATGGCTTTATAGCCTAACATCCATAGCGTACCTACGTTCTGCAGATTATCGGTCATGGTGTAGGTGGTGGCTTGGAACAAGGGGTCTGTACTACGACCGGAGAGGCAGATATTATCCGATGGAAACTCCGCCATCTGGAAATAGTGACGGCAATAGGTATTACCGCTCGGATAACCCAGATACTCCACTTCGTCTTTTAATACGGAGTAACAGCCATCGATGATCATATCGCTGGCATCCCGCATGATAATATCCGTACTCTGCTCATCGGAGGGGAAATAGTTCAGATCACAACCTACAAAAGGTACTGACAAAAGACCAAGTGCTACTATTTTATATATTGCTTTCATAATCGTTTTGTTTTTTCGTTATTACGTTATTTCGTGATTACGTCATTACGAATGTATTTGTTAGAACGATATTTCTACTCCGCCTTGGAAGGTTCGTCCAACAGGGTAGTTGGAGGAATACAGACCGGCGAGTGTGTTATTACCGCTAACCATATTCACTTCGGGGTCCATACCGGAGAATTTGGTAGCTGTCCAGAGATTATCTGCCGTGAAATAGAGACGGCATTTGGTCATGTGCGCTTTCTTGATCAGCGTCAGCGGGAAATCGTATCCGACAGTCAGGTTTCTCAAGCGGAAGAAACTACCGTCTTCCAGATAGCGAGACGAAACGGCATTGGAGTTAGAGGGGTTGGCACTGGTTGCTTTCGGGTGCGTGGCGATGTCTCCGGCTTTGGTCCATCGTGTCCAGCCTTGTGCGTCAAGCGATAACTGGTTGATATCGGTATAGGCACCATCCGCATCGGTCATCTCACGGGTGCTGTTATAAATCTTATTGCCGTAGGTGAAATTGGTATTGATATGCAGGAAAATACCATTCCAACTTACTTGTGTGTTGAGACCACCTGAGAAAACAGGGCTGGCAGTTCCCACTGCGTGTGCATAGGTAGCGTTATAATCGCTGGTGGTGGTTTTATTGCCGTTCGCATCGAGGACGTAGTCGCGCGTGTCTTTATCCACTACATACCATAGCGGAGAACCGGTGGCGGGGTCTACTCCTGCCCATTCCTTCATATACCATGTAAAGATATCTTGTCCTTCTTTCACTTGCTGGCTGACGTTGATGGCTGTTTGGAGGAAAGGCGTATGGTCGGGGGTCTCGGTCACTCGGTTTTGGTTGAAACCAATATTGAAACCTACATCCCAGCGCCATTTGTTCTTGTCGAAGATATTAGCGTCAATGCGATACTCGATACCTCTGTTACGCACCGAACCGGCATTTTTGGTTACCTTGAAGAATCCCGACGAAGGAGCCACCGGCACATCCAACAGCAGGTCTGTATTATCGGTTTGGTATAAATCGATAGACATGTCAATGCGTTTGATGAAGGTGAGGTCAATACCGATAGACGCCATGTAAGCGGTTTCCCACCGGAGGTCCGGACTGGCGAGACGGCTGGAGGTGGCACCTACGTTGTTCTGATAGAGATTAGACAAGCTGAAGGTGGATAGATACTGGTAAGGCGGAATATTGTTATTACCCGTTATACCGTACGAAGCCCGCAGTTTGAGGAAACTAACCACTTTCTGATCTTTCATAAAGCCTTCATTGCTGATAAGCCAGCTGGCAGCCACGGAGGGGAAGTGGCCTACGCGATGACTGGGAGCAAAGATTGAACTGGCCTCGGCGCGGTAGGTAGCCGTTACGAAATAACGCTTGGCGTAATCATAACTGGCTTGGAGGAACACTGACCATGAAGCGCCCGGGATGTTATAGCCTCTTACGCCGTAGGGAGCGGAGGCATTGAGAGCATCAATACCGCTTGGCATACCCGTTCCGGCTGCGGTAGTATATTCGCTTTTCCAAACACCGGCTTCAAAACCTACCATCGCATTGAAACTATGGGCGCCCCATTGGTTGCCTCCCTTAAGAATATTGGTACTACCGAACGATCTGCTGAGGCCTATCCCTTCGCTCAGGTAGCCTTTTTTGAAGGTATCATGGTAGGTACGACGGTCCGTATATTCCGAGCCCTTCGAGTAACCCGTACTGAAGGTGTTGGTGGTTGAGAAATGCAACCAGTCGGTGAAATGCACATTGAGTTGCAGTACGCCCGAGAAATCGAAACTGTTCGATTTGGCATAATTATACTGCGCGGACTGCAGCGAGTTCCATTGCGTATGGCTATACCATGGGCGGTTATTGTCCGGACGGGTAGTGCTGTTGATGTACACATATTCGGAGGTGGGGTTGCCGGCTGCGTCTATCACATAGGGGCAGTCCCACGGCATCTTATAGAAAGCGTCATCCAGCATCATCCATGAGGAAGCATAGTTGACGGTGGATTTATTGAAATCCACTTTCACGTTCATGTCCAACCATTTCGCGATGTCGGCTTTGATAGAGGCGTGTCCTGTCACTTTCTGCATGCCCGTTCCCATTAAGGTACCTTGTTCTCCGAAATAGTCCAGGGAGGCATAATAGCCCACATGCTCCGAACCTCCTCTTACTGCTACGTTGTAATTATGGATAAGTCCGGTATGGAAGAACTCGTTCTGCCAGTTCCAATTCTGTTTCTTGAGATATTCGTAATCATCCTCGTAGAGGATAGAGAAAGTACCGGCGCTAAAGAGCGTACGATGGTATCTGAGCAGTTCCATGGCTTCCATGACCTTGAAGTTGCCAAACAATGCTTGCTTACCGCCGACGTTGGCTTTCAGATCGACGCTTACCTTATCGCCTTTCTTTCCGCTTTTGGTGGTTACAACGATAACACCACCGGCAGCAGCGGCACCGTAGATACCGGTTGAACCTGCATCCTTCAAGACAGAGATGGTCTCTACATCATTGGGATTGAACGTGCCGCCCATGACACCATCCACTACATAGACCGGCGCCGAAGAAGCGGTGATAGACCCTGTACCGCGAATACGGATCTGCGCGGCGTCACCCGGCTGACCGCCGGCGTTTGTTACCTGCACACCCGCGATCTTACCTTGCAGCATGTTTCCTACATCCGAGGAAGCGACATCGGTCAGATCCTCCGAAGAGATGGATACTACAGCAGACGATAACTCTGCTTTCTTGACGGCAGAGTAACCGAGGGAGACTACCTCCTGCAATTGCTGCGCATCGGATTCCATGATAATCTGCATCGGACCGCTCACCGCGCGGATCTCAATGGTCTTATAACCGATGTACGATAATTGAAGCGTAGATTTGTCCGGTACTACGAGTTCGAAGTTACCATCAAAATCCGTTACTGTTCCTACCGAGGAGCCCTTTACCAGGATACTCACACCGATTAGCGGCTCTGAACCATCTGCATCAATCACTGTACCTTTGACGTTGATGTCTGCACGAACAACCATAACGCTCAAAAAGCAGAGAAAGATAGTTAGAATTCGTTTCATGTTATTTGTTGTTTGGGTTAGTTTTTTACTAGTTTTCTAGTTTTCTAGCATTCTAGTATTCTAGTTTTCTAGCAGTTTAATCAGGTAGTTGCGCGGGAAGGAGACTTCGAGTTGCGGGTTGGCACCGTTGACGGTGAAGGAACGCGGCTCGTCGGCGGTATATTCGACGGCGGTGTAGGTTTTGGCGGGGTCTAATCCGCGGAGTTCAATCTTCCCATTAAAGGTGTCATCATCTACATAGAAGGCATAGTAGAGCGCGTTGTTTTGACGGATGACATGTGCCTCGGGGTAGTCAAAGCCCCAGGTGTAGAGACTGAGGTACTCGCCACGCGCGAGGTTGTTCTCCTTGTAGATACGCATCCATTTGCGGATGAGCGCTTCGCGTTCCGGCGTCAGTTTGAACGGACCTTCCTTCCAGTCGGGGTTGTCTTCGGGGTAGGTGAATTTTGTACCGATGACCGAACCGGTGCCTATCTGCGAAGCGAAATCATCTCCTCCGTCGGTAAGTTCCACATGGTCACCGTAGTACGCCAGTTGGGGTGCCATCGCTGCGTAGGCCTTACGCTTCATACGTACTTGCCGCGAAGAGGTAGGGTCGGAAGCGACAGCTTGGTTGATATGTGGCAATAGCCAGTAGTTGACTGCACAGCCGCATGGGCAAACTTGAATAACCGCCTCGGGTTTGTACTTACGCGCTTCGTCAAGCACTTTGCCGAAATACTCATGCATCCGTTCAGGCGCCTCCCACGCGCTATTGAGGCCGGTGTGTTCGTTGTAATCCGGCAGGCAGCAGTTGAGATGCTGACCGTCTATCTTGAGTCCGTCGAAGTTCCAAGTCTGGAGGAACATCTTCAGCAGATCGGCGGTATAGGCATCGGTGGCAGGGTTAATAGGCGAGAGATACCAACTATCCCACCATGTGATATACTCATGCGCCCATTCGTCGGTGAGAAGCAACATCTCCGGATGCTCTTTGACCAGTTTGGTATCCGGGTCGGCCGCTAAGGGTGCCCACCATAGTTTGGCTTTGAGTCCGCGACGATGGATCTCATTCGTTATATGCCGCATATCCGCATCGCCACCAGGGAAATACTCATTTGTGTTCCAGTCGCCTTCGGCAATCTGATACCCATCATCTACATCCACCCATTTGAAGCCCAGTTCTGCCACTTTATCGAGCGTGCCTAAGACCATCTTCATCTTAAAAGGTCGCCCGTATCCCCATGCACACCAGACGGGTTCGAACGCTTCGGGTTCGGAGGGTTGCATAGCAATGCCGAGGTGCGATTGCATATAATCGGAGAACATGCGAAGCGCCGTGAAATAATCGCCTTTGTGCGCGTAACGGAATGCGCGGAAGCAGTGGAGAGTGTCGCCTGTGGCCAGTTCAAGAGGTTCGGGTAGGTCGTAGTGGAGACACGTCGTTATTTGGTTATCGTACCGCTTCCATTCCACGGGCATGGAGATCATGCGGAGGATAGGTTCGAAGAGTCCGATAGCAATGCCACCATCACGTTGCCATAGATCCAGAACGGGAATACCACCTCCATAGTCGGAGTTGTTCATGCCGAGGTAATTCGTCTGCCGGAAACCTTCGGTAACGGGTAACACCCAGTCTTTTCTGGCGTTGGTAGAGGAAGGTTGGAGCGACCATACCACACTGTCGCGAGGCGTTATTGCCGTTCGGCAGAGTTCGTAGGCTTGCACGGTAACAGGCTTGCCGTGGTTTACGAAAAACGTCTCTATCACCTCCAGACCGGGGATGCCTTCCACGGGAGTGACGGTTTGGTGTTTATAGATGCGTATGCCGTTCTCACTATAGGGGAACGAGCGCATCTCCGCTTCAGCACAGATGAGACGTTCTGTCTGCGATTTCGAAGTGCAGGCAGCCATAAAGATTGCCGCGAGGCCAAGGAATAAATAAATTTTTTTCGTCATACCGTTATTACGTAATTACGTTATTACGAATTATTTATACTCTGTCAGGATTCGTTCGGCGTTGTCGTGATAGAGTTTGCGGAGGACCTCGTCCGGCAGGTTGAAGCCCGAGAGCGCCCAGTGGTAGCCGTATTCGGGTACGTAGAAATGCTCGTCGTTGGTTTCTAAGACGCGGAAGATGTTGTGGTACATCTCAGCATCCATGCCATTATCGGTTCCAAAGAGTACACGGTCTTGATATTTGATAAGGAACTCGCGTGTAGCGCGCGGCGTGTGCGCGGACTCGGCTACGCGGGCGGAGATGTCGAAATAGAGATTCGGGTACTTGTCCAGCAAGGCACCTAAACGCGGCAAGTCGTGCGTCATATTGAGATAGTGACAAGCGATGAAGATGGTGTTCGGGTTGTCGCGAACGGCGTTTTCGAATGTCTCTATTAACTTATCGTAGCCGTAACAGTTGGTTGTATCTACATGCCATGTGACGGCATTGACCAGACCATCATTGGTTGCATCCATCGGCAGATACATCCAATAGGGTTCGGCGATATGAATACTAATTGGCATTTTCAATTCTCCGGCTTTGGTTATCAGCGGTTTCACGCGTGGGTCGTCTATGTGAATATCCTTGCCGTCGGCAGGTCGTGCATAGGTGTCGCCTTCGCCTTTATCCCCCAATTCGCCGATACCTATAGCTCCTAAGGCTTTGCATTTCTCCAAAGCGGCGATACCCTGTGCAGGCCATTCGTTGGAGTCGATACCTGTGTAATCGAAGCAACACCAGAAACGGAAATGGTCTTTGTATGGCGCATAGGCTTCTACGAACTCCTCGAACGGGCGACCTATCCACGAGCAATGCATGACGGCTGTGTTGAGCACGCCTACCTCATCCATAGTGTGACACCAAGCGGCTATCTCCGCTTCGGAGGAAGCATAGTCATGTGCGTGCATGTCGATGATGTCAAACTTAGCACGCTCCACCTTCGTTACGGGGATGTTATTGATTACAACCGGCTGAAAATCCTTCAGCAGAATTGTGTCTGCCGGAGATTCCTGCGTGTTTTGCGTCGTGCATGCCACGAAAATCAGGGTTAGAAGGGGAAGAAGGAATATTTTTCGCATGACATTAGAAATTTATAGATTATTTTCGGGTGCAAAGTTACAAATTTTTGTCCATATAGACAATTAGTTTTGAACATAAGAAAAGACATTTTCGATGTTTTGAGCGTAAAAGCTATATTTTCAGTCAGTTACGTATTTTCGAAATCGTTTCGCAATGTTTCGAAAAATGATTAACGAAACTTTTATTTGCGTATATCAAAAAAAAGTTGTAACTTTGCAGTCGATTTAAGAATATGTGGCTTTAATGCGCATGAAATCCGTCGTGGACTCCTCGACGTAAAAAAGGAGAAAAATTTGGAATTGCGCAAAGCGCATAATAGGCATATTTCTTTAAAAACGAGTCGGCTAAACTTAATGTAGTGAGAAGTAATATGCCCTGCTAACCCGTGTTTGGCGTGGGTCGGAGGGGCATCACTACAAAGTTAGCCGACTTCGTTTTTTGCCTCTCCGTCTCGTGCCCTTAAACTAAATCATAGTGATTATATGAATAGTTCATCGGCAAAAGAGCGAAGGGCGCTCATCTTACGTCTATTGGAAAAGAACAACGAAGTGTCGGTTATTGAGTTGAGCCGCCAAACCGGTATTTCTGAAGTGACGATTCGTAAGGACCTGACAGTCTTGCAAAATCGTCATCTGATCATCCGCACACGCGGAGGCGCTATCCGTAAACCCGTAGAAAACCTTAACGAGGACACTGCTATTTCCAGGAAGCGGATGTTTAATTTTAAGGAAAAAGAGCGTATCGGTCTGGAGGCAGTGAAGATGATTGAGGAAGGCGACCATATTATGCTCGATTCGGGTACGACGACCATGGAGATAGCTAAGAATCTGGGTAAGTTTCAGAACTTACATATTCTGACCAACGCCATGAATATCGCCACGGAGTTAGCAACGTACAAGCGGTTTGAGGTGATTCTGTTAGGCGGACATGTGCGGGTGAACAGTCTCTCGATGGTCGGTCCTTTGGCGATGAACAGTTTGCGCAATTTCAGCAAGTACAAGTTGTTCCTCGGCGTGGACTCTTTTTCGCTGGAAAACGGTATCTCGACCCCGAATATAGAAGAAGCGCTGCTGAACCAACTCATGATTCAGCAGGCAAGCAAAGTGATAGCAGTTTTTGATTCGTCTAAGTTCAATAAGCGCAGTTTTGCGTTTATCGCCGAGGCGAGTGCGTTGGACTGTATTATTACCGATAAAGCAATTCCTACGGGTATGCTCTCTAAACTCAGGGCGAAGGGAATAGAGGTCAAAGTGGTGTGAAAGGGGGAGAGGTTGATGGGATAAGAACCCTTTTATAGTTCTTTCCGAATCTCTTCCAGTCTTGCGCGAATAGGATGCACCATCCATTCAGGCACAGAGCCATTTATATACGTGTTAAAATTTCCTATAACATCCAGCGTCCGGTCAATGATAGCATTGGCTTCACGATGGTCTAAATCTATCTCTGAAGCCACAGCCAGTAGGTCTTTGCGCGATATGTGCAGGCGTTTGCCATTAACAGACATCTGATGCCGGCGGGTGTAGCCAACACCGTAAGCAAAAGACATGTCAAAGGCAGGAGCTAACCGCCATACACCATCCGTATCCATGAGGAATTCCACATTCTTGGTATGGTCATCCTGATTACAACCAATAACATTGAAAACCATTCGTCGATAAGCCTGTATCATCTCCCGCTGCGAAAGCCTTAGACCTCTCATTACGCTGAATAATTGTTCATAGGACCATGAGTCAGGTTGGTTATAATCCATATGGTTCATGCCGCATAAAGAGACCTTGTGTACACGATGACTTCCACCAATTCGGTCGTATCGTTTCGTCATAAAATGATGCCGCACGCCATCTTCCAATAATCGCGACTCCATCATCTCTATGTCACAATCGACAACCATCCGATAATAGGCATATTCCAGACATCCGTAGTTCTTGGTATCTCCGAATGAAGCGGGATTATTCTCATCCACTCCGTCCAATTTTAGTAGCCAATGTTCATAGCCATCCGGCGCGTCAACTTGTCCGGAACGAAGGTCTCCTGTCTCTTTGTTGTATGCCACTACGGCTTTCGGACGCGCACCACCAGCAGATGTACCTACCCGCAAGATGGTCAGCAAGGCTTCATCGTCCGTATTCAGGTTCGTGTCAAATTGCATTCGGTTGCTCAACACTTCCGCCGCTGCTGCCACCAAGCCGTCCAAATCAATAGCTACCTGTTTGTTCAGATCCTTGCGTTCCTGTGGTTCAAACCGCAGGGCTCCCATGGCGCGCGAACCTTGATACAATAGACGTTCAATCGTGGTATAACTATCTCGCGGACGACCCGATTTCTCTAACCAGTGGTTGATAATGGCGGTACCAAATTTGTCCGGCAAACAATCCGCCACAAATCCGGGGAGTCCTTTGAATGTTTCCCGAGGCAATAAAGAGAAATCATAGACCATTCCGTTTTGCGGAGTGACGAAGAGTGGCGAAGGGTTGTATCCACTGCGCACAAACTCCGGAGTGTATTCCATTCTAATACGACCGGATTCATCTTCTGCTATGGAAGCCATATGAAGATCCCATAGATAAATTTTAGCATAATTAATCATGACGAGTACGAATACGTTTAGGGGTTTTACCTTCTTGTTTGGCAATCAGAAGTGGGCTTATAACAGCTTGTGTTTCAAAATTGTTGAGCAGTTCCAATTTGTTCATGGCTCGTAGAAGTGCAATCATGCTCTCCATCTTAATGCCTTTCCCGTTCTCTATTTGGACTACTGTCGCGCGAGAGACGCCGGAGCGATCAGCTAACTGCTGCTGGCTCATCATCGCATTGATTCGCATCTGTCGCATCTGTTGCCCGATATAGCGCAACAGCGCCTCATTGGTCATAAAATAATCAATCATAATGTTGTGAATTTGCTACATTATATGTGTTTTTGGCGTTTAATGTCAACAATCTGTTACAAATACGCTGCAAAATTACAAATAATTTTTGATATAACCAAATATTTGTGCAAAAAAGTGCAGAAAAAACGAAACAGCCCGCAGCGATGCGAGCTGTCTCAACACTTATTTTACTAACTAACATTTGATGAATTACTTAACCAGTAGTCCTTGTGCGTTGTAGCGTACACCATTCTTGATCAGGATGAGCTGTCCGTTTTCGATGAACTTTTGTGCTTTTAGAGAAGCGTTCGTTTCGTCGATAGCGGTAGCGGTCGGGAAAGTAATGCTGATGGCATTGGTAGCGAAAGACCAAGTAATGGTGTAACTTCCGGCGATATCGGTTGTAAGTTTCATGTTATCGCCATCTCCGGTAATGTCACTTGCGCCGGTGTAACCCTTATGATATGCGTGTCCATTCGAACGATAATCTCCATTAATCAACACCTTGAATTCGTAATCGGTATTGGCTTCAAGAGTTTTGGTAATACTTGCTGTCTCACCGCTTAAATCCGGCTCGAAGATGTCAGCAATAGTGTTCCATTCGTTGAAAGGACCAACCAAAGCAGTCGCTCCGTATTTGCACCAAGCACCTGTAGACCAGCCAGTGATAGTATAGAGGTCTTTACCATCCTCAATCGTTAAATCAGCTGTCTGGTTCCATTTGTTATCCCAAATATTCTCTGTCGTAGCTCCATTCATGCGGCAGAAGATTACTGTTTCTTTGGAAGCAGGGATGGCTACTTCAAAGAAGCCATCTGCACCATCTACCTCGGTCATATCATACCATTGTTTGCCATCTACGTCAGAAGAGGTAGCATAAAGCGCAAAACGTGCTCCGTCAGACTTCCAGTCTGCATTGGGCTTCAAATAGAGAGCGCGAAGATTGTCAACCGTGGTAAGGGTAGGTGCAGATACAGCACTACTTGAATTAGCCGTCAAGTTCAACAACTTAATAGTGTGTATTCCGACAGGGATCAAGAATGTTCCAAGAGTCAATTCTCCCGATTTCCACGTGTTTGCAGCCTCACCAATGGTGTCGCCAACAAGTTGACCTTGCTCATCTAAGAGAACTACCTTGTAGCAGTGTCCACTACTAGTGCTTTCGGTAACCGTTGCCGAAACATAGCAAGCACTTGTCGCATCTAATTTCCATTTTGCAACACCATCCGTGGTTGTACTATTATTTTTCCATTTCAAACTACCTTCTGATAATTCAATTAGTCCGCTTAGTTGTGCCTTTGTCGGTTCAAGTATATAGGGATCTTCGAAATCGACCTCAGGAAGAGTCTCTGCGGTATACCAACGTGGGTCACCGAGATCCGAGCCATCAGTTGCAGCTCCGCGAGCAGGAGAAAGTTCCATAGTAACCCAGTTGCCTTCTAATTGGAATCCTTCTTCCACATTCACAAATAGCGGGTCAGCAGCAAAACAATTTACAGGAGTGCAACCATAAGAAATACTAGCACGTTCAGTATCCTTTGTGAAATTGAATGTAAGGCAGTTAGAAACGGTTCCTCCCGTATCACAGTAAACTGCTCGCTGTGCAAGCTCTGTAGGATGCATAAAGATGCAATTGGATACTGTCACGTCGCTCAAATAATGCGTACGAATATTCGCATGGCCGGAATCAACGCAAGGATTGTTATAGAATGTACAATGGTCGATAATTACTTTAATAGCATCGGAAGTCGTAGAGGTAGCCGTGCTATAAGGACGAGCTTCAACAATACTAATCCAGTTGGTTAGAGCCGTAGTATTAGCAAATGTAGAATTGGTCACAATCAGTTTATCAACAGTCTCTGTTCCTTCTGTGCCGCTTGCCTCAAAGTAAATAGATTGTTGCGTATTATTATGGAAATAGCAATTATTGACAATACATGAATCAGCATGGGAAGTAGAAGCACCCTTGATAACAATGTCCCCATTACCACTAATCTCACAATCGTGAAGCTCGATACGCCCGATTGTTCCTTCATTGGAAATGAGCTTTCCTGTATTATCATACGCTTTACAATTCGTCATAATTAACTTTTCCAAACTCTGTCCGCTTTCAACACGGAACATAGGTTTCTTACCTGCTGTAATCTCACAATCAACAATTTCCAAGCTTTTTGCTCCAGCATAAACACGGAAAACTTGGTCACGAGAGCCCTGTTGACTGCCGTCTATTTTTACACCAGTAATCTTAACGTTTGTTCCATTTTCCACTTTTACGTATGTTCCTACTTGAATCACAGGCATCGTTTCAGCATCTTCAGCAGCCTGAATTTCTACACTTTTGGTAAAATCAATGTAGTTGTTGTCGGTGTAAGTTCCTGCTGCCAACACAAGGACATCACCGGCAGAAGCAGAACTGATTGCAGATGCGATTGTGTTAGTTCCTGGGCTTACATTAATCACCGCTGCATTCACTGCGAGTGCGACGAGCATTGCAGCGAAGAATGTAAATAATTTTTTCATGATAATTGGTGTTTTGTGCTTCGTCCTTAGCTCCCCGCGAAAGGGGAGCAAGGAGTCTGCGAGTTAATAAATAGAGTTATTTAGTTGATTTTTTGTCCAATAATATTGAAGATGGCACCATTTTTAGAGATGAAGAGTTGTCCGTTGCGGATGAATTTCTCGCTCCGTAACTGATCATCCCCCTTCGTCTCATCCAGTCCGGTAGTTGAACTGGGTCGGCTGTTCTTTACGCGAATGGTATTGAAGACCTGTGGTTGGTCATTGGAGTCCAGATAGTAGGTAATGACCTCAATACACTCGCCGGTAACATTAAACCGTGTGTAAGACGGGCTGCCCGGCTGACCAAAACGTGAGCTGAAGAGATCGAACAAGTTCTCTACGTTATGGTGATGGTAGTCAAACAAGATAGCGGGGTCGGTGGTGTACTCAGCTTCCATTTGTTCGCGGCTCTCCGGATAATAGCGTTTGTTACCGCAAGTGGCACCAATGAAATAGAGCGTACCTTGGTCCGTAACAAACTCACCGCCGGATTTGCCGGTTCGGTTGGTATTGGTATTCACCTCTACCTCTTCTACACCGCTGATAGCATCGGTAATCAACGTGCGGGTATCGGGGTTAATCGGGCCTATCACCTCATAGCAGTGGTCGTGACCCTGGATAGCCAAGTCAATACCGCATTCTTTCATAATAGGCAACATCATCGCCCTAATCAGCGAGGACTCGTCATCGGTATGGTGACCTGCGCCGGAGAAGACATTCTTATGACAGAGCGTTACGCGGTATTTGGTATTGGGGTATTTCTCAATCTGCTCGTTGAACCAGTTCTTGAGGTCCACGGTGAAGTAAGGAGAGGTCATGCCTTCTTCGCTGGTACCTTCCGCACGCCACCAGTCTTGCATCGAATAAACGAGGAAGAGTACATCGCCATAGACGAAACTATATGTAATACCTTTGAATTGCGGCTTGGTTTCGGCTGCGTTGGCAAAGCCCCAGTCGGTATTGAAATGGTAGTCGTAGTTAAGACTCGGACTATCGTCATGGTTACCATCGGTAGGCACTACTGTCATGGCGTTGAGCATGGGTCGCATCGATCCTTCGAACCAGCGTTCCCACTGCCATTCAGAGTTCGTCTTACCGCCTGTATCCACAAAATCGCCGGGGAACAAGCAGAACTTGACATCTTTCTCGTTCTTTGCCACCACTTGGGCGCAACGATGAGCTTCCGTAATATACTTAGCGTCCTGAATATGGCTATCGGTCATATAGAGGAAAGAGAAATTGCCTTGTTTCTCATCCTTGGTGATGAACTGCGCAATGTCGCTCCAATGGCCGTCGAAGCCGACGCGCCAACTATACACCGTACCGGCGGTCAGGTTCTCCGCCAGCGCTTTATGGCTGACATAGTCGAACTTTGTATCACGAGGCAGACCTGCCGCTGTACAGATATCGTATTTGGGGCTCTCGGAGGCCTGTATAGGTGTGTAATGGAGATTAGCGTTGGTGGTCTGTGCACTCACTTCGATGACACCGGCGCCTGCAAAATCTTCGGCAGTCGCATTCGCTTTGGCGATCAGTTGCACCTTACCTTCCGTCACACCGCCGTTCGTGAACCAGCAGAAGCCCATGTGGGTTGCCGGATCACCGTTGATAGTAGCAATCTGGTTATAGGGGTTCTCTTTGGGTTGCAACAAGGCTATCTGCGCCTGCATTGCTGCTACTTTCTCGGGGATAATAGACAGATCTGCTTCTTCATCCAGACTGTCAATGCGCGCTTCCTCTTTAGCCACCAAGAACGGAATAAAAGATGGAATCGTGTAATCCTCAATCTTGTATGCCGTGTCGGCATGTACCACTTCAGCTGGGTATTTAACCGGCGGAACAGGCAGTACCACTACTACAGCTGACGCTTTGAATCCTCCGTCTTGTGTCTCCGCCCACGCGAGCGTTGTTCCTTCTGCGAGACCTGTTACTTTACCATTTTGGATGGAAGCAATCGAACTATCGTCCACTGACCAGATGACGCGTTTATTATTAGCATCGGCCGGTTCTACTTGTGCCACCAGCGTACCTGTTCTGCCTAAGATCACCTTCAGTGAGTCTTGCAGGATCGAAACGCCTGTTACACTAATAACAATCGCATCCGGGTCGTATTCATAGGCACCGATGTCCACGCCTGCCCCTTTCGGACGGGCTACACCGTTGATGTCGGTTGCCGGTGCTTGGTCGGCGTCTCCTTTGTCTAATAGTGCCACTGAGGCGTCGGTCAGTGAGAAATCAGCTTTCTCCACCGCTAGTTTCTCCGCATCCGTCTTAGGCAAACCGGCAAAACCGGTTGGATTGCGGAAATTAGGGCCTGTCTCTGCCGTGTTATCGGATGCTAAGGCATTCGTCATACCGGTACCTACATCTGCGATGTTATTAGTAGAAGCTCCGCTGGCAATGTAGTTCTGGTTGGTGGCAGAAGCAGTACCGGAAACTTGGTTGCCCCAGAAAACTGAATTGTATACTGTGCCCTCTATACGGCAACCGGCGTAGCGTCCCTCCGCACCTTGGTTATTGCAAACGGTGTTGTTGATAAAC
>JAFSWF010000015.1 GCA_017444615.1 Paludibacteraceae bacterium | reverse complement strand
ACCAATTACCAATTACCAATTACCAATCAAGAACCTCTTCTTGCCTGCAATGTAGATATATTGAGCAATATAGATATCCGCGCATTGATTCATCGTTTTGAGCAAACAGGCATTAGTCAACTAGTGGTTAGCGACCGAAAAACGCAGCGGTATCTGTGTTTTGATGAATCGGACCGACTTTGTGGCTGGACAAACATCGTCACCGGTGAAGTGAAAGGCCGTAACGGACGTCACCTCGCCTTCAGCGGAATGCAGATTCTAAGTCCCGAGGTATTGAGTCGATTGAACGAAATGGAGGAAGAGAAATTTTCGCTTATCCCCTTTTATCTACACATCATGGACTCGACACCCCTGCAGGCGTTTGTTCCCTCTAACTATCGCATGATGGATGTCGGCAAGATTGACCAACTCGCCGAAGCCGAAACGTTTGCGAAAAATTTGTAAATTACCAATAAAAATAACCAATAAAAAGGACACCCATTTGGATGTCCTTTTTGTGTCCCCCGAGAGGCTCGACAATTGCGCCAGCAATAATCGTTCGAGCGTAGCGAGATAAGAACTCTCTCGAGAGTTTGAGGACGGGCTACACAAAAAAGGTGCTGAATGCACCTTTTTGTGTCCCCCGAGAGGCTCGAACTCTCGACCCACTGATTAAGAGTCAGTTGCTCTACCAACTGAGCTAGGGAGACTCTAAAATTTATTGACAATTAACGTTTTTTGTCAAAAGCGGGTGCAAAGGTACTGCTTTTTTTTGAAATGACCAAATATTTTTGCATTTTTTTGCAAAAAAAATTGCATACGTGCGAAAAAAGTAGTATCTTTGCAGTCAAATTGAGAAAAATTGCTTAGATTTTAACAAAAAACGATAATAGTATGGCTAAGTACAAATGGACATTTGCTAATGTAGGTGGCGTGACTCGAATTCGTATTCATTCGGGCGAGGATATCCGTCATCTGGGTGAGTTGGACAAAAAAATGTGGACGGTTTTGTCCTGTCCGACTACGGGTTTAGAAATCAGCGAGACTTCGCTTCGTCAAATAGACCTAGACGGCGATGGTAAATTACGTGTAAAGGAAGTGATAGCTACCGCCGAGTGGCTGTGTGCTACCCTCAAGAATCCTGACACGCTTTTGGAGCAAAAGGAGATAGTTGCGCTGGATAATATTGCTGACGAAGCTATTCTGGCTGTCGCTCAGCAAGTTGCCACCGATAAGAAAGTAGTTAGTGTGGCAGATGTAGAGGCCGCTTTGGCTGCTGTAACCATCGAGGAACATGCGATTCCTGCTGCGCCGCTGGAGGCCGATGTGATTGCTGCCTATAAGGCTAAACAAGCGGAGTATGCCGCCTACTTTGAGCAAGAAAAATTGCAGAAGCTCGGTTTGGCATTAATACCGGAAGAGACCCCAAAACCGGGTATGACGGAGAAGAAGTTCCTCGAAATGGGTGCGCAAATAGCAGAATGGGAAGCTGCTAAGGCTGCTGCCGAGACCGCTAACGCAGACGCATTAGCTGCCGCCAAGGCCGTCTATGAACCGCTTTATAAATTGGTACTCCTCCATCGCGATTTCTTCCGCCTGTTGCGCAATTTTGTGACCCTCGAAGATTTCTATGACAATGATCGTGAAACCATCGCTTCTTTCCAAGCCGGTACACTCATTATAGATCAACGCGCGTGTCACCTCTGTATGCGCGTACATGACATGCCCAAACATGATGCACAGGCGCCGCTGAGCGGTATTTACCTCTTGTACTGCGATTGCGAGAGCAAGAAACTCGGTAAGAAATTGCAAATCGTGGCTGCCATGACCCAAGGCGAAGTGAAGAACCTAAGTGTGGGTAAGAACGCGATTTTCTATGACAACGAGGGCAATGACTACGATGCTACCGTATCGAAAATCATCGATAACCCCATCTCTATCATGCAGGCCTTCTGGACACCGTACCGTAAGTTTGCTAACTGGGTGGAGGAGAAAATCAACAAATCCGCAGCGGAGAAGGATGCAAAAGCCTTCGACGATATGACCGCCAAAGCGGATGCAGCAGCCGATCCCAATGCGGAGAAGAAACCGGCTTTCGATATTGCTAAGTTCGCTGGTATCTTTGCTGCCATCGGTATGGCATTAGGCATGATTGGTACAGCTCTGGCAGCCGTAGCGAAAGGCATGAGTGGTTTCACATGGTGGCAATTACTGATTGTGTTCGTTTGTATCTTGTTGGTTATCAGTGGTCCGAGTATGATTATGGCTTGGCTCAAATTGCGCCGTCGTAACTTAGCTCCGGTACTCAATGCAAACGGATGGGCCATCAACTCCGATGCGCTGATCTCTGTTCTCTTCGGTCGTACGCTGACAGAGCAAGCGGCTTTCCCCATTATTAAAGATCCGTTGGCGGCGCAGAAAAACAAAATGAAGCCTTGGGTGGCTACGGTGATCACCATTAGTTGTATCGCCGTTCTCTGCCTCGGAGGTTGGGGTATCTATAAATACCTCACCCGTCCGGCTACGATAGAGGAAATAGAACAAGTAGCAGACCCTGCAGCGGCGGCCGAAGCAGCGGAAGCTATCTTAGAAACACCGGCAGAGGAGGCAGGCGAATGAGAAGGATTTTAGCTATTGGCTATTGGCTGTTAGCTATTGGCTTGATCGGTTCTGTCTCGGCGCAAAATATCCCTGCCGTACCGGCAGACTCGCTGCCGATGGATTCTACACTGGCGGATAGTGAAGGCGATGAGTTGGAGGAGATGGACGATCTGGAGGTGAATGCTTCGGGTATTCCCGATTGGTTGACATCCCATTTCTCCAACGATACGCTTTTCGTTGCCTGTGATTTTGGGGTACTGCCCCGTAAGATCGTAGTGCGTACCAATAACGGCGACGCGGTGTATAAGATTGCTCCGCAATTTGTGTTAGGCGATACTTCGCTGTTGAATAACCACCCTGCGGATAGTATCTACCGACATATATGGACCGACGAGCGCGTGAACCCCTATGGTAACCTGTTTGACTCGCTCGTAGATGATGTACATATACCGATGAAAGGTTTCTGTTTGCCTGCTCCGGGATATGTGACCAGCCCTTATGGTTGGCGGCGGTATCGTATGCACCGCGGTACGGATATCAAAGTGCAAGTAGGCGATTCGATTCGCTTGGCATGGGATGGTCAGGTTCGTATAGTAGGATGGGATCCGCGTGGATACGGATACTACGTAGTAGTGCGCCATGATAACGGGTTGGAGACCATCTACGGTCACCTTAGCCGACCACTAGTCGATGAATATGAGCGTATCTATGCCGGTGAAGTGATTGGTTTGGGTGGTAATACCGGTCGTTCCACAGGTAGTCACCTCCATTTGGAGATTCGTTATCTGGGCAACGCCTTAGATCCCGCTACCTTCATTGACTTTAGCACGGGGCAATTGAAGCACAAAGATGAGTATGTCATCGGCATCAAAGCTATCAAGCAGCAACGCGCAGCAGAGGCACAGATGCAGTGGTATAAAGTCAAATCCGGTGATACCCTCTCCGGTATCGCGAAGAAATATCACACTTCGGTGAAGAAACTATGCCAACTCAATAAAATCAAAGAAACATCTCTGCTCCAGATTGGACAGAAACTACGTGTTCGATAATTCTAACCAACGAATAAGTGTATGACCGTACGAGAGAAAATAGAAGCGCTTCGCGCTGCAATGCAAGTTAATGGCGTGAGTGCTTACGTAGTGCCGGGTAATGACCCGCACGCCAGCGAATATATGGCATCGCACTGGTTTGAGATGCAATGGTTGTCGGGGTTCCAAGGCGAGAGTGGTACCGTGGTGGTGACGATGGATAAAGCACTCCTTTGGACCGATAGCCGCTATTACCTGCAGGCAGGCATCGAGTTGAAGGATTCGGGCATCGAGTTGATGCGCGAAAGCGATATTGACTGCCCCTCTATTCCTACGTGGCTGGCTGAGCATGTGCAAGGCGTAGTAGGCGTTAATCCGGAGATGTTCTCTGTCAACCAATTTGGCGAATGGAAAGAGAAGATTGCGTTGAAGTCAGTCGATCTGATTAAGGATCTCTGGACTGATAACCGTCCGCCTATTCCGCAAGACAAACTCTATTCCTATTCAGCTGACTTTTCCGGTGAGACCGTGGAGAGTAAATTGGCACGCATGCGAGCAAAAATGGATAAAGCCAATGCCAATGCCAACGCCCCTTATGCGCTCATTATCAGTGCCCTCGATGAGATAGCATGGCTACTGAATATACGCGGAAACGATGTGGAGTACAACCCCGTTGTGATTAGCTATGTGGTACTCGAAGCCGATAAGTGCACACTCTTTATCGATGCCAATAAACTCGATGCACCGGCGCAGAACTACCTCGACTTCAACGGAATCACGGTGCAACCCTACGAAGCGGTGTTCGATTATATCCGCTCTCTTGAAGGAACAGTCTTCTACGACGGAGCACGGGTCAATGAAGCATTGTTCGAAGCCATAACCAAAGCCAAAGCCAAAGCCATTAAATCGTCTATCCTCGTTGATAAGGCAAAGAAGAACGCTGTGGAGTTAGAGGGCGAACGCATTGCTATGCGGCAAGACGGAGTAGCCCTGACACGTTTCTTCAAATGGCTTGAAGAGAGTGCTTTCACGAACGGTCAGACGCAAACGGAGTGGACGCTAATGGAGAAGTTGCATGAGTTTCGTCTGATGGGTGAGAACTTCATCGAGGAGTCTTTTGGTACCATCGCCGGTTATCAAGGAAACGGAGCCATCGTACACTACTCCGCCACTCCAGAGCATTGCGCCGTGGTGCGACCCGAAGGAATGTTACTGCTCGATAGTGGCGGTCAGTACTTGGATGGTACCACGGATATCACGCGTACAATGTGGCTGGGTGGACGCAAACCAGAACAAGCCAAACGCGACTACACGTATGTGCTCAAAGGACATATAGCGCTCGCGCGGGCGCGTTTCCCAAGAGGTACGCGCGGTAACCAACTTGATGCACTCGCTAAGCAATTTATGTGGGAAGCAGGAGTCACATACGGGCATGGAACGGGTCACGGCGTAGGCCATTTCCTGGGGTGCCACGAAGGACCGCAGAACGTACGAACCGATAATAACCCCACTCCGCTGGAGGTAGGACATATCCTCTCCGATGAACCCGGCATCTATCGCACCGACAAATGGGGTATCCGTACGGAGAACCTCATCACCGTCATTCCTGCCAAGCGCACCGCCGAGGCTACTACCGAGGATGAATGGTATGCGTTCGAAACTCTTACGCTCTGTTTTTATGACACCTCATTGATTGAGATGAGTATGATGACGGAGGACGAGATAGATTGGCTCAATGCCTACCACGTACGCGTGTATAAGGAGTTAGCGCCGCTGCTCAATGCCGACGAACGCGCTTTCCTTGCCCGCAAATGTGCAGCGATAGAAAAAGAAGAAAGACCGTAACACTGAAAGAGCAAAAACAATAGATAGTATTAATTTTAAAAAATTCAGACTTATGAAAGCAGATCTAATTACCGCTTGGTTGTTTGACGAAGGTTACAAACACGAGATTGACGCCGATGGCGACATCCATTTCCGTTACAATGGATTTCACTTGTATTTCACTGTAGATGAGAAAGATGATAGTTACTTCCGCATCATTATGCCGAATGTCTATCAGTTAGAGAACAATCGTGAGGTCATTCTGGAGGCATGCAACACGCTTAACCGAAACTTCAAAGTGCTTAAAGCCTACTTGGTGGATGACCGCTTGTTCCTGTCCATTGAGTTGTTTGTGGACTCGACACCGGAGGTAGGCGACTTCTTCGAGCGTTGCTGCCGCATCCTCGAGGCGGGCTACAATGACTTGGCAAAAATAATTCAAGGATAATATCAACGAATGGCTAAATTAGAAACCAATAACCGAATAGGCGAGTATACGGTCCTTAGTCTGCTCAAGGCTAACCGCTATACGGAAACATACCGTGTGGCGGATAACGACGGTCACTCGTTCTTTCTCAAACTATTCATCGTCAACCGGATGCCGAGACAATTGGTGAACCGCGAGACACACCATGTGCGCGAGATTGATTTCTGCCGGCAGATGAAGCATCGCAACATCACCTCTTTTGTCTCAGAAGGGGCGTTTGAGGATGAAGAGGGTTCGTACCAATACTATGTAACCGACTATTTCCAGGGGCCGTTACTGAGCGATTATCTGTGTACGAATGGTCCGATGCCGGCCGACAAAGCCTTAGCACTCTTCCGCTCGTTGATGGAAGGAGTGCGGTATCTGCACCAACAGGCACCTGCTTTGTGTCATAACGATATCACCCCGTCTAATATCGTGTTGAGTGACACGCTTTCCGGCGAGGCAGTGCTGATTGACTTGGGCCATACCGCCAATCCATGCGCCGGCATAGTACCGTTTGATACCAGCGACCTCGATGTGTTGTATCATGCGAAAGAGACCATGGTCAACATCTTCGATGAGGCCGGAGATATATTCTCCGCCTGCGCGGTGTTCTATTTCATGCTAACCGGTAAGGCGCCTTGGGAGATAACGGTGGATAATGCTACCGATTACAAGGAACGCTTTAAAGCCCTCTGGCAATTCCGCCAGAAGAACCCGCTGGATATCAAATCCGTCACCAAGAGTCGCAATGCCCGCATTATCCTTGAGCAGGGTCTGCAACTCAAAGCAGCCGATCGTATCACACTGGCGCAATTGTTCGAAGTATTAGACTCGACCGATGAGGAAGTGGATGATACGAAGCAAGAGACGGAGGAACCGAGTGGCAAAAGACCCGAACCGCCTAAGAAAGACGAAGGAGGCTCGTCCGATAGCTCCGGCGCCAATGGCGGCGATGATGACTTAGACATAGATATCCGCCGCGGAGGAGGAAACGGCTTTGCAGACATCGCAGGTATGCAGGAGTTGAAAGACTACCTGTCGCAGAAAGTGATCTTCGTCATCCAAAATAAAGAGTTGGCGCAGCAATATCGTATCACCCCGCCGAATGGAATGTTGCTATACGGACCTCCGGGGTGCGGTAAGACTTTCTTCGCCGAGAAATTTGCCGAAGAGACGGGCTTTAACTTTATGCTCGTCAAATCCTCGGATATCGGTAGTAGTCTTGTTCACGGCACCGAAGCTAAGATCAAAAAACTCTTCGAGAAAGCCTCCAAGAACAGTCCTATCGTGCTGTGCTTTGATGAGTTTGACGCCTTGGTGCCGAACCGTGGCGCACACGGTTCCGAGTATGTAGCGTCAGAGGTGAATGAGTTCTTGGCGCAGATGAATAATTGCTCCAAGAAAGGTATCTTCATCATCGCTACCAGCAACCGACCGGACAAGATCGATCCTGCCGTCTTGCGTACGGGGCGTATCGACAAACAAGTCTTTGTGCCCCTCCCTGACTTCGCTGCACGCGTAGAGATGTTCAAGATGTATCTCGATAAACGTCCTACCTGCGATGATGTCAATATAGAGAAATATGCGAAGGATACCGAAGGGTATATTGCCTCTGATATCGCTTTCATCGTCAATGATGCAGCGATGACGGCGGCCTTTACCCGTAACCCTATTAGCGACGCACTTATGCAGATGTCTATCAAGAATACTCCTCCTTCTCTTCAGAAAGAAGTGATTGAAGAATACACCCAAATCCGCAATAAGATGAATGGTATCGCACGCCGGGCTATCGTGCAATCCCTGTAAAGGCACGCGTTAAGATGTTAAATGGTTAAATTATTAAATGGTTAGATATGAAAGACAATACAAATCTTCCTGCAGATCGGTTGTTTAATCCGTATATTATCGAAGAGCGTCAGTTGAATATCACCCAATTGGATGTGTTCAGCCGCTTGATGATGGACCGAATCCTGTTCCTCAGTGGCGAAGTGGTAGGAGATGTGATGGATACCTTGGTTGCCCAACTCCTCTTCCTTGACTCGCTCAATAATGACCCCATCCACCTCTATATCAACTCCGGAGGCGGCGAGTGCTACTCGGGACTGGAACTAATCTCGGTAATGAAATTCATCAAATCGCCGGTATATACCACGGTGTTAGGTTTGGCTGCTTCCATGGCTGCTGTCATTGCCTCCAGCGGAGAGAAAGGTCACCGTACCGCCCTACCCTACTCGCGGTTCATGATCCATCAACCCAGTTCAGGCATCGGTTACTCCACCTTCAAGGATCAAGCTATCCACCTTCGTGAGATGGAGAACCTCAAACTCGACCTCTACAAAGTGCTGGCAGAGAATAGCGGTCAGACCGTAGAGCAGATTGAAACCCTCTGCGACCGCGATAACTGGATGAAAGCCGACGAAGCCATCCAACTCGGTTTCCTCGATGCCGTTGTAGAACGGAAAGAATGAGTGAACCACTGAACGAATGAACGGATGAATGATAAACGGCCACCCTTTGGGGTAGCCGTTTATTGTATGTCGGAATACCGTCTTATTACAAAAGTTCAACGCTTCGGTTGACGAACTTAGCCAAGGCTTCGCCTTTGAGTTGACCGGAAGCCAAGAGTGCGATGTCGATGAGTTGTTTAAGACGCTCATCTTCGCCGCTAAGCGTGAAGACGGTCTTCTTCACTGCCTCTTTCGGTTCTTCTCCTTCTTTCGTTTCCGGCACTTCTTCCACTTCTTCGCTGGTCATCTTCGCTACAAGGTCTTGAATAAGCGGGTGAGCGGTGTTGAGCACCAGGTTATAACTATCGGGCATCTGACCGTAGAAGGACATGCCTTGTTGATGAGCCGACATCTCTTTCATTCTTCGCATGAACTCATTCTGCGTCAGGAAGACAGGCAGGGCGTCTGCCGAGGCGGCTTCACAGGAAACATAATAATTGAGTTTCTCTGCTTGCGGAATGAAGGCTTCAAAAGCTTTACGCAGACCTTCTTTCTGCTCGTCTGAATAGGTGTCCTTAGCAGCGTCTTCCTTGCGAATCAAGTTCTCCACCGTGTCGCTATCTACGCGGACGAAACGGAGTTTCTCACTCTTTTGCTCCGCTTGGCTCATGGTGTGCACATCGAGTTCACCATCTTGCAGCAGCACATCGTAACCCTTCGCTTTCGCACGCTCGACAAAGGTGTAATGCGCATCAGGATCATTCGTGTACAGAATCACCATATTGCCGTCCTTGTCCACTTGGTTCTCGCGCACTTTGTCTTTGTATTCATCCAAGGTAAAATACTTGCCGTCGAGGTTCTTGAGGAGCGCAAAAGCAACCGCTTTCTCATAGAATTTCTCATCGGTCAGCATACCAAATTGGATAAACATCTTCACGTCATCCCATTTCTTCTCGAAGTTCTCGCGGTCGTTCTTGAACATCTCTGCCAACTTATCCGCCACTTTCTTGGTAATGTAACCGCTTATTTTCTTGACGTTGTTATCGCTTTGCAGGTACGAACGACTCACATTCAGCGGGATATCCGGACTGTCAATCACGCCATGCAGCAGCGTCAGGTATTCCGGTACGATATTCTCCACTTCGTCGGTAACATACACCTGATTGCAATAGAGTTGAATCTTATTGCGGTGCACATCAAGGTTCGATTTGATCTTCGGGAAGTACAGAATACCGGTCAGGTGGAACGGATAATCCACATTCAGGTGAATATGGAACAGCGGTTCTTCCATTTGCATCGGATACAACTCGCGGTAGAACGAAGCATAGTCTTCTTCGGTCAAATCGGTCGGTTTGCGCGTCCATGCAGGCGTGGTATTATTGATGATGTTCTCCTCATCCAGTTCCACCTCTTTACCGTCTTTCCACTCTTTCTTCTTGCCGAAGGCAATCTCTACCGGCAAGAACTTGCAGTATTTCTTCAGCAGTCCTTCGATGGTGGCATCCTCCAAATACTGACTGAACTCATCGTCTATGTGCAGTACCACATCCGTTCCGCGTTCGGCTTTGATGGTCTCTTCCATCGTATATTCGGGCGAACCCTCACAAGACCAGTGAACGGCTTTTGCGTCCTCTTTGTACGAAAGCGAGAAGATCTCCACTTTCTTCGATACCATAAACGCGGAGTAGAAGCCCAAACCGAAGTGACCAATAATAGCCTCCGTGCGATCTTTGTACTTGTTCACAAACTCCTCTGCACCGGAGAAAGCAATCTGGTTGATGAAACGATCCACCTCTTCAGCGGTCATGCCGATACCGTGGTCAGAGACGGTGAGTGTCTTTTTCTTTTTATCAATAGTAACGTGTACGCGCAAGTCGTCCAACGGAATGCTGACGGCTGACGGCTAATCACCTTGAGTTTAGACGTCGCATCTACTGCGTTAGAAATCAACTCACGAAGAAAAATCTCGTGGTCAGAATACAAAAATTTCTTAATGACGGGGAAGATGTTATCTGATGTTACCCCAATATTTCCTTTTGACATAGTATAGTGTGTTTTAATTATCAATTGTCAATTATCAATTATCAACAACTATGCCAAGAGAAACTCTTCTGCCATTTTGGCAGTCATTCGTGTCCTTATTCGTAACCTTTATTCTGCTGCAGGCGAGTATTGGTCTGAATGGCTGTTTGGGGGATGGGGAAGACCTTTTGATAGCGGTCCGTAGCGTCCTCTACATATCGGTCAAAACGAATCATATCCTGCCGATGCCACCCTTCCCACATCAACTCTATCCATCGCTCGTAGTAGATATTCTCCAACGTCGCCACACGCGCTTCCACTTCCACGCCCAATGCCAGCGCTTCACGGATACGCACGCCGTCAAACTCATCCTGCCCACTCTGTCCTTGTCTCACTTTCGCTTCCGCCATCATCAGATACACATCCGCCAAGCGGTACAACACGATATCGTTATTCTGTAGTTGCCCGTCAAAAATAGCCGCAGGGTCATATTCGTACTTACGCATGCGTGCACCGGCGGTCGCTACGTACGGACTACCTGTTAGCACCATCTGCACCTCCCGCGGGTAATAGACCAAGGTGTCGCCGCTGGATAGGATAAGCGGTTCGCCATTCACCTTTACCATACCGGAGAAGAAGAATAAATTAAACCGACAATCTTGTTTATTGGTGCCGTAACCGAACACATCCAGCGTCTCTTGAGTGGCACAACTACCGTTCTCGCCGCCCAAACCTAATGCTGCCGCATGCTGGTAATGCAGACTGCGGAAGAGGTTCTTAAAACGGTTCTTATACACAATCGGATCAATCGGGATGGTGAAGATATTCTCCGTCGCATTCTCGTTGTAGGCGGCAAAACATTCCCGTACGGAGGTGCATAACCAATAATTCGCTTCGGAATTGAGGATGGCATCCCCGTAATACACTACGGCTTGCCATGCATTGAGAGAAACCCCATCGCACGATAACTGTATATCCTTGCCGTCCGGACGCACACCGTCTGTCCAATCATCATCGGTCCACACCTCGGCATTCAGCGCCAGTTTCATCAGCAGGAATAGCGCTACCGGCTTCGTCACACGCCCGTAATACTCCCCGCGGGAGTTACTGCGCACATCGGGAAGGGAAGGAAGCGACTGCTGTAACTCGTTCCATATGAACGCAAACACCTCGCTCCGTTCCGATTGCGCGATATCCTTCACCTCCGTCTCCGTACTGGTCACAATAGGTACGCGGGCAAATAAATCCAAAAGGTAGGTATAGCACATCGCCCGCACGGCACGCACTTCCGCTTCGTAGGCCGTTCGCTGCTCGTCGGTCAGTAACTGACTGTATTGCGCTATCAACGCTAACGAACGATTGCATCGACCAATCAAACCATATAAGTACATCCACGCGTTCTCGCAACACTCGTTATCCGCCGCCCATGTATGTTCGTGCAGATCGACCCATAAACCGCCGTCATACCAATCGCCGCCCCGAACAGGTATAATCGCCTCGTTTGAAGCGAAGGTCTGCAAATCATAGATGCCGCGGTACGTGCCCTGCAAACCCTTACCGTCCTTATCGCTACCTATCAAATCGTATAGCGACAGCACTGCCTGTAATCGCAGCGCAGCGGCTGAAGTAATCACCGCCTCGGTGGGTTGACCCGAATGGGGCTCTTCGTTCAGAAAATTACACGAAGGCATGGCCAGTATTGCCCCTACAACCAAGAAAACTATATATCGCTTGCCCATCATCTCTTTAGAATTGAATTTGTAACGAAAAACTATACGTTCGGCTCACCGGGTACGAGCGTTTATCGTCCACGCCCATCGTCGAACTGATGACAGTGCTGTTAATCATCGGCGTCAGACCCGAATAACCCGTTATCGTGGCTACATTATTGACCGACAGCGAGAGACGCAACGTGCGCAATTTCCAATGCTCCTTGCACGGCAGTGTCCAGCCTAAGGTCACATAATCGATATTGAGGTAATCGCCATTCTCCAACCAATAATCGGTCACCGTCAAATCATTGATACGTTTGGTCTCCGCTCCGCGCATCGCATTATAGTACGGCAGACTGCCGATATTCATATAACTGAGCGACGAACCGTTGTAAATCTTATGCCCGAACGCACCGTTCAACTGTACGCTCAAATCAAATTGCTTATACCGAACGGAGATATTGCTGCCCAATAGCACTTTCGGTGTGGCCTGACCGCACACACGCCTGTCACCGCCGTCCGATAAATCAATCAGCCCATCCTCGTCTAAATCTTCTATCTCGTATTCATAATCGCCGTTGCCTGTTGGAACCAATCCTGTGCAATGCGGCAGGTAGAACACGCCCAAAGGTTGGCCTTGAATCTGGTACACCACATCCGTATTACCGCCATGCAGACCTGCACCGCTCACCGACGCGATAGGCGTGTATTGAGGTGCCGTCAAGTACTGACCCTCATACCAACCGTTCAGCGTAATCAATTTATTCGCTTGCCAAGTGAGGTTCAAACCGATATTCAAGTCCCAGTCTTTTGTCTGCACCGCCGCTAACCCGAAGCCGAACTCCAATCCTTGGTTCTCCAT
Organism: Paludibacteraceae bacterium; assembly: GCA_017444615.1. Classification (GTDB taxonomy): domain Bacteria; phylum Bacteroidota; class Bacteroidia; order Bacteroidales; family Paludibacteraceae; genus Colicola. The sequence continues at coordinate 4,289 of JAFSWF010000015.1, read as the reverse complement.
CTTACCTAAGTTGGCTAACATCTTATCGAACACAAACGGCGGAACAGGTACTTGGTAACTATACAACATATCATAGATATGCGAGTAGTAGTAATCGGCGGTGAACACAAATCGGTTCTTCCAAACGCCGAACTCCAACCCCACGTTCGCGGTGTGCGTTTTCTCCCAGGTTAGGTTAGGATTAGCATTCCGCGTCAACCCTAATACCACCTCCGGCAGACCATCTGATTGCACCGAACCCGTAGGCATCATCAACTCAAGCGATTGATAGGCAGCAATACCGCCCATGTTACCCGATAGACCGTACCCCGCACTCAGTTGCAAACGCGTCAACCACGCTTCGTCGCGTAACCACGGCTCTTTTTTCATATTCCACGATAGACTTGCGGAGGGGAAGAAACCCCATTTATGGTTGGCGCTCGCTACCGAACTGGCATCGCCACGCGTGGTAACATGGATACTGTAACGCTCCAAGGCCGTGTAACCCACCTGCGCCATCAGCGATACCATCCGTTGCTGCTCCAAAGAACTACCAGTGCCGTCCCATAACCGCAAAGCACCGATGGCGAGGTTGTTATAGCCGAACGCATTAGACGCCAAACGGTTCACCGTGGTGTGAAAACCCGAGGTCGTGCGACCTTGCATCTCCGCCATCACCATCGCCTCTAACTTATGCTGATGATTCCAATCATGGCTGTATTTCAACTGCACGTTCGCCAACCATACATGCGCCTTGCCTGCACCGCGATAAATCTTACCGGTGCTCTCTATGTAGGTCGGCCAGAAATGGCTATCCTCGTCCGCGTCGTAACTGTAACTGCCATACCCTATCACCTGCAAGCCATAGCCTATATCGCCGGTCAACCGTAAGTGCGTGTTGAAATGCATGGCGTCGTTATGCTTCTGAATATCTAATAAGGCTAAGGGGTTGTTGATCTGACTCGCGTCGGGATACCCGTCATAGCCGCCGCTGGCGTTTCTGCCGGTTGAATAAGTGGGGTTAAAAGCAGCGGCAGAATAGAATAGTTTCTGCACATCGTTAATGCTCTGCGTGTGACCTACTGCGCCGAACAAACCTACATCGAATTGGAGCCGCTTGTTCAACGCGTATTGCGTCACATCCACTTTGGCGGTAAAATTGCGCATACCCATCTCGCGAATCACGCTGTTGTTTTGGCTATAACTGAGCGAAGCACGGTAATTGGTCTGGTCGTTACCTCCGCCTAACGCGATATGATGATTCTGCACAAACCCCGTCCGCAGAATAGCCCGCTGCCAATCGGTATTAGCACCCAAATCGGCTATCGACAACCCTCTGTCTGTCGTCACTTGGCGGTACTCCGCCGCACTGTACATCGGCAGAAAATGGTCCGCATGAACGAACCCCGCATCCCCTGCATAACTGATGGAAAACTTACCCTCTGCCCCTCTGCGTGTCCGCACTTCAATCACACCGGCTGCACCACGGGCACCGTATTGCGCTGTCTGCGCCGCATCTTTCAAGATCGTAAACGACTCAATATCGCCGGGGTACACCGTGGCTAACGTGCGCAAGTCCGAAGACATGCCATCGATGATGACCAGCGGTTCATTGCCGCCCGTCAACGAGTGGTTACCACGTACGCGTACGGACGATAACATCGCCTCGGGGTTGGTGTTCGAACCTACCGTCACACCTGCCGTCTGCCCCGACAGCACATCAATAGCGTTCACCAAATAACCGCGCTTGGAGGTCTCTACCTTCAGCGTGTCGGTGAGCGTTTCCAACTGATTCAATTGCGCGGCTAATAATGCCGCCGGAGTCTCTACCGCTATCGAATCGGGCATCGCCATCAACGGCATCACCCATAATAGGCTAAGTATAAGTGTTTTTCCTCTCATGGTACCCATTACCCATTACCAATTACCCATTACCAATTACCAATCAAAACAAGTTCTGCTGCCCATCCGCGTTCATCGGTATCTTGCCCAAATGCTGATAGGCTAATTCGGTAGCTTCGCGACCGCGTGGTGTCCGTTTGATGAAGCCTTCCTTAATCAAGTACGGTTCATACACATCCTCTATCGTACCCGCATCTTCGCCCATCGCCGTAGCGATCGTGTTCAGACCTACCGGTCCGCCGCGGAACTTATCAATGATAGTGGTCAGCAATTTGTTATCTATCTGATCCAAACCGAAGGTATCTATATTGAGCGCCTCGAGGGCATATTGCGCTATGTCAAGGTCTATCTTGCCGTCACCTTTCACCTGCGCAAAATCGCGAACGCGCCGCAACAACGCATTGGCGATACGGGGCGTTCCCCTACTCCTGCGCGCAATCTCACACGCCGCTTGTTCGTTAATCTCTACGTTCAGCAACCGTGCACTGCGCTTCACAATTCCCGCCAATATATCCGCATCGTAATACTCCAAATGACAATTGATACCGAAACGGGCACGTAGCGGCGAGGTCAACAAACCGCTTCGCGTCGTCGCTCCGATGAGCGTGAAGTGATTGAGGTCAATCTGTATCGTACGCGCCGAAGGACCCTTATCAATCATGATATCTATCCGATAATCCTCCATCGCCGAGTATAAGTACTCCTCCACAATCGGACTCAAACGATGGATCTCATCGATAAACAGCACATCGTTGGGTTCCAACGAGGTCAATAAACCTGCCAAATCGCCGGGTTTGTCCAACACCGGACCACTCGTCACTTTGAACCCTACGCCTAACTCATTGGCGATGATGTTACTGAGCGTCGTCTTACCTAATCCCGGAGGACCAAAAAGAAGCACGTGGTCCAAACTCTCCCCACGCAACTTAGCTGCCTCCACGAAGATCTTCAGGTTACTCGTCACCTTACTCTGTCCCGCAAAGTCCGCAAAGCACAACGGCCGCAAGGCATTGTCCTGCTCCTTCTCACTCATCTGTTGTCGTATATCAAATTCTGCCATAAATATCTAAATAGCTAAATGAACCAATAAATGGTAAATGGTAAATGACCAAATGGTAAATTAGCATGTCACCGATCGAAATAGCGTTTCCAGATCTTCGACCTCATCAATCGTCCTATCCGCTTTTATCTCCCCGTGGTCCAGTATCACCACACGGTCGCACATCTCCCGCACTTCCTGTAGGATATGCGTCGAGAGAATGACCGTTCGGTCTTTGCCCAACTCTCGAATCAAACTCCGTATCTCCACCAGTTGGTTAGGGTCCAGACCCGTGGTCGGTTCATCCAGTATCAGCAAATCCGGTTCGCCCAACAGCGCCTGCGCTAATCCTACCCGCTGCCGATACCCTTTACTCAACTCCTTTATATGCTTATGCCTCTCCGCCGTCAACCCCACAAGGTCAATCAATGTCTGTACTCTGTCAGCGTTAGCGGTCTGTACTCTGTCAGGTCGGAGAGCGGTCTCTAGCGAATACATGAACCTCAGGTATTCGCTAACGTACATCTCCTCATACAGCGGATTATTCTCCGGCAGATAACCAATCCGCCCGGGTTTCTGTATGAGATATCTTTCAGCAGGCTGTGCCTGCGGTCCTACAGCATTAGCGGTCTTACAGTGTAACGGTCCTACAGGCGCAGCCGGTTCTTCCGGCTCCACCAGCCCAACCAGTATCTTCATCAGTGTGGATTTACCGGCACCGTTCGGACCCAATAACCCCACTATCTGTCCCTTCGGAATCTCCAAACACACATCCCGCAGCACTGGCTGCGTTCCGTAACTCTTATAGATGTGTTCCAATAAAACCATATCCGCTGCAAAATTACTACAAAAAAATGGAATAAGCAAGTTTTTGACGAAAAAAATCAAGTTTACTTGAATTTTTTGCGGCCAAAGGCTTGCTTACTCGCACATCTGTGCGAACGTAACTTCGGAGGGAACCCACCCTAAACTTGTTTAGGGAAGGGGCGTGCCGAAGTTACATTCCATTTTTTCTAAATTAAGAATTAAGAATTAAAAATTAAGAAAGGGCTGGTAGCAGGTTTGGTGTTCCAATAGAGAAGCGAATATTTTTGCAAAAAATCGTACTTTTTGCGTTTTTTAGCCTCATGGTAGAACCAATCGAGTGCGTTTTTTGTTTGTTGGAGGGTTAGATGGTAGTGCTTGGCGACGTGTGTGCGGGCATCGGCGGCGGAGAGGCCTTGGGCTCGTGCGAGGAAATAATCATCGACGACGGCTTGGTTGCAGAGCTCGAGTGCGTGGCGGGCAGCGGACATGCGGAAGTCGTTGGGGTCGCGGACGAGGTACGGGATGTCATAGAGGGGATAAGGGTTCATAATGTTCAATTTTT
>JAFSWF010000014.1 GCA_017444615.1 Paludibacteraceae bacterium | reverse complement strand
TTAAGCGGTTAAGTTGTTAAAAAAGCAAAAAAATGGCATGCAAACTTGCGTATGTCATTTTTTTGTTGTACCTTTGCAGGCGATTTGGGAGACGTATGTTACCGGTTGAGTTTATAGAGCAGATGCGGCAGGAGATGGGCAATGAGGCGGAACTGCTGCTGCGGGCACTGGAAACAGAGCCGGTTACTTCTATACGCCTTAATAGCAAACTGGATGTGCTCACTTTTGATGGGGATACCGATGAAGTGCCTTGGCATATAGATGGATATTACCTCTCCGAGCGGCCACAGTTTACGTTAGATCCGTTGTTCCATGCAGGTTGCTACTATGTGCAGGAAGCCAGTTCGATGTTTATTCAGCAGGCCTTAGAGCAGTATGTAGATACCTCGTCCGTTGTGCTGGATTTATGTGCGGCGCCGGGTGGTAAGAGTACGCTTATCAGCGAATATCTGGGTTCGGATGGGCTGCTGCTGAGTAACGAAGTTGTGCGGCAGCGTGTGTTTATCTTGAGCGAGAACATCCAGAAATGGGGTAATGGTAATACCGTGGTTACCCATAATACTGCCGCTGAATACGGAGAAAAATGTCATCATTTGTTCGATTGTATCTTAGTAGATGCACCTTGTTCGGGCGAAGGTATGTTCCGCAAGGATGAGCAAGCGCGGAGCGAATGGAGTCTGAAGGCTGTCAAGCTTTGCGCAGAACGGCAACGGAGTATTCTGATGGATGTGTGGGATGCGTTGAAGCCCGGAGGTATATTGCTTTACTCCACTTGTACGTTCAACGAAGAAGAGAACGAGAAGAACGTAGAGTGGGTGGCAGATACTTTGGGCGCTGATGTGCTGCCGCTGGATTATGATCCTGCGTGGGGCATCGTAGAAAGTACAATGGGCTACCATTTCTATCCGCATAAGACGAAAGGCGAAGGATTTTACTTATGCGTTTTGCGTAAACACAGCCGTGAGGCCGTTCAGACCGTAACGATCAAGGCTCCGAAGAAGCCTATAGCGATGCCTCATCCGGAATATCTGCCGGTGATGCGGAGTTGGTTGCAACATCCGGATAATTGGGCCATTCGTTATACCGACCGTTTTGCTATGGCTTATCCGATTAAGTATAAAGAGCTGATTGATTTTCTGGGAACGCAGTTGACATGTATCTCGACCGGCTTTGGTTTAGGCGAAGAGCGCGGAAGAGGAATTGCTCCGCAGCATAGCCTGAGCATGTCTAAGGACTTGCGGAAAGAGGCTTTCCCTAATATAGCGCTGACGCGTGAACAGGCGTTGAGTTACTTGCGCACAGAAGCACTTAACCTGACCGATGTGCCGTTAGGTTTGTTGTTGGTCACTTATGAAGGAGTGCCATTAGGGTTTGCAAAGAATGTAGGTAACCGCCAAAATAACCTCTACCCGAACGAGTGGCGGATTCGGAAATTATAATTCCTTGTATTGAGACTTATTTGAGCCGCGCATTCTTGAGCGCTTGTGCTACCTCTCGTTTATCATCCGCTTCGCGGAGCGATTGCCGTTTGTCGTAGGTGTGTTTGCCTTGACAGAGCGCTATTTCCATCTTAGCGAGTCCGCGATCGTTGATAAAAAGCACAAGCGGAATGATGGTCTTGCCTGTATCTTTAGTAGCTTTCTCCAATTTGCGAATCTCTTTTCGCTGGAGTAGCAGTTTGCGATCGCGTTTGGCTTCATGGTTAGCGTACGAGCCAAAGCGGTATTCAGCGATATGCATCTGTTTGACATACATCTCCCCGTGTTCTACGGCACAATAACTATCCACGAGCGACGCTTTGCCTTCGCGGATGGATTTGATTTCTGTGCCGAAGAGTTGGATGCCGGCTACGTAGCGATCAAGGATGATATACTCAAACCTCGCCCGCTTATTTTCTATGCGCACGTTAGATTTGCGTATCATCGTTCTTGGCTTGATCTTGGCTTTGACCGTCGTTCGACCGTCGTTCGACCGTCGTTCGACCGTCGTGATTGACGGCTAGTTTCTTGTACTTTTTCTGTCGTTGCTCCCAACGGTCGCGTGCGTATTGCTGCATGTCGATGACGGTGTCGTTTTCATCGATGATTTCGAGGCCGAAGATGGTCTCAATAATATCTTCGAGTGTGAGGATACCGACGAACATACCGTATTCATCGATGATTTGTGCGATTTGGCTCTTTTGCTTGAGCATGGAGTCAAAGATAGTGCCGAGTGTGAGGTCTTGGTCGAAGGCGGGTAGGGATCGTTTGATGCCTCCCAGCGTTTTGCGGAAATGGTCTTCGGTTAGTTCCTCGAGTGCATCGTTGCGGAGCACATAGCCTGTGATATATTCGGGTGAGGTGGGATTATACAGCGGAATACGCGAGAAATGGTCGTATTCATCGCTGTCATAATAGGCTCGTAGGGTCATGTTCTCCGGTGCGATCTTAGCCACTACGCGCGGTGTCATCACATCGTAGGCGTGGATGGAGTCGAGTCGCATGAGGTTGGTGAAGATCTTATTCTCATCTTCATCGACGACGCCTTCTTCTTCGCCCACATTGACCATAGAGAGCACTTCTTCGCGGCTGACGGAGGGTTCGTCTTCATTATCGGGGAACATGCGTGTGATGAGTTCGACGAGTAGGACGAAGGGGTATAAAATAAAGATTAGCGCGCGTATGGTGCGTGCGGTAAAGCCCATCAGTTCGCGCCAGTAGGTAGTACCGATGACTTTTGGAATGATTTCCGAGAAGACGAGAATCAGTAATGTAGTGATGGCGGACACGAGTCCGAACCATTTAGAGCCGAAGACAGCCGTTGCCTGCATACCAACTCCTGCTGCGCCGATGGTGTTGGCGATGGTGTTCAGCGACAGAATAGCCGCAAGAGGACGACCTGTGTCCTCCTTATAACTGCTCATGAGTTTAGCGGGTCCATAGCCCTCTTCTTCCCGCAGATTGATGTAACTGAGCGAGGTGGACATGAGTACCGATTCGAGTACCGAGCACAGAAAACTGATGCCCATCGCGCCTAATAAAAATACTAAAAGTAGTCCCATAATGTAAAAAACGGTGCAAATTTACAATTTTTTTTGCATATGTGCAAATTTTGTTGTACCTTTGTAGCCGATTTTGTAAAAAATGCTATTTAAATAGTGAAATTATGCTGAAAGAAATTCTCGCTATAACGGGTAAACCCGGATTGTACAAGTTGGTTAGTCGCGGCAATAACATGCTGATTGTAGAGAGCTTGGTGGACGGTAAACGTATGCCGACTTATGCGCGTGATAAGATTGTAGCGCTGAGTGATGTGTCGATGTTTACGAACGCGGATGATGTGGCTTTGTGGCAAGTGCTGACCAACGCGGGAAAGAAAGAAGGGTTGCAACCGACGAGTATTGATGCCAAGAAGGCTTCGAACGCAGAATTGCAGGCTTGGTTTGACGAAGTGCTGCCCGATTGGGACAGAGACCGTGTTTATCCGAGTGATATCCGCAAGTTGATACAATGGTATAATATCCTGGTGAAAGCGGGTATTACGGACTTCGAGCCGAAAGAGGAAGAAGCCGAGTAAAACGAATACGTGCTCTTACGAGCTCTTATCGATAGCATAGAATCTGTAGCGCCACGGAGTGCCCAAGAAGAATGGGATAACTCGGGAATGCAGGTAGGTGACACAGGACGTGACATTGAGTCCGTTCTCTTGACCACAGACGTAACGCCGGATGTGGTTGATGAGGCTATTATGCTTGGTTGCCAATTGATTGTTAGCCATCATCCTTTATTATTTCGTGGTTTGAAACAAGTTTGCGGTCAGACGCCGCAAGCGCGAGTGGTAGAGAAAGCGATTAAACATGATATCGCTATTTATTCTGCGCACACGAGTTTGGATAGCGTGTGGGGCGGTATCAATACGCGTTTGGCGGATATGCTGGGCGTGAGGGAGTATCGGATGTTAGTAGTGAGTAATCAGCAATCAGCAATCAGCCCTCAGACGGGATTAGGAGTGATCGGGCGCTTAGAGACACCGATGAGATATGCTGATTTTGTGCAACGGGTGAGGGACGTGCTGGGTGCTACGTATGTGCGTTATACGCGTTCGGCGAAGGAGCAAGTACAGACGATTGCGCTTTGCGGAGGAGCAGGCGCAGAGTTTATCGGCGAGGCGATGGCGCAAGGAGCCGATGTGTATCTGACAGCCGATTGTAAGTATCATGAGTTTCAGGAAGCGGACGGGCAGATAGGGTTGGTGGATGTGGACCATTGGATTAGCGAGCACCACGCGCGCGATATATTTAAGGAGATATTAGAGCCGCTGGGTGTGAAGTGCTTGATCAGTCAGGCGGATAGAACGCCTATTTTAGTTAAGAGTGGAGAGTTGAGAGAAGTTTAAGAGTAGAAAGTTTAAAGTTAAAGATAAAAGAATATGGCAAAAGAGAAAGAATTAACGGTAGAGGAGCGATTGAAAGCGCTCTATCAATTGCAGCAAGTCAATTCGAAGATTGACTCATTGCGTACGCTTGCGGGTGAGTTACCGCAGGAAGTGAAAGATATGGCCGATGAGGTAGAAGGTTTGAAGACCCGTTTGACCAATATCGAGAATGAGATTAAGGAATGCGAGACGCAGATTAGCGACCATCGCGTCCGCGTGGAGAATGCTAATGCTTCTATTTCTCGCTATCGCGAGCAGCAGAACAGTGTTCGTAACAACCGCGAGTTTGACAACCTGAACAAAGAAATTGAGTATCAGGAGTTGGAGATTGAAGCTTCGCAGCGTAAGATTAAACATTTTACGACAGAATTGGAGGCACGTTTGGCGGATAAAGCTAAGACGACCAAGGATATCGAGGAGCGTACGGTGGATCTGAACCAAAAACGCTCTGAGTTAGATCAGATCTTGGCGGAAACGAAGAGTGAGACGGAGGCGTTGATGCTGAAGGCCAGCGATTTGGAGCGCAAGATTGACGAGCGTACGTTAGCGGCATTCAAACGTATTCGTAAGAATGCACGTAACGGTTTGGCCGTTGTGAAGATTGAACGTGATAGTTGCGGCGGTTGCCACGCAAAGATTCCTGCACAAAGTCAGATTGATATTCGTACGCGCAAGAAGATTATTCCTTGTGAGTTCTGCGGACGAATATTAGTAGACCCAGAGATGTAATCAGTAGGCTTAGTACCCCTATCCACCAAGTTGAGCCGGCACCGAACGTGTCGGCTAAATTTGTGCCATTTGCTGTTTGCCATTGGCTATTGGCTGTGAGATAATAGGAGATGACAGCGATGGCGTTGTTGGTAAAATGCATGAGAATAGGAGCCCAAAGGGAACCTGTCCAGAGGAAGACATAGCCAAACATGGCGCCGAGGAGCATCCGCGGGATGAAGCCGTAGAACTGCATGTGGATGGCGGAAAAGATGATGGCGGTTAGCCAAATAGCTAACGCTGACCGCCTGTGGCTATAAGACCGCTGCGCTGAAAGACCGCTTCCGCTGAAAGACCGCTCGCTTGACTCGCTGTGAGATAAGATTTGCTGGAGGGTGCCACGGAAAGAGAGTTCTTCGGCGAGGGCAGGAAGAAGTGCCATGAGACCGATGTTGATAAGCAAGGTGCCGAAGTTATCTGCTTGGAGAAAACGTTCGGTTAATACGGCTGCGGCTTCTTCTTGTTGCTTAAGAAATTGTTCGATGAAATCGAGACTTTTCGGCAATACAATGCGGCTATTTAGGTCGGCAAGCAGGTTAATAGCAGGAATGGCGCAAATCATGATGCCGATGGCTAGCAGCGCTGTTTGCCAAGAGAGGCCTTTGTTCAGTTTGAGCCAAGAGAATGGTTTATGATTATTCCATAGCCACGCGCAGAGAATAGGCGGTAGAGTGAATGTGCCAAGTGTTTGGAGGAATTGCAACCATTTGAGCGACTCGGTGGATTGAGATCCACCGCTGGCAATGAGCCAAATACCCATCGCAGCAAGGGTGAAAACGGCAATTACTGCCAGCCACAATAATATGCGGAAGAAGGAATTACGCATTTTTGAGCAGTTGTTCTACTATTTCCGGCACGCCTTCGGTGGCTTTTTTGCGAATATGGGTGATACGATCTGCCCACGTGCCAAATTCCGGTTGTCCCGGATCGACGAAATAAATAGGCGTACCGGGTTTGGCGTAGTGGATGAGTGAAGCGGCAGGATACACATTGAGGCTGGTACCTACCACTAATAAGATATCCGCTTCAGCGGCGATACGGCAGGCGGTATCAAAATACGGTACTCCTTCGCCGAAGAAGACGATGTATGGCCGGAGCAAGGAACCATCGGGATGACGGTCGCCATAGTGTTGTTCCCATCCTTCGAGCGGAACAGTGGCTGTTTCGTTGATGGAAGAGCGCAGTTTGGTGATTTCTCCGTGAAGGTGAACCACATTCTTAGCGCCAGCGCGTTCATGTAGGTCGTCGATGTTTTGGGTGATGATTTGCGTGTCCGGAAGCGCTTGTTGGAGACGTGCGATAGCGATGTGTGCGGCATTAGGTTGAGCCGCAAGAGTGTCCCGCCTACGATCGTTATAGAACTTGACACAAAGTTGCGGGTTGGTTAACCATGCTTCGTGTGTACAGACGTCTTCTACTCGATAGTGTTCCCAGAGTCCATCACTATCCCTAAAAGTGCCTAAACCACTCTCGGCGCTCACTCCTGCACCGGTAAAAACAACGATTTTAGCCATAATGTTACGAAATTATGCTGCAAAATTACAAAAAATTTTGCAATTTGCAAAAAAAATCGTAACTTTGCACGATATTTTTGAATAATTGCGCGAAAAATGCGGATACTTTGTATAGAAACCAGTACTTCGGTCTGCTCAGCAGCGGTGTGTAAAGACGGCAAATTAGTGGCTCAGCAGATCTGTCGGGAGGGTGCTAATCACGCTCGTCTCTTACCCACGTTCCTTGAATCCCTCGTGCAAAGTCTAGGATTGACTCGTGATTCTCTCGATGCGGTCTCGTTAAGCGCCGGTCCGGGTAGTTACACGGGTTTGCGAATAGGGACGAGTACCGCTAAGGGTTTGTGTTTCGGCTGGCAGTTGCCGTTGGTGGTTGTACCGACTTTGGAAGTGCTATGTGAGGCGGCGAGGGAGAATACAGAATACAGAGTACAGAATACAGACTTGTTGTGTCCGATGATTGATGCGCGGCGGATGGAGGTGTATACGGCGCTGTATGATGCGGAAGGGAAGCCGTTGACAGATGTGAAGGCGGTAGCGGTGGACGAAGCTTTTAGCCATCAGCCATCTGCCATCAGC
>JAFSWF010000013.1 GCA_017444615.1 Paludibacteraceae bacterium | reverse complement strand
GTGACATCTTCGTCTTTCAGTGTCATGTCGGATGCCGTATCTCGGACCTGTACGCACTCACGCACGAGAGCGTGACACCGGACGGCTTCATCGAGTACGTTGCACGCAAGACGAAACGCACGAAGCAGATCAGCGTGCGCGTGCCCCTCGATGAGGTTGCCCTCCAGATAGTCGAAAGGTATCGCGAAGCAGATCCGGTTAGGCTGTTTCCGTTCATCAGTACCGACAAATACAACGACAGCATCAAAAAAGTGCTGCGTCAGGCGGGTGTGGATCGTCAGGTACTCCTATATGATAGCGCGCACGATACGCACGTACATAAGAGGCTTTGCGATATAGCAGCGTCACACCTCGCACGCCGGACATTCTCCTGCAATATGTTCAAAGCGACCCTCTCGGAGCGCATCACGGCTTCGATGACCGGGCACGCGGCGAACTCGAGAGCGTTTGCCCGGTACTCGTCCGTAGATGACGACATGAAACGCGCTGCAATAAGCAAAACAAAGGCTAATCCCGACGAAATCCCGACATAATTGCATTTCGTTGCGGTTTTTTGCGTGTTCGGCACGCTTTTTGTACATTGAAAATCGAAAGTACCTGCGCAAAGATGCGCAATCGGGCGCACCGTTGTTCAGATCCCCTCGATCCTGCATGGATCACATACAAACAAAGAAAATGCGTCTGAGAATTTACTCTCAAGCGCATTTTTCTTTTGTTTGGATGTAAGACTTCACACCGAAGGGTGAAGGATTACGAAGAAATTCTGCATGGCCTATGAAGAAATTCTGCATGCCTATTTATAAATCCTGCATGCTTTATGAGCGACTTTCTTTGTTATACGAGCCTGCCTTTTTGTCATCTTCGCATTCTTATACGGATTATGGCGCACATCGTTACCCGTGAGAACCTCGTACCATACGCACGCCGCAGTATAACGCCCGTACGTGTAATTGAGGTGGTAGCCGTCTCGGCAGAAAGTGTCGCCTAAAACTGTCTTACGGCCTAATTGAATGGCTTTGCCGCAAGGAATAATCTTCAATGGACGCGGAACGATTTCTGATTGTGTGCAGGCGATGATACTATCCCACATTTCGCGTTGGCGATTATGGTAACGCGGATAATCCGGATGGGTGGCTTTGCGGCTATAAGCCCAGGTCTGCATCCAGCATATTTGGGCATGGGGTTGATAAGCCGTAACGGTATCAATAAGCATTGCCAGCCATGGCTCGTACGACGAACGAATACCACTATCGTGACTGGCTTGCTGCAGCGAGATAATATCGTACTCGCCATCACGAAGCGCCTGACGAAGCGAAATCGTGTCTTTGATGATCCGCGGCTCGGCGTTCGTACAGACCCGATGACTATAGACCGCGGTGTCTTGAAGCAGGAACGTTGCGTGTTGTTGCAGCGAACAACCACCGTAATAGAGATTATGCACCTCCACCTCAACGCCCACCGTGTCACATAGCGGCACTAACTCTTGCTCCACTGCATCCCAAGAGAAACTATTACCGATACACAGCACGCGAATTAAAAGAAACAAATGGAACATGGCTTAGTGTGCTTCCAACCAATTCTTGCCTACACCACATTCAGCGATGAGCGGAACGGACAGGTGCACCGCGTTTTGCATTTCCGATACCACTATCTCGCGCACGCGCTCCACCTCGGCGGCAGGCACATTGAAGTTGAGCTCATCGTGCACTTGCATAATCATCTGTGCTTGCAAACCCTCTTCTTTCAAACGCCGATGAATAGAGACCATCGCCATTTTGATGATGTCCGCGGCGGTGCCCTGAATAGGTGCGTTGACGGCGTTACGCTCCGCAAACGAACGAACGGTCGCATTGGAAGAAGTGATATCCGGCAAGTACCGTTTGCGACCAAAGAGCGTCTCGGCATAGCCGCGTTGGCGCGCAAGCTCTTTCTGCGATTCGATATAACTGATCACCCTCGGAAATGCCGCAAAATAATCGTCTATGAGCTGTTTGGCTTCCGTGCGCGAACAATCCAATTGTTGCGCCAGACCGAAAGCAGAAATGCCATAGATGATACCGAAATTAGCCGTCTTGGCTTGCCGCCGCTGGTCTTTGGTAACCTGTTCGATGGGCAACCCAAAAATCTTCGCCGCCGTCGCCGCATGGATATCCTGTCCCTCGCGGAAGGCGCTCAATAGGTGCTCGTCTTGCGAGAAATGCGCCATCAGACGAAGTTCTATCTGGCTATAATCGGCGCTAAGGAAAAGACAACCGTCGTCAGGAATAACCGCTTGACGGATAAAGCGTCCGCGCTCTGAACGAATGGGTAAGTTCTGCAGATTCGGATTCGAACTGGATAGACGACCCGTGGCGGTGACGGTCTGATTATAAGTTGTGTGGATTTTACCATCCGCGGCAATGTACTCCGGAAGGGCGGAGATATATGTGGAGATAAGTTTTTTCAACTCACGGTAGTCGAGGATCAGCCCCACTATCTCGTGCTTGTCCTTGAGCGCCACCAGCACTTCTTCTGAGGTGGAGTATTGCCCGGTCTTGGATTTCTTGGCTTTGGTGTCCAGCTTGAGTTTATCAAATAGCAACTCACCTACTTGCCGCGGACTATTGATATTAAAAGGCTCACCGGCAAGGGTATAGATGCGTTGTTCCAATGCGTTGAGTTCTTCGGTTAGTTGTGCCTCAGCCTCTTTGAGTTGCGTTACATCGATGCGCACACCCGCTTCTTCCATCTCGCGCAGAACCGGCACTAAGGGCAGTTCCACCTCGTTATAGAGGTTCCACAAGTCTGCATCCGCCTTCAGCGCGTCCCAGTTAGGCGCTTTATAGGGGTTAAACGCCACCTCGGGATTCAATAAGTACTGACAGAGCCTGTTCTCGATAGTGTCGAATTCAGGCGTGGGTTCTTGGCTATCACCTGTTGACGCTTCTTCTCCAAAGCCGAAGAGATCTAACTGATTAGGATCAGCGGCTTGCCCGGATTTCTTAGACGCCTTAGGCTGACTAGGCGTACTCAGCTGACTAGTAGCCCCAATAGGTTCTAATTTGCGCAAAAGGGTATTAAACTCCAGTTCGCGGTAGAGGCTAACGAGTGCCTCGAAATTAGGCTCTTTCTTGGCTAAGAGCGCCTCGTCAAGACTGATGGGCACGTCTGTTCGGATAGTTGCCAAGAAGCGGGAGAACTTAATCTCTTCCACTTGCGATTCCACTTTCTGACGCAAGGCACCTTTGAGTTCGTCCGTGTGGGCAAGCAGGTTGTCAATCGAACCGAATTGTTGAAGAAGCTGCACGGCCGTCTTTTCGCCTACTCCTTTGCAACCGGGTATATTATCGCTGGCGTCGCCCATCAGACCCAAGAGGTCAATCACTTGCGATTGATGGTTCACACCGTACTTGGCACACACTTCTTGCGGTCCCATCATCTCAAAACCACCGGTATGCCGCGGACGGTACATGAACACGCGGTTAGTAACTAACTGCCCGTAGTCCTTGTCAGGCGTAGCCATATAGACCTCAAAACCTGCTTCTTCGCCTTTTTTGGAAAGGGTGCCGATGACGTCATCCGCCTCAAATCCTGCGCACTCAAGCACAGGGATATTCATCGCCTCTAAGAGCTGTTTGATAATCGGCACAGCTTTGCGGATATCCTCCGGCGTTTCCGGTCGTTGCGCCTTGTATTGTTCGTACGCCTCGTGACGAAAAGTCGGACCTTGCGGATCGAACGCAACGCCTACATGCGAAGGATTGATCTTGCGCAGCAAATCATCCAAGGTGATGGCAAAACCAAAAATAGCGGAGGTGTTTTCGCCCTTACTGTTCATGCGCGGCGCGCGAATAAAGGCATAATACGCGCGAAAAATCATCGCGTAAGCATCTATCAATAGTAACGTCTTCGACATAACACGTTAAGAGTTAAAAAATTAAAGAGTTAAATAGTTAAAATGGTTTCCTACAGAATCGCTAGTTTCCACCTGATTTCCACCTTGTTCGATCGAATGCTCATCGTATGCTGATCGTATGCTCATCGTATGCTCTACCCGACATCACTCTAACCTCAGCACTACGATGGCTTAACATCACCATTCCGTTTTTGCTCCTCGCTCAATTCGTGTTTGATGAAATCGTATAACCGTCCTTGAATAGGTCTGTTATATTTTCGCGCCTTACGCATAGCTTCGTCATAACGCGCCTGCCATTCCGCTTTGCGCTCAGGGTCATGCAGAATTGCTTTCGTCTCGGCCATTAAGGCTTTAAACCGCTGCGCGGTCGGCAGATTAGCCTTCTTTTTCTTGGTCTTCTCGCTCAGCTCTGGCTTCTCGCATATAGCCGCCCACGTATAATTACCGGGTATATGCCGCGCATAGTGACGGCTATCCACATGTCCCCGCAAATCATCTACTAAACTGGTCCACTTCGCTTTCATGGTTCTAATCGGTCTTTATGCCTTGGATCTTAAATCGTCTGCAAAGATACTACAAAAAATTGACATTTCCAAATTTTTGCCTCTGGAAATGTCAAAAAACAGATATTTTCTCTAATAACGGATTGTATTCGATGGAATATACGCAATCATTGCACGTCCTGTACCAAACGAACAGATTCTCCGTCGTAGCGATTGCCGTTTACAATTCTGATAACACCCGAATTGAAAAACATGCAGCGTGCTTGACCATTACCGTTGTGGGTAGTCGACCAGTAATAACCAAACGTCCCTGGGTGAATTACTGACGTATTTAGGCGGTGATCTGCAGCAGGCAAGAATACAGCCCCTCTCGATTCCATCACACTCCATGCTTGAGCATCATACGTATTCGTCGTCCAGTTACCGGCCTGATAGCTCCAACTCAACCCCTGAGGCAAGGTAAAATCATCGGGCAATAACACATAGCCATGTTGATCGCAAACAGTTGCTTGCGAACGCAAGTATTGCGCCAGAGGACGACCATTGAGGATATACTCCCATTCTTCTTCTGTCAACGTGCGCCATAAGCCCGCCTGCGCTCCGCCGTTAGTAATAGCGTTATATACACCCCAGTCATAATTGGCGCTCGTGCCGGCGAGATTCTTATCACTTTTGTAAGTAGAAGGACCATAGCCGTAATAATTGACGGAATCAGAGTGATAGGTACCTCCTTCTGTCCAAGTAGTGTCGCACTTACCCGTTATTGCCTGCATTTCACAGTTGATGTTATCTATCTCAGTTCTATAGAGTATTGTTGCATTGAGCCGGGACGTTGTTTTTGCCCAAGGTTGATAGTTGACCGCAAGCGAATCGTTTGCTATATTGTTATAGCCGCTTGTGCCCCACCCGAACAAATCTATCCAGCCATCATAGTCTTCGGCTATATAGCCATTGGTTTTACACCTCGTATATTGGTTATCTGCGAAACGCCATGTGTTGGTGGTAGCTTGGTACTGGAGATTGCCCTGCGAGAAATGCACTTTCTTTGTCGCGCTAACGGAAAACTCACCGCTCAACACTCCTTCACTCAGTGGCGTTACAGGAGTATTTGGATCGTCCGAAGGGGCAACCACACTGATACTATCTGCCTGTAATGCTCCGCCGTTAGGCAGATAGATATAAAACTGCGCAGGGGCGCTTATGGTCATCATAAGAGCAAGGACTGCTGTGGGGATCTTCTTCATATTCCGTATTATTTGGTTGTTATTTGATTGCCGTGTATATCGTATTCGATAATCGCACCGTTTTGTAGTTGCAGACGAATAATGACTTGTCCGTCGCGCATGACCTTTTCCACGCCCTGTATGCGCGGAGTGTCTGTATTATCAATAGAAGTCGGTATTGTTTCTACAGCAACCATAGCAAAAGTGATACTCCTGACGCCCGTGGTTTGCGCTTCGGGAATGTCCACCGTCATGGCCTGCGTGGTGGCATGGATGACCAAATCCGATATATCGGTGGCATCCAGTTGCACCACTTGTCTGCTGCCGTCTGTGCCATTTACTATCATCGCTGGAACAAGCGACTGCTCCGCGGCCATCGTTACTGCCAATAGTAGCATCAGCAAGAAAAGAATCTTTTTACTCATTCTATATTATTTGGTTCTTATAAAGTCTCTCCTTTCGTAACAGCTGCCACTAAAATTATCTTACATGTTTTAAAATGTCTTCCGCGTCTAAACTAAACTGCGCTACTGCACCTAATTTCTGTCCAGCATCCTTGAGTGAAGGACCACAGTGGTAGAGATTGTCATCCGCAATGATCCAACGGTCATGTGACGCGTTCTTCCATATGTGCGTATCTATAGGCTCTACTCCTGCGGTGTCATTGTGCAGTTTTTGCAATTTTCTTAGATTGAGGCCGGAATAAATATCGGCTTTCACTCCTTTTGCGCGCACATCTAGCATTTCAAAAGTAGAGGCATCTATGTATGCATCAATAATGATAACGCGCCTCCGAGCGGTCTTTATAATTTTCTCTAATAGGACGCGCGCCTCGAAGAACTCTCCATTGAAGAAGACTTTTTCTACAGGTGGCAGAGATGTGCGGACGAAGAAATCTATTTTCTCTTGGTGGTCTGCCAAGGTGTTCTCTATCGAGTGAAATTTCTTATCCATCTTTTCCTCCATAGCCATAAGGCGCTGGTTAAAAGAATAACCTCTAAGCAGATATTCCTTCAGTATAGAAGTCGCCCAACGGCGGAATTGCACCCCTTGCTTGGATTTAACGCGATAACCAACCGAGATAATAACATCCAAATCATAAAGCCTTGCCGGTCTGTCGGAATTAGGAATTTGCAAAAAATGCAAATTGCTTTTTTCGTCGACTTCTCCTTCAGTGAAAATATTTTTGATATGTCTCGAAATGACAGAAATATCCTTCTGAAACAACTCTGCCATTTGCTGTTGTGTCAGCCATACAGTATCATCTTGTAAACGAACCTCCAACTGGATAGTGGCGTCAGGCTGATATAGTACTATTTCGTTTTGCATGTTGCTTATAAATGCCTCTTATTAGGCCCTTCTGTTTAACGTCGGTAAGCGACGGTAGTTATTGTACCAAATTTAATTGGAAGCAATGTGGAGGTTGGCGAGCAAATCGGCAATGTTGTCCTCCGGCGCAATCACCCACGTCTTCATTCCATAATGAGGAATAAACCATTGTAGTTGCACAATACAATGTTTTTCGTTAGCGTACTGGTGTGCTTCCCACACTTCATTTTCATTGGGATGACGTTCTTCGTTCAAACGAAGCGTTCTAACTTCTTGTAACATGGTGGTAAAATTTAGAAGGTTTTGCAATTTTGCGACTGCAAAATTACTAATAATTTTTGAATTGTGCAAATAAATGTGCAGTTTTTTGAGAAATGGGCGACATATAGCCTTTACCAATCGATAGGCGCGAGACCGTGTTGCTCTAAGTATTTATTGGCCTTGCTGAAGTGTCCGCAGCCTTCGAAGCCTCGATAGACAGAGAGGGGCGATGGGTGCGAGGTTTGTAGGACAAGGTGTTTGCGGCGGTCGATAAATTGTCCTTTGCGTTGCGCGTACGAACCCCATAACATAAAGACGATATGTTCGCGTTCGCGATTAAGGGCCGCAATGGCGGCGTCGGTTAGTTCTTCCCATCCTTTGCCTTGATGACTGGCAGCTTTGTGCGCTTGGACGGTAAGGGTGGCGTTAAGCAGGAGTACTCCCTGTTCTGCCCAGCGATGAAGATCTCCTGAGGCAGGAATGGGTTTGCCGAGGTCGCGGTTAATCTCCTTGTAAATATTAACCAGCGATGGCGGGATCTGTACTCCATCGGGCACCGAGAAAGAGAGTCCCATGGCTTGCCCGGGTTCGTGGTAAGGGTCTTGTCCGATGATGACCACGCGTACCTTTTCAAAGGGGCAGGAGTCGAAGGCATTGAAAATCAAACCTGCCGGTGGAAAGCACAGACAGGTCTGATATTGGGTGCGCACATATTGCGTCAGGAGTTCGAAATAAGGCTTGTCAAACTCCGGTTGCAACACGCGTTGCCAGGAAGGGTCAATTCGAACATTCATATTAGCTATTAGCCGTTAGCTGTTGGCTGTTGGCTTTTTTAGTCAACGATAAGCATCGCATCGCCGTAATCGCCGAAGTGGTAACCTTCTTTGACGGCTTCCTCGTAGGCGTGCATGGTCTCTTCGTATCCACCAAAAGCAGCCACCATTAACATCTGGCTCGATTGCGGCATGTAGAGGTTGACAAAGAAACTATTGGCCACCGCGAAACTATAAGGCGGATAAATGAACTTATTGGTCCACCCGTCGTAGGGTTTGAGTTGCCCATTCGTACCGGCCACATGCTCCATCGCACGCATGATCTCTGTGCCTACAGCACATATACGGCGTTGCTCCTCATGCGCCTGGTTGACGGCTTTGACCATACCTTCAGGAAGGATAATCTGCTCCGACTCCATTTTGTTTTTCGTCAGATCCTCTACGTCTATATCCTTAAAGATACCAAGCGAAATATGGCTGGTCATGAATGTTGTTTCGATGCCTCTAATCTCCATTCGTTTGAGTAGTTGTTTGGAGAAATGCAGTCCTGCTGCAGGTGCCGCCACAGCGCCTACTTTGTCGGCAAAGATAGTTTGATAGCGCTCGATATCGAACTCGCGAATGGGCTGGCCATGAAATATCTCCTCATACTTCGCATGTGTCTCCGCGTCCATCGGACGACGAATATATTTGGGCAGCGGCGCACTACCGAGCGCATAGAGACGCGGCACGAACTCCTCGTTGTCGTAATCGGTCAGGAAGCGGAACGTACGCCCGCGGCTGGTGGTGTTATCAATCACTTCCGCTACGATAGAAGGGTCGTCATCGAAAGTGATCTTATTCCCGATACGAATCTTACGCGCGGGGTCCACCAGCACATCCCAGTAACGCAACGGATGACTGAGTTCGCGCAGAAGGAATACCTCTATCAGCGCGTTCGTTTTTTCCTTATGACCGTACATGCGCGCAGGAAAAACCTTCGTGTCGTTAAACACAAACAAATCGCCCTCATCAAAATACTGAACGAGGTCATTGATGGTCTTGTGCTCTATCTCGCCCGTTTTGCGATGGAGAACTAACAAACGCGCTTCGTCTCTATAGGAAGCGGGAAATTGAGCAATCAGGTTCTCAGGCAGTTCAAACTTAAACTGGCTGAGTTTCATATCATTGGATTTATACATAATCGTTAGTTGTCAGCTTTCAGCTTTCAGGTCTCAGCATTCACTATATTTAAAAATTGTTCTATCGTTAAGCACTCTTCAACGCGTGTGTTGCCGACTCTGGTTCGGCGTAGGGCAATCAAGTGTGCGCCGGAGTGTAATCGTTCGCCGATGTCTCGCGCCAGTGCGCGAATGTATGTTCCTTTGGAGCAAACGACGCGGATAGTTAGTTGCATCGCAGCCTCATCGAAAGCCAGCACTTCTATCTCATCAATCACCAGCAGTTTGGCTTTCAGTTCGACCGTCTCCCCTTTGCGTGCCAACTCATAGGCTCGTTTGCCGTTGATCTGTATGGCAGAGAACATAGGCGGTACTTGCCATTGCTCGCCGAGGAACTCAGGGATCGTTTGGTCAATTAGTTCGCGTGTGATATGCGCAGTGGGGTACGTGGCATCTATCTCTTTCTCAAGGTCGTACGATGGCGTTGTAGCGCCTAACTGCAGGGTGGATATATACTCTTTGACATCGTATTGCAGGTGTTCAATGAGTTTCGTTTTTTTGCCGGTGCAGATGATGACCACGCCTGTTGCCAGCGGGTCTAAAGTACCGGTGTGCCCGACCTTTAGTTTCTTCTGTCCCAACTTTCGGCACAAGGCGTACCGCACTTTCGCCACGAGGTCAAAGGACGTCCAATGCAGCGGTTTATCAAACGCTAAGACTTCGCCTTCTACAAAATCCCACATGTTAGCAAAGGGTGGTTATAATCGTGGCTGTGCCTACGATAGCGCAGTACAGCGCAAACCAAACCAAGCGTTGGCGGCGAACAATCTCAATCATGAACCGGCAAGCGAAGCAGCCGGACACAAAAGCGGCCACAAAGCCTACGACCGCCGGCACAATGCCCAATGAACTATCTAATTCGCCTTGCAGTAGTTTGAGCAGGTCAAGGAACGCTTCTCCGAGGATGGGGATGAGCACCATCAGGAAGGAAAATTGCGCCACGCTCTCTTTCTTCACGCCGCAGAGCAAGCCCGTTGCGATGGTCGAGCCTGAACGGCTTAAGCCAGGCAGTACTGCGCACGCCTGTGCCAGACCGATGATGATGGCATCCTTGTAGGTCACTTCATGTCCTGCGCCTTGGCGCTTCGTATGAAGCCATTCGCTCAACGCCAACAGAACAGCAGTGATAAGCAGGCAGATACCTACTAACAGCAGTCCGTTACCGAAGAAGGCCTCCACTTGGTCTTTGAAGAACATACCTACAATAAAGACCGGAATCATAGACACAAGAATCTTGGCGACGTAATCTTTCTCTGCATTCCATTGCAGCGAAGAGAAGGTTCCTTTGAACAGTTTAGCCACTTCGCTCCAAAGGATAACGAGCGTCGATAAGACCGTAGCGGTGTGGACGATGACTGCAAAAAGCAGGTTCTCTTCACCCGCTGTGCCCAAGAGGGCGTGACCAATCTCAAGGTGTCCCGAAGACGATACCGGCAAGAACTCTGTCAAGCCTTGCACGATGCCTAATATAAGCGCTTCTAACCAATTCATTTCTTCTTAGGGCGATAAAGGATGGCTACAATCATACTCACAAAACCGAAGAGAGCAATCATCGGTCCTACCGTAATACGGCGAAAGGAGAAAATATCCGGATTATACACTTCGCCTGATGGTTCTCCTGCCATCAACGCAAAGCCGATTACAATAATCACAAACGACACTGCAATCAAAATCAGGTTCAATTTGGGTAATGTTTGTTTCATACGTGTTCAGCTATCAGCATTCAGTATTCAGTTATCAAATCTCGTACAACGAGTTATTATCCATGCGTATATACCGCCCTGTGGCGATGAGGGAGGCTAAGAGAGTGATGAGTAATCCCGAGCACAACACTACTGCCGATACAAAAGCGATATTGGTCCAAGTAAGAGGGAAAAGCAAAATACCCATCTTCACGTCCACGTAATAAACCAGTGCGCTTAGGATGACCAGTGCCACCAAGCCTGCGATGAAGCCCATCAGCATATTGCGCAGCACAAACGGCCGGCGTGTTACCCACGAAGTGGCACCTACCAACGTCATGGTGTTAATCAGGAATCGCTTGGCATATATCTGCAAACGGATAGTGTTGACGATGAGCACCATCGACACCAGCAGTAATACGAGTCCTACGACCAATAGGATGACCGATATCTCGTTCACATTACTACTCATCAAGTCTGCCAAGTCGCGCGGGTAGATGACTTCTTTCACGTACGGAAGCGCCTCTAATTGGGCGGCTATCACATCCAAGCTATCCGGCGAACTATACGCGTCGGTAGGATGGATCTCATAGCTGGCGGAAAGCGGGTTATACCCCAAGAAAGCACTGGGGTCTTCGCCCAAGGACTCGATATGTTCCGCTAAAGCTTGCTCTTTCGATACATAAGCATAGCGGCTACAACCTTCCTTGGCGTTCAGTATCTGTTCCAATTGGGCACATTGCGCACTATCTGCCTCTTGCGTCAATACAGCGGTGAGTGTCATGTTCTCACGCATGCGCGTAATGAGAGCTCCTGCAGATAGCAGGAGCACACATTCCACGCCCACAAGGCATAGCACCAACGACACGCTGACGGCGGCCGTTAGGTAGGAGTTACGGAAACGGTGCTTACGCATTAATATTCCCAAAGGTCTTGTTCGAAATTCAACAATTCAGAGGCGATACGATCTTGCTCTTTGCGAACCTGTTCGGGTGTACCGGAGTAATCCGGAATCCAACGGTTGTACATATTGCCTTCGCCTACGATATAAGAGGTGAACAGACGTTTCTGGAAGAACTCGTCAAAGGTCACACGCTTGGTCTCGTTGCGGTTCGGAATAACGTACTGCATTGCCATATACGGACGGAGTGCGTCAAACGGAATCCAGAACATGATGGATTGGTTCAACGCGCCAATGACCTCTGTGCTGTCCTTGGTGATACGATCCGGACGAAGCGGCGCAATGCCGATGATTTTGGTATGCAGACGGGAGGTGTGTTTGTCAAAGAACACAATCTCTTGAATCAGATACTTAATCTGATTGCGTACGAAACCATCAAACGGATAGTAGTTGGTGGACAGTTCATCTGTCTCTGCATCATAGCGAATCATCATTGCGTTAGAACGTGCTACATCCAAATAGAGCGTGTCGTTGGGATCAGGCGAAGTAGTAGGACCGGCTAAGAACATATTCGGGATATTCTTGCGCTCCATAGGGTCTTGCGTCTTAAAATCCGGTTTGATAGTCTCTTGTCCCTTCTCATAAATAGGCATACCATCCTTCACTGCATCTACGATCACGTGGAATAGATTACGGTACTCAGGGTCATCCGCGTTAGTCGGGAAATAGAGCTGGAAATTCTGTTTGTAGCGCATATCAATAATGCGATAAACATAGCGTGACCAGATTACATCATCCAGGCGATGGTCAAGCAACACAATCGTGTCGTGAGCCGGAGAGAAATCGGCCGTTTGAATACGCGCTGTTCCTAATTCATCAAAGAATGAATTTACTTGGTGTTGAGCTCGAGCACTAACCATTACGAGCAACAAACAAACAACAAAACTTACTTTCTTTATCATATTTGTAGGTATTAATTCAGCGTTAATAATATAGGCGTCAGTACTTTACGTTCGCCGCTTGGACTCTCTGCACGGATATCTTTGATAATCACCAACGAACCCATCTTGAGTTTCTCTATGCGGTTAATCTGTTCTTGCGTAATCTTGTTGGAGCGGGATTCCAATACCACACCGTTGACATCCACTTTGAAGCTGGTCACCTTAAACGGCACATCCAATAAGCCGTCTTGACCGTACGAAGCAATCACCGTGGCATTCTTATTGAGGATGGCATTACGCGATATCTTTGAGTCGGACGCATACTCGGCTTCGCCGGATTTGAAATAAGCCCCCGGAGCCGGTAACACTTTGACGCGATAATCTTTCGTACCCATGGGCTGCATTTTGCCGTCTAATTCGGCCAAAACGGAGATCGAAACGGTCTTCGCTGACTCATTCGGCACGATTACCCAAATACCGCCTTGCTGGCGTACGGAGGCGCCGCTTACGTTCACACGGATCTTATCGTTCGATACGCCCGGAACGGAGATGGCAAACTTATTCTCGTACTTGCGGTACATGATGTTGAGGTCAGTGTTGGATATCGTCACTGCCGGTTCGCCAACGCTGTACTCGCTTCGGAAGGGCAACGTAGCCATTTCGCCGGTAGCGGGGTTTTGATAGGATATCCAACCGGAGTATTTGCGCAATCCGATAGTGGAAGCCGTCACTTCGTAGATACCGTTATCGTTGATACGCTGACCTTCTACATAGTATTCCGGCCGTTGCGTCGAGTCCACTGCCGCTAATACGATCTGCGCTGTGTATTTGCCGCCGCGAATCACATAATTGGCATTCGGTATCACGTACGCGTTCAGTTTATTCACACGCAGGTCGCCCGCGTCCGTACTATTGCGCAAGTACTGAATCATGTCGTTTTGCGCATTGCGCACGTCATTCTGTAACTTGGTCATCAGCACAATGGCGGCACCCGAAGGCATATCGTGGAACATTTGTTCTTCCCAGGAAATCATCTTATCGCCTGACTCGGGGCGGTCGCTCACATCAAACGTAGTGTTGAACTCCTCCGCTTTGGCGGGATCCAAACTAATCAAGAGGTCGCGATAAGCCACTAATTTATTTTTCAATACCACGCCGGGTTTCTCACCTCTATCGGGCAAGGCATAACGCGTAGCCGCATCGCGGTTATCACTACCTTCGATCGTCCGTGCTTGAGGGTCGGCATTCTTATCTCCGTCCGTAGCCACAGCGATCTGATATTTCATTTCCTGAATATAATCAAACAAACTATCGGCTTGCAGGGTCAACGCAGCCGCCTTATCATACCACTCCCCGTTTTTCTGCGGGTTCTCGTCACGCAGCGCACGGAAATCATTCATCAGGGCGCGATTATGACTCTCCGTTGTGGATAAAGTGGAATGAAGGCTGTCATCTACTAACTTAAACGCCTTCAGAATATCCGTACTGACGTTCAACGCCAACATGGCGGTGAGCACCAGATACATCATTCCTATCATTTTTTGTCTCGGGGTTTCCGGACAGTTTTTTGCTCCACTCATTACTGAGGTTTTTAGTCGTTTCTACTTACTGATCAATGAATTACGATAAGGCATTCAGCATATTGCCGTAGATGCTATTGAGGTCAGCCACTTGTTTCTGCAATTGCTTGGTACCTTTAGCGAAATCGCTTTGTGCCTCTGCGGCTTCTTTGGCTGCCGCTGCGGCGGCTTTCTGCGCTTCTATCTGAGCGTTAACGGCTTGTAATTGCAACTCATAAACAGAGTTCAGCGAAGCCAATTGTTGTCCCACACGTTCAACGCCGGCTTTGTATGCACGGGTCTCTTCTGCCACTTGCTTCATGTCGCCGCTCACTTGTGCGTAACTGTCTGCTAAGGTAGCTGTAGCCTCGGTGTAAGCGGTTGTTGCTTTGCCGGCTGCGGCGGTGTAGTTAGCTGTCGCTTCTCCGGCTGCCGCCAACTTAGCTACATACGTGTCTGCAGCCGTGGTCATCTTCGATGAATAAGCCTCCGTGGCTACCTCTGCTGCGGCAAGTTTCTCGCCTAACTTAACGCCCGTTTGCGCTACTTTGCCTAACTCGCTCAGCTGAGCAGCGGTCTTGGCCAAATCAGCGATACCGGCTTTCAAGGCCTCTAGGTCTTCATCCTTGAGCGATGGCACTTTAGCGGCAGGTTGACGTGTCTCCGAACCGGTGACACCGCTGCCGGTCAGCACCGGGGTCTCTTCGCCCATCACGCCTGCGCCTAAGAGCGAGGGACGGGGTTGAGTGGCTTTCTCTTCCAGCAACTCCGGCTTGGTACCGTATTCCAGCAATTGCGGGAACACGTTCTCCCAGTGGAACTCCGGGTGCGGACGCTCCAGCGTACCGATCAAGAACAAGAATGCCTCGGTGAACATACCCACCATCAACACTTGACTGGCGCCCGGCCAGTGAAGAATCTTAAACAAGGCACCGATAATAACTACCGACGCTCCGGCGGAATAGATAATATTGACAATTGTTTTGCCTTGGTACGATTCGTACTTATGCATGAACCGTGTCCATAATCCGTTTTTTGCAGATTTCTCTGTTGCCATAATCTTTCAACGTTCAACGTTCAACATTCACCTTTATTAGTCGCCGATGTAAGCGCGTACGCAGCGGAAGCCGATATACGGACGGCTCTCATATTGATACTCGTACGTACGTACGCCGCATTGCATGAAGTAACTGATATCTTTCCAGCTTCCGCCTTTTACCACTTTGCGTTTCAAGATATCCGGATCATCTTTGCGTGCCATGTAACTGTAGTCGGGGTTCAAGTCATGGATATTCGTGTTAGCCGACGTCTGATAGGCGGAGTTGGTCCACTCAGCTACGTTACCACCCATATCGAACAGACCGAAATCATTCGGACGGAATTGTGCTACGCGCATAGTCATCGTACCGGTATCATCGTTGTACGAACCGCGGAAAGGCTTGAAGTTAGCGAAGAAACAACCCTGCGCATCGCGGGCATAATTGCTACCCCACGGGTACATAGCCATCTTACGACCACCGCGCGCGGCATACTCCCATTGTGCTTCGGTCGGCAAACGATACTCGTTAGCCGGTGCCGATGAGTGGCTGTTGAATAACTGAGTACGCCAGTTGCAGAAAGCGTGAGCCTGCTCCCATGTAACACCCACTACAGGATATTCTGCATAGCCCGGGTGGCTGAAATAGAGGTGCAGCAACGGGTCATTGAAGGTGTATTGGAAATCGCGTGCCCACACCAAGGTATCCGGATAGATGCAGATAATCTTCTCCGTCAGCAGGTCTTTGGGTTCACGCAGCGGACGAGTGATGGTGGCATCTTTGATCTCTCCGTTTTCCTCTACCCAGAATGTATCTACACGTACGGTAGCGCCTGCGGGGTACGAACTCGTAGCCACGTCGAACTTGTTCTTGGGCGAAAGGGCTTGGTCCATATTCACCCAACTATACCGATAGTGCAAGAAATTGGTCTTGAGCGTACCATCCGAATAGAACATCGGAGCCAAGGCGTCATGCACATCCTCTTCCTTGCTGTCATAAGGCACTTTCTTGCGCCAGTTGAGTTGGAAATTCTCCTCGTCAAAATCGCCGTCACGGGGTTGGATGGCATAATCGGTCATGCCGGCGGCTACCAGGTTGGTCATGGCGATGGAGTCGCGTACCCAATCTACAAATTGATGGTACTCACTGTTCGTGATCTCGGTCTCATCCATCCAGAACGCATCTACGGTCACCATCACAATATTGTCCGGTTGTTCAAAAACAGCCGATTGTGTGTTGGCACCCATCATAAAGGAACCTTTCTTGATAAACAACATACCATACGGGTTCGCTTCACGGAAGTTCTGAGCCTTGCTCGAACCTACTAATTCACCTGCCGGTTTGTTACAACTTACCACGGCCATCATTAACAATGCCAATGGCAGAATCTTTGTTACTTTCATACTTATAAGTATCGTATTGATTTATATTTGTTCGTTCGTTTTGGTTTCAATATATCGAATCCGTAGGACAGATAGATCTCATGGCTTCCGTAACTCTCTAACAGCAGTTTGTTGGTTGGCAGTTCGCAACTATAGCCTAACTGCAAGCCCGAGATAATATCTACACCTAATAATATATTGACACTTCCTGCAATGCGGTAACCCAATCCCCAACGGTATTTATCCAGATAATCGCACATGAGTGTCAGGTTTATATCCCAACTGGCGAAATCGCTCATCACCATAGCACTGGGTGTCAGCATCCAATCGCGATGGTCTTTGAGCCGAAAATGATAACCGCCTACCACATACATTGTTCCCACTAAGGTTATCTCTTTGGTCTCGCCGTCAGTGCCGGTACTCCAATCCACTTTGGGACGGGTTATATGGCTGTAACTGGCGCCTACCCACCAAACCGGAGTGCTGTAATAGATGCCGGCTCCCAAGTCAAAACGCATGCCCGAGACGCTACTGCTCGGCACCGCCGGATCGCCCGATTGGTGATAATCGTCGCCATCCGTTCCTACGGGTACTACATGCGCCGAATCGCCCTTAAAACCTACGTTCACAAACCCTAAATCGACTCCAATGCTCAGGTAACCCTTGCCTAATTTCTGCCGGTAGGCATATTGAGCATAGAGCGATTGGGTGGTGAATAAACCGTACCGGTCATTCAAAAACCGTACTCCGGCGCCATGGCGTGTCTTGCCTATTGCAAACGGCGAACTGAACGAAAACCATGTACTCATCGGTGCATTTTGGATATCCACATATTGCATCCGATGAAGACCGGCTACTTTCATCAAATCGCCTTCTCCCACCGCCGCGGGATTATAGGCCATCGGCAGGTACATATATTGCCCCATTTGAGGGTCGAACTGTGCCCGCACAAAAAGCGACACCATCAACCCCGCCAAAAGAACAATATATCGCTCAATCTTCAATTGTCAATTGTCAATTTTCAATTCGCCTTAATATTCCTCTTCGTTAAAGAAGAAATCTTCATCCTGCGTAGGATAATCCGGCCAAATATCCAAGATACTCTCATATTGTTCTTCGTCCTCGTCTTCCAGCTCGTTCAGGTTCTCTATCACCTCTGCCGGTGCACCGATACGATTTGCATAATCCAACAACTCATCCTTGGTTGCAGGCCATGGAGCATCCTCCAATTTTGAAGCTAATTCTAACGTCCAATACATATCTTACTAATACAAACTAACACTACCCATAAGGGCATAATTTCTCAAAATATCGTGCAAAAGTAGTAAAAACTTTCGATTCGTGCAAGTTTTTTGTGGATTATTTTACTTTTTTGCATATTTTTTCTTAAAATTGGGAGTTTTTAGACACTTCAAAGTGCTTTATTTCTCCCAAATGGCTTCTTTTTCGCCGTTTTGATGCCCTGCCCTGCGAGCCAAAACAAACAGATAATCGCTCAACCGATTGATGAAGCGAAGCAGTATCGCGTCGCTCTGCGCTTCTATCATTCTTCGTTCGGCTCTGCGGCACACCGTTCGGCATACATGGCATCGGCATACAGCCTCTCCACCGGCGGGCAAAACGAACGCATGCTGCTTAGGGGTCTGCGACTGCAGGATATCAATCCATTGTTCCAACTGAAGCACATCCTCTTCTTTGATCCACTCCCCGCGGGCGGCACTTAAGGCGGCACCGATATTGAAGAGTTTGTTTTGTATCCAGCCCAACTGTTCGCTCTGCGCCGCATCCAATGCGACGCGCAGTAACCCGATACAACTACTCAACTCATCAATGGTTCCGTACGCTTCTATGCGCACGTCCGTTTTGGGCACACGCTCACCGTTCGCCAGCGAGGTCTCTCCCTTGTCTCCTGTCTTTGTGTAAATAGCCATATTCTCTAAACTCTTATCCTAAAATGCTTTTTCAGATAGTGGGGGGCCACAAACACCAATCCGGCATGCCATATATCCATTGTGCTTGTCACCCGTTCGTCGGCCTTGATAGCCTCCCATGCGAGCGTCATCTGGGGCGAGTGGTAGATATCATCCACAATCAGAATGCCGTTCTCTTGCATCCGTGGCAGCAGAAAGTTCACATACCGCATGGTAGCTTCGTAGGTATGGTTGGCGTCCACAAACACGAGATCCAGTTTCTCGCGCGCGCACTTATATAAGGTGTCGTCTATGTTACCCACCACGCACTCGATGTTTTCCAGAATCAATTGTCGCCACACGCCTTGTGCCACTTTGGCAATCGCGGCACTCCCTTCCAGCGTCATCACTCTGTTTCTACTGTCCGCGCTCGCCAGATAGGCGGTGGTGATGCCCAACGAAGTGCCCAACTCCAGAATCTCTATCGGTCTGCCTGCTTCGTGACCCAAATGTAATGCCAGACGAAAGAGCAGTTCGCCCATTTGCCGCGTTTCCAGATGTCCCTTGGCAATGTCGCACACACGCCGGCTGACCTTCATTCCCTCTTTCGAGCCGCCCGAACCGTAATCCACTACCTCCAACTCATCCTCGCAGGCCAGCAATAAGGCACGTTTTTTCTCTATCGCCGACCAACCATAGTACGCGTACTCATCTCGCATCAAAAAGCGTACCAAATAGAATAAACTGGGCGAATGAATACCTTCACCGGTTGTGTTCCATGCCGATAAAAAATGCACGATAAATGTCCAAAAACGATACCACATATCCAAAAAGCACGCAAAAGTACAAAAATTTTTGGATATATGCAAGATTTTTTGTAATTTTGCAGCATGATTTTGAATTATATTTGGATTTCGCTTATTCTATTGGCCGTTCTTTTCGGTCTGATACAAGCTATTTGCTACGGTAACGTAGCGGTGTTTACGGATATTCTCAACGCCACGTTCGATTCCGCCAAAACAGGCTTCGAACTGTCGCTGGGCTTAACGGGTGTGTTGGCGCTGTGGATGGGTATCATGAAGATAGGCGAACGCGCCGGAGCGGTGAACACCCTCGGCAAAGCCATCAATCCTTTCTTTAGTCGTATCTTTCCGGAGATTCCCAAGAACCATCCCGTCTTTGGTACCATGACCATGAATTTTGCGGCGAATATGTTGGGGCTTGATAACGCCGCTACGCCTATGGGACTCAAAGCCATGACCGAACTGCAGGAACTCAACACCGATAAATCCAAGGCATCCAATGCGATGATTATGTTCGTCGTCTTAGGCGCGTCGGGTTTGACGCTTATTCCTACCACTATCATGGCGTACCGTGCACAATTAGGTGCCGCTAATCCTGCGGATGTTTTCCTGCCGATACTTATCGCTACGTACGTAGCCACGCTTGTGGGGCTTATCTGTGTGTGCGTGGCGCAGAAGATACGCCTCACCAGTCCTGTGGTGCTGGGTACGCTCATCGGTCTGACAGCACTCGTTGCAGGTATCGTATGGGGTGCGACACTCCTTGACCCCCACACCCTGGCCACCGTCTCTGCCGCTATAGCGGCTATCTTGCTGCTGGGCGTCATCTGTTGGTTCATCATCCAAGCCATGGTGCACCGCATCAACGTTTATGACGCCTTCATCGATGGTGCTAAAGGAGGATTCCAAACAGCCATCGGCATCATCCCTTACCTCATCGCCATCTTAGTGGCAGTGGGTATGTTCCGTGCCTGCGGTGCGATGACGCTTCTTGAGAACGGTATCGCGTGGCTCTTTGCCGCTTGCGGCATCAACCCTGACCTCGCCGGAGCCGTGCCGACCGCACTGATGAAACCCCTTAGCGGTAGCGGTGCACGAGGACTGATGCTCGAAGCGATGACCACCCACGGTGCCGATTCGCTCGTAGGCAGGCTGTGCTGCATCCTACAAGGTACGACAGATACTACTTTTTACGTCCTCGCCGTTTATTTCGGCGCCGTTAATATCAAAGACACCCGCCATGCGGTGGCTTGTTGCCTCCTCGCTGACCTCGCCGGAGCCATCGCCGCCTTCGCCATCGCACCTATATTCTTTGGATAAAATGATTCATTTCACAGCAGATAACATCCCAATGCCGGCGCTCGATGAGCGCCTTATCAACCGTTGGATACGCGCCGTAGCAGCCGATTATGGCTTTAGCCTCGGTACGATCCATTATATCTTCTGCTCGGACGAGCGCGAACTGGAGGTCAACCGTCAGTTTCTCGGGCATGATTACTATACGGACATCATCACGTTCGATTACTCGACGGCTTCGACGCTCAATGGCGATATCTTCATCTCCTTGGACACTGTCCGTTCGAACGCCGAGCAGCTCAACATCCCCTTTGCTGACGAGCTGCACCGCATCCTCATCCATGGCATTCTTCACCTCACCGGTCAAGGTGACAAAGACCCGGTCTCGAAAGCCCAAATGACCGTTAAAGAGAACAAAGCCTTAGCCATGCTCACCTGATGAATAAGAAAACCTTCATAAATTTGTGGAAACTGATCGTTTCGTTGATGGCAAGTGTCATTTGTACACTCGCTTTTATGACATTACCCAATGTCCCTATCTTAAAACCATGGTTAGGGTTGGTGATGGAGTCAACACCGGAATGGTATATGAATGCATACTATAGTATCGTCAATAGTACAAGATCGAAACCAGAACGCCCGAGCATATTAATTTTGGATCTTAATGAAAAAATGACCAGAAAAGATATAGCGGAATTACTCATGTTAGTTGCAAAGAGTAATCCTCGTTCGGTGGGAGTAGATTGTACATTTGCCAATTCTGATACGTACGATTCGCTGCAGACAGCCGCGCTAATAGATTCTATTTCGGTTTTACCCGAGGACTTCCCTATTGTGTTTGCCTCTGTAATAAATGAACAATCCGCTTTACCTGACTCTATTATCAGACATAAAGGTATTGTTAATTTTTCCGGTTTCTATCAGTTCAGCCCCTACGTTGGAGATAATCCTCATCTCACGATTGAGATGGCACGATTAGCAGGATATGATGTGAGTCGCATTAATCCATCCTCTTTTGTGGTCAATTATCGTAAGAAGATGTTCTCATCTATCCCTATTTATCGGGGATTTATGGAAGATTCAGTCTATTTGAGAGAACGAATACAAGATCAGATGGTCTTAATAGGCGGTCTCAATAATCGGCATGATGTGCGGTATGTACCCTTTTTAATAGAGAGTTATGACCCCTCTATGGCGGGAACGCAAATTGTGGCATATATGCTCTCATCGGTAATCTCAGCATCCACAAACGAGCCTATTGAGGATGAGGATCAACGCGTATTCCATTATTATTCACGTTGTACATGGTGGGAGAACATGATTTTTGTAGTTATATTGATGTTCTGTTACCTATGGGCATACGTACTAATCGACAATTATCAGGATAAGCATTCGTGGATGGCAATCATTAAACCCATATGGTTATTTGTTATGATGTTATTAATGGTAATGGTATCAGTAGCCTATACGGCATTCTGTTTCCGAATACCTAATATTATGTTCTTCATGGTGATGACGGTTTTCATGGGACCATCCTATGATATGATTAAACTATGGACAAAAAAAGAGTAATTGGAATTTTTTAAGCATGGATTATATGAAAAGAAATGTGCTCCTTTGGACTCTCCTCGTTATTTGTTCGCTCAGCATGGCCGAGCAATATAAATTGATTAAAGGGTGTGTCTATTATCGGTCAGGAGAAAATGTACCGGAAAAGAAAGTTATGCCTAATCAATATATTCCAAGTGATGATGTGTATGTGCGTATGCATAAGGATAGCAGGAATGATGATACGTTTGAGGTGTCGAACTCCGAAGGAGAACGTTTTGTGGGGCGTGCTCCTAAATCGTGGCCAGGAAAGAGACTGATGGACTGTCTAAGGTTGGAAGAGGAGCAGGACAAGGATAATCAGTTTCTCGTGGCTAATGCCATTCCAATGGGAGACGCTGAGATAAAGCGCGTGTCGCAATTCCATTATTTATGTGCCTTTGTTAGCCAATTTGATGACCCTCATTGGCGTTCATTCCCGTATTCGCCTAAAGATAGTGCCAATATGCAAAAAGCGATTGATAAAGTGCGAAGCCAGCAAGAGAAGCTACGCGGAAAGCAGTACTTATTGACAGCGCAAAGGACTACAAAAAGGCATATCGTCAATTGCATGGATTCTATCTTACAGAATGTAGGAGAGAACGATTTCATCTTCTTATATCTATCCAGCCATGGAGAAAAAGACGATGAAGGTCAATTCCATTTTGTTACGAAGGACTCCCGTCGAAATGCGTCAGGGAAAAGATTTTCCAACACATTGACAAAATCAGAGATTAACCACTATGTTAATCAGCTAACGGCAAAAAGAGCGCGTGTCTTGTTCTTTCTCGATGCTTGTTATGCGGGGTCTGTATTGGATAATGAAATCCGTGGTGAAGCAGCATATTACCTATCTACCAACGGGGAAAATCCTGCGTACTATAATAAACTATTCGGTAGTCCTTTTGCCTTGGCATTAATGGAAGTGATGTCCGGATCCCTTAACGAAAACTATATTCATTGCTTTACTGACAATCAGGTGCAGGTGGGTTCATTAGGTAATTATCTATCCACAGCGGTATATGGTAGAGGTCAATACCAGCATCCACTATGTTTTGAACATGCGTTAAGCCCTGCATATGTGTTATGGCAGATCCGTGACTCCAAACCACAAGAGTCGTTAACCATTCGTCTGTTGACGGAAAGAGCGGAAAAGAATCCTGAGGATATGATCAAATTAGGAGATCGTTACTACAAAGGTGAAGGTGTAGAGGTGGATTTTTACAAAGCGTTTGATTGCTACAAAACAGCGTCTGAAAAAGGCAAGAAGAGTGTCAAGGCAGATGCATTACAAAAGATGTCGGATTGCTTCTATTTTGGCAATCCGGAATCGGATGCCGAATTGGCTTTTGAATACGCCCTTCAAGCAGCTCAATTAGGTAATGTCATTGCAATGCGTGATGTGGCTGCATACTATTACAATGGATATGGTACTACCAAAAATCTCAAAGAGAGTGTTCGCTGGTTTCAGTTAGCTTCTAAGAAGGGTGATAGGCAAGCTCAGAATAATTTAGGCGTTTGTTATGAAAATGGGAACGGGGTGCCAAAAGATTACAAAAAAGCTATCTATTGGTACACCAAAGCTGCCGAACAAGGAGAAGCCAATGCGCAATACAATTTAGGAGACTGCTATCATAATGGTAGAGGAGTAAATAAAAGTTACCAAACGGCAGCCCATTGGTACACGAAAGCCGCAGAACAAGGAAATAAAAATGCTCAGTTTAATATTGCATACTTCTATGAGCAAGGACTTGGTGTAATAAAAGACATTGATAAAGCTGTCTATTGGTACACGAAATCTGCCGAACAAGGAAATGCCAATGCGCAATGTAATTTGGGCTTATGCTATGAAAATGGCACAGGAGTTCCTGTGGATTATGAAAAAGCAAGTTACTGGTATCGGAAGGCTGCAGAGAATGGAAATATTTCTGCTCAATGCTATTTGGGAGAAGCTTACTACACTGGTCAAGGTGAGCAGAAGGATTATGAACAAGCTGTATATTGGTTTATCAAATCTGCAGGACAGGGCTTTGCCCGCGCGCAATTCTACTTGGGTGTCTGCTGCGAGTATGGCTATGGCATTGGCGAAGACAAAACAAAAGCTGTGTATTGGTACACCAAAGCTGCCGAACAAGGACATAAAGATGCGCAATGTAATTTGGGCTATTGCTATGAAAACGGAACTGGGGTAACTAAAAATTATAGTAAAGCAGTGTCTTGGTACACCAAAGCAGCCAAACAAGGACATAAGAGAGCGCAATGTAATTTAGGTCTTTGTTACGAGTTTGGAACTGGGGTGGAGAAGAATCTTAAGACGGCTATATATTGGTATAAAAAGGCAGCAGAAAAAGGGTATGCAAGAGCGCAAAATAATTTGGGTGTTTGTTATGAAAATGGAACGGGTGTTGAAAAAAATTACAAAACCGCAGTTTACTGGTATAAAAAAGCAGCAGAAAATGGCTATGCTAAGGCACAATATAACTTAGGAGACTGCTTCTATAAAGGTAATGGTGTCGCCCAAGATTACGATAAAGCTGTTTATTGGTTTACCAAAGCCGCTGATCAAGGAAATGCAAATGCGCAATGCTATTTGGGCTATTGCTATGAAAATGGGAAAGGTGTAACTAAAGATTACAAGAAAGCTGTACAATATTACTTGAAATCAGCAGAGAGTGGAAATGCTGCAGGGCAATGTAACTTGGGCTTATGCTATGAAAATGGTAGGGGAGTAACTAAGGATTACAAGAAGGCTGTGCATTGGTATACTCAAGCCGCTGAACAAGGATTAGCAAGAGCACAATATAACTTGGGTCTTTGTTATGAAAATGGAACGGGCATAAAAAAAGACTTGGATAAGGCTATCTCTTGGTTTACCAAAGCCGCCGAACAAGGATATGAACCGGCAAAAAAAAGGCTAGCTAAGAATGCAACTTCCACTTCTTCTACTTCATCATTACATGAGACTCTGAACAAAGTGCTATCTTCGGTCGAATGCGTATATTATTCATCAGCAGACAATAAAAGTTTCTATTTAAAAGGTGATACTACGCGTCGAGCAGAACCCGGAGCAGTGTGGATTACTTATTTACAGGAGCGTCTAAGCGAAGTAAAGCGAGCCAAAACAGGGGCACTTTCTTCTGTGGGGAAAGGAGTTGTTATATACGGTACGAATGGCTTTTTTCAAAATTATATACCGAAAGATTTTAACGATACTATAAGTGCGATTAATAAAAGGAGAGAAACTATTATAGACGTAGCGATGTCTAACAACATGAAGTATTATTGCGTGGTCTATGATAAGAATAAATACTACGCTAACGGACCGGTAGCATTTAAGAACAAATTGAATGAATATAGCAATGCTAACGAAGAGTTCTCAAGCGTGTCTATTAACGATGCCGGTGAGTTTGCAATTGTGACTAATAAACACTATTATTGTTCTAAGCCATCTACACGCGATTTCGCAAAGCAAATTCAAAAGGAACATGGCTACATTTATTCTATTAATATTAGCAATAAAGGCGTTGCTATATGTACGGCAAACGGCGTTTATTTTGAAAACTTGCCACCGGAGGTTTATCATACTATGGAAAAGGCGCTTGATTTATCGAATCCATTTTTTATTAAGGTCGTCAAATTTACCGATCAAGGTACTTGCCTCATCACCGATGGTAAAAGCCGATATACATATCGCATATAAATATATTTTAATAGACACAATATTTCACGGGAAATCTCCAAAGCCCCAATGACCGCTAAAGAGAACAACCCCTCCCAACCTCCCCTCAGGGGGAGGGGAAGGAGGGGTTTTGCTTACGAGTGAGATTCATCGTAAGCTTGCTTGCGGGCACTACCCTCGTATATGTACCCAAAAACATTTTGGTAGTAAATACTCGGGTGTGCTCTGCTCTCCCCACAGATTAAAATCTGCGGGGACCCCAACTATTTTCGAGTTCCGTCGTAACTCTCAATAGTTTTGGTTTGGATGACGACGGATGTGTCTGCTTTTTGCCAGTACTCGCTTCGGGTCGTCACCGTCCGCGTCACGTTGCAGGAGCTCATTGCAATCGC
>JAFSWF010000012.1 GCA_017444615.1 Paludibacteraceae bacterium | reverse complement strand
TTTAGTACGTACGTTACCCCCCTTTAAGGGGGGCTAACAGTACTAAACGAACAGGAACCTCGTCAAAAAAGAGCTCCATGGCTATAGTTTAAACACCGCTGTTAACGGGGTACTAACGAAAGAGAAAAGTGAGCGAAAGAAGGAAAAGTGCAAATAAATTTGCATATGTCAAAAAAAAGCAGTAATTTTGCAGCGTAATTTGGAGTATTATGCTTTTGAACATATTAAAATCGAAGATTCATCGGGTACAAGTGACGGAGGCAAACTTGGAGTATATCGGTTCGGTGACGATAGATGAGGCCTTGATGGAAGCGGCGAATATTTATGCCGGCGAACGGGTGCAGATAGTAGATAACACCAACGGTGCGCGGATAGAAACGTACGTTATAACCGGCAAACGCGGTTCTGGTTGCATCTGCATCAACGGTGCCGCTGCGCACTTGGTGCATGTGGGCGACACCGTGATTATTATGGCGTACGCGTTGATGACGCCGGAGGAAGCGAAGGCTTTCAAACCCTCCATTGTGTTTCCAGTGAATAATAAACTAGTCGACTAGACGACTAGATAACTAGACGACTAGTATGAACTTTTTCGAGTTACATAAAGGCGAGAGTGGTGTTGGACCGCGGGCGGGTGTGATACATACCGACCACGGAGATATTTTGACGCCTATTTTTATGCCCGTTGGCACAGACGGCACCGTAAAAGGCGTGCATCGGCGGGAGTTGGAGGATGATATCCATGCGCAGATCATTTTGGGAAACACCTACCATCTGTTTTTGCGTCCGGGAACGGAGATTCTGCATCAAGCAGGCGGTTTGCATCGATTCGAAGGCTGGAACCGTCCGATACTGACAGATAGCGGTGGTTTTCAAGTATTTAGCTTAACCGACATACGAAAAATGACCGAAGAAGGTGTGCGGTTCAGCAGTCACATCGACGGGCGTAAGTTGCTGTTTACACCGGAGAACGTGATGGATATCCAGCGTGAGATCGGTGCAGATATTATGATGGCGTTTGATGAGTGTTGTCCCGGAACGGCTGACAAGAAATACGCGAAAGACTCGATGGAGCGTACGCATCGGTGGTTGGACCGTTGTATAGCGCGGTTCGACAGCACGGAAGGTCTGTACGGTTATCAGCAACATCTGTTCCCTATTGTGCAGGGTTGTACGTATTCTGATTTGCGGCAGGAAGCGGCTAAACGCTTACGCGATTTGGATAGAGACGGCTATGCCATCGGTGGTTTGGCGGTAGGCGAACCCACGGAGGTGATGTATGATATGATTGAGGTGTGTAACGACGTTCTGCCGACCAACAAACCGCGGTATCTGATGGGCGTTGGTACGCCGTGGAATATCCTTGAGGCTATTCGCCGCGGCGTGGATATGTTCGATTGCGTGATGCCGACGCGGAATGGCCGAAACGGTATGATCTTTACTTGGCAAGGCGTGATGAACCTGCGTAACAAAAAATGGGAGGACGATTTTACAGAATTGGATCCGTATGGTTGTTCGTACGTGGATCACGCGTACACTCGTGCGTACGTTCGTCATTTAATACACGCGCAAGAGATGTTAGGTCTGCAGATTCTGTCGATTCATAACTTGGCGTTTTATCTGGATTTGGTGGGACAAGCGCGGCAACATATTCTTGCCGGCGATTATGAGAGTTGGATGGATAGCGTGCTGCCGGCTATTATGCAACGAATGTAATTCGATAATCGTACATCGTACATCGTAAATCGTAAATCGTAAATGACGTGAAACGTCTCGATTGGTATATTATTCGTAAGTTCTTGGGCACGTTTTTCTTTTCTATCGTGCTCATTTTGTCTATTGCGATTGTGTTTGATTTGACGGAAAAGCTGGATGATTTCTTCGAAAATCAAGTGCCGCTCCATGAGATTATACTGGATTATTACCTGCCTTTTATCCCGTATTATATGAATATGTTCAGTTCGCTGTTCATCTTCATTTCCGTCATATTCTTCACGTCCAAATTAGCCGGCAACTCAGAGATTATTGCGATGCTGGCAGCAGGAATGAGTTATCATCGGTTGATGGTTCCTTATGCCGTTTCTGCGACAGTACTGTTTGTATTAGGCGTTTTTCTGGGCGGATGGGTTATTCCGCGCTCGTCCGAGCGGATGTTGCATTTTACGGATAAGTACGTGGAGCATTTTACGACGGAGAACGCGCGTAATATGCAGTTAGAGGTGCAACCCGGTACGATTCTGTATATCGAATCTTTCCAACGAAGGTCTAATATCGGTTATCGTTGTTCGATTGAGAAATTTGAAGGCAAAACGCTGATGGAGCGTATTACAGCGGACCGTATTTATTATGATTCGCTGGAGTATTGGCATTTGAATAATTACACCCGTCGTCAGTTTGACGGTATGCACGAGTCGCTGACACGTGGTAGTCGAATGGATATCACGTTGCCGATTATTCCTGACGAGTTGTTTATCACCGCACAACAGGCGCAACAAATGACCACACCTGAGTTGCGGCACTACATGGAGCGTCAACGCGAACGGGGTTCGGGGAATGTGAAACCGTTTGAAGTGGAATATCACAAGCGCTGGGCCAGTCCGTTAGGGGCGTTTATCATGACTTTATTAGGTGTGACCATGTCCAGCCGCAAAGTGCGCGGAGGTATGGGACGGAACTTAGGAATAGGTATCGTCTTAACGGCAGCATATATCTTATTTTCCACTATTTCAACCACTTTCTCGGTCAACAATGTAATGTCTCCGTTCATGGCGGCATGGTTGCCAAACCTCGTATTCTTGGGTATCTCGATACCTTTATATGTCCGCGCTTCGCGATAAAAAAAAGGATGTGCTTGCGCACATCCCACCAATCTTTTTGTTTACCTAAAATTTTCTTTCTTTAGCGAAGTTCGATTCTTCGTGTAACGGTGTCGCCCTTAACCGTAGCATAGAGGCGGTACGTACCGGGTTGAAGTTCGAACTCAGCGAAGTTACCTTGTTCTTGCTGAAGCAGTCGTCCTTGCATTGTATAGATTCGTGCTTCCTCCATCTGTGTGGCGGTTACCACCAGTGTGTTGTCGCGGAAGCGTACAGTGAAATTATCATTGTTTTTAGCGGCTTCCGCCAAGGTTACTCCTGTTAACAATGTGACCATAGTCACCAAACTAACTAATACCTTTTTCATAGTTGTCTCCTTTCTATAAAAGAACGTTCGATCTCGGATAGCGGTGTTTGCCGCAAGTGGCCATTTTTGCCCGCGGATCCTATCCGCTTCTGAAATCTGGTGCAAAGGTACTGCTATTTTTTGATGTGTGCAAATATTCAGAAGAAAAAACGATATATTTCTACTAATTGCAGAATCAAGTTGACAAATTGCCGATAATTGTACACTTGCGCTTACAAATTGTCAAATCGAATTTGCAAAACAGAACTATAAAAATACAAAAAAACGCGCGCACGCTTGCGTATGTCGATTTTTTTTTGTACCTTTGCGCCCGATTTTAGTTTGGATAACTATGCAAAATATTCGTAATATAGCAATTATTGCCCACGTAGACCACGGCAAAACGACCTTGGTCGATAAGATGTTGTACACCGCGAAAGTGGTAAGTGAGCAGCGTTCTGCTTTCAGCGACCAACCCAAAGAGTTGATTTTGGATAACAATGATTTGGAGCGTGAGCGTGGTATCACCATCTTGGCAAAGAACGTTGCCATTGAGTACAAGGGAGTGAAGATCAATATCATCGACACTCCGGGGCACGCGGACTTCGGCGGTGAGGTAGAGCGTGTGCTGAACATGGCAGACGGTGTGTTACTGCTTGTAGACGCATTCGAAGGAGCCATGCCGCAAACACGATTTGTGCTGCAAAAAGCGCTCGAGTTGGGTCTGAAACCGATTGTAGTGATCAACAAAGTGGATAAACTCAACTGCCGTCCGGACGAAGTGCAGGAAGAGGTGTTTGACCTGATGTGTAACCTCAACGCCACCGATGATCAGTTGGATTTTCAGACACTG
Organism: Paludibacteraceae bacterium; assembly: GCA_017444615.1. Lineage (GTDB taxonomy): Bacteria > Bacteroidota > Bacteroidia > Bacteroidales > Paludibacteraceae > Colicola. The sequence goes on along the minus strand of JAFSWF010000012.1, from coordinate 11,354 downwards.
TACGGTTCGGCTAAGCAAGGTTGGATGAGTACCGATTGGCGTAAGCCGACGACGGATCTGACCGACCTGATGGATGCTATCATTGAGTATATCCCTGCGCCGGAGGATAATCCCGGCACGCCGCAGATGCTCGTCACTTCGCTGGACTACAACAGTTACGTTGGCCGAATAGCAATCGGACGCGTGCATCGAGGCGAACTCAAAGACGGTCAAGCTGTTACGCTGGCAAAGAAAGATGGTTCGATGGTGAAGACCAAAATCAAAGAGTTGCATACCTTCTCAGGTATGGGTCACGTCAAGACCGATGTAGTCAAGAACGGCGACATCTGTGCACTCATCGGTATCGAAGGCTTCGAGATAGGCGATACGATCTGCGACGCGGAGAACCCTGAACCGCTCAAGCCCATCGCCATCGACGAACCAACGATGAGTATGACCTTCTGCATCAACGATAGTCCTTTCTTCGGTCAAGACGGTAAGTTCGTCACCAGCCGTCATATCCAAGACCGACTCAACAAGGAGTTGGAAAAGAACCTGGCGTTACGCGTAGAAAAAGGCGCAGAGGAGAGCAGTTGGCGTGTTTTCGGACGCGGCGTGCTACATCTGAGTGTGCTGATTGAGACCATGCGACGCGAAGGATACGAACTGCAGGTCGGCCAACCACAAGTGATCGTCAAGGAGATAGATGGCGTCAAATGTGAACCGGTTGAGATGCTGACCGTCAACACACCGGAGGAATGCAGCGGTAAGATCATTGAGTTCGTTTCCACCCATAAGGGAGAGATGACGAAGATGGAGATGGTCAATGACCGTGTGCATCTGGAGTTCACTATCCCCAGCCGCGGTATCATGGGAATGCGTACGTACGTGATGAACGTGAGTGCCGGAGAGGCAATCATGGCGCACCGGTTCCTTGAGTACCAACCTTGGAAAGGCGAGATCGTCAAACGCAATAACGGTTCGCTCATCGCCATGGAAGCCGGCACGGCATATGCCTACGCGCTGGATAAGTTACAAGACCGCGGACGGTTCTTCATCGAACCTCAAGAAGAAGTGTACGCCGGCCAGGTGGTTGGAGAAAACGCCAAAGAAGGCGATATCGTCATCAATGTGACCAAATCGAAGAAACTGACGAACATGCGTTCAAAGAGTGCAGACGACAAGGCAGTGTTACCACCTCCTGTACGAATGAGTCTCGAAGAAGCACTGGAGTATATCAAAGAGGATGAGTACGTAGAAGTTACGCCGCACGCCATGCGTATCCGTAAGATCATCCTTGACGAGTTGGAGCGCAAACGCGCAGGAAGAGTGTAATTCTTCGACATGACGACATGACGACATGACGTCATGACGACATAACGAAAAATAATTAAAAACATCAATATTATGCAAATTAATCAATCTGAATTGAAAGACCTGACGGCCGTTATTACCCTCACGTTGGAGCCGGCTGATTATCAGGAAGAGGTTGCAAAGCAACTGAAAGAAGTGCGCCACAAAGCACAAATGCCTGGTTTCCGTCCTGGCATGGTACCCCTGGGGTTAGTAAAGAAAATGTATGGCAAAGGCATCTTGGCAGATGTGCTGAACAAACTGGTTGGTGAGAACCTGCAGAAGCACATTGAGGAGAACAAATTGCAGATTTTAGGCGAACCGCTGCCCAGCGAGGATAGCCCGAAGATTGACCTTGACCACGAGGAGACTTTTACCTTCATGTTTGACATTGCCGTAGCTCCTGAGTTTGACGCTAAGTTGAACGGAAAGAACAAGTTACCGGAGTACACCATCGAACCGACTGAGGAGATGGTCAACAAACAGATCGAGGCGTACACCAACCGTTTCGGCGAGTATATCCCGGAGGACAAAGAGAAAGGCACCAAGGCGGAAGTCAAACCCTGCGCCGTAGACGCGGAACTGTTCGCCAAAGTGTATGGTCCGGACGCTCCGAAAGATGAAGCCGGTTTCCGCGAGAAAGTGAAAGAAGATATCGTTCGCAGCTTGGCAGAAGAGACCAAATACCGTTTCGGCATTGACGCCAAAGCGGCTATCCTGAAGAAGATGGAAAAAGTGGCATTCCCCGAAGCTTTCTTGAAACGCTGGGTACTCGCTACCAACGAGAAGATGACTGCCGAGGAGCTGGAGAAAGATTTCCCGAAGATGTTGGAAGAACTCAAATGGCACTTGGCTAAAGACCAATTGATGAAGGAATACAACATCAACGTGGAGAAAGAAGAGGTAGAAGCGTTCGCAAAACGTATCGCCAAAATGCAATTCATGCAGTACGGCTTGATGAACGTAGAAGACGCGATGCTCGCTAACTACGCACAAGAGATGCTCAAGAACGAAGACCAATTACGCAATATTGTGGAGCGCGTGATTGAAGATAAGCTCTACGAGGCACTCAAAGGCATCGCCAAAATAGAGCCGAAGACGGTTAGTCAAGAGGATTTCGACAAACTGTTCAAATGAGAATTCATTTCATAGCAATTGGCGGCGCAGCTATGCATAATCTGGCATTGGCTGTAGCCTCCAAAGCGGGATACCAAGTGACAGGGTCGGACGATGAGATCTTCGACCCTGCCTTGACGCACCTGCGCGAAGAGGGACTGCTGCCTGATGAGTTGGGTTGGCATCCCGAACGTATCACAAAAGATATAGACGCTATCATCTTAGGCATGCACGCACGCGAGGATAACCCGGAGTTGGTACGTGCACGCGAATTGGGGCTGAAAATCTATTCGTTTCCGGAATACCTATACGAGCAGACAAAGAACAAGATTCGCATCGTTGTAGGCGGTTCGCATGGTAAGACCACTACCACCTCGATGATTCTCTATGCGCTGCAACGTCTGGGCATTGAAGCCGATTATATGGTAGGTGCGCAGATAGAAGGCTTTGAGCGGATGGTACGCCTGTCCGATACGGCTAAGTATGCGGTGTTTGAGGGCGATGAGTACTTAACCAGCCCGCTGGATCTGCGCTCTAAGTTCCTGTGGTATCACCCGCACATAGCCATCCTGACCGGTATAGCGTGGGATCACATCAATGTCTTCCCCACTTTCCCGCAGTATGTGGAGACATTCCGCCAATTCGTGCATTCAATCGAACCTAACGGTTCGTTTATCTACTATACCGGCGATGAGAACCTGCGTCAGATCGCGCTCGAAATGACGTCATTACGACATGACGACATGACGATTATTCCTTACAAGGAATACGAAGGGGATGTGCCCATGCAGGTCTTCGGGCGGCATAACATGCAGAATCTGCAAGCAGCGATGCTGGCGTGTCATTCGATTGGGGTAGCACCCGATGATTTCTACCGCGAGATAAGCACTTTTACCGGTGCCAGCAACCGATTGGAGAAGATATGCGAGACAGCCACCAGCGTGGCCTATAAGGATTTTGCGCATAGCCCTTCCAAACTAAAAGCCACTATTAACGCGGTTCGCGAACGCTATCCGGAGAAGCAACTGATCGCCGCGATGGAGTTGCATACCTTCAGCAGTCTGATGGCGGATTTCTTGCCGCAGTATAACGGTTGTATGGCGGAGGCGGATGTAGCTTACGTTTATTTCAACCCGAAAGTGATTGAGCACAAGCGGCTTACGCCGATTACGGCAGAAGAAGTGCGGGCTGCTTTTGGTACAAACAACGTGACCGTCTTCACCTCCAGCCAGGCGCTGCAAGCTGCGCTGCGTACTCAAATCACAAATTACCAATCACCAATCACCAATAAGGGTATCGCCCTTTTGATGATGTCCTCCGGTACGTTTGACGGAATTAACGTAAAAGAGTTTGCGAACGAATTATTAAGCGCTTAAGCTTCGCGTTCTAACACATCCTTGCATTGCTCCATGAGCCAATGCGGAGTACTGGTCGCGCCACAGATACCTACGTGTTCTGCGGCGCGGCATTGTGTAATCAGCTCCGGCGTCATTTCCGACACCTCGCTGATGAAAAACGTGTTCGGATTAGCAGAGAGACAGTGGTTATAGAGCACGCGTGCGTTGGATGATTTCTTCCCGCCCACAAAAAGCACAATATCTTGTGCCCGAGCAAAATCTTGAATATGCTGCACGCGATTGGCCACACTACGGCATATAGTGTCGTGGTACTCGAATGGCGCGCACTTTTCTTTTCCCAAAGACGAACATCGCGCCTCAATGGCTTCAACCAACGCCTTAAAACCCTCCACGCTCTTCGTCGTTTGAGAGAAGAGATAAATGGGGCGCGTAAAATCGATTTTCTCTATTTGGTCCACCGATTCCAGGACCAGCGCTGTATTGTTCGTTTGGCCTTGCAAACCTATCACTTCGGCATGTCCGGGCTGACCATAGATAACAATCTGCGGTGGAAGGGCGTCATCGTTCTTATGTGCCTCGTAGCAGGCATGGATGCGTTCTTGTAGTTTCTTAACCACCGGACAAGTAGCATCGATGATGTCAATGCCTCGTTGCTGGGCGATCCAGTACGTAGCAGGCGGTTCGCCATGCGCACGCAGTAACACGCGGGTGTGTGCCGGTAGCGTTCGCAAGTCATCATTATCGATCGTCTGCAGACCCATTTGTTCCAGCCGTGCTACCTCCATGCCGTTATGCACGATATCGCCTAAGCAACAAAGAGCTCCGTGTTGGAGCTCCTCTTCTGCCGCGTTGATAGCACGCGTCACGCCGAAACAAAAACCACTATTGGTGTCTATCGAACAAATCATAAATCACTTTCATCTGTTCTTCGCGAGTCATCGTACTATTATCCACTACGATAGCATCGTCCGCTTGACGAAGAGGGGACTCTGCTCTGTGCGTATCGCGATAATCGCGGTCATTCACATCCTTGAGCACCTCTTCATATACCGGTTGCTGTCCTTTGCCCACCAACTCATCGAATCGCCGCTGTGCACGCACTTCGGGCGATGCAGTGAGGAAAAGCTTGAGTTCCGCGTTCGGAAAAACAACCGTACCTATATCGCGCCCGTCCATAACGATGCCTTTCGCTTCGCCCATTTTCTGTTGCTGCGCTACGAGGAACGCTCGCACTTCGCGAATCTGCGAAATCTCACTGGCTCGATTTCCCACCTCCAGCGTACGGATCTGCGATTCGACATCTTCGCCATTCAGCGTCACATGTTGCGCACCGTCAATGAGCATAAACCCCACCTCTATCTTCGGCAAGGCGGCAATAATATCTGCCTCAGCGAGCAAGTGATGACGAAGCGTATAGAGTCCTATCGCGCGGTACATAGCACCGGTGTCCACGTAGGTGTAACCGGCATATTGCGCCAACGCTTTCGCAATGGTCGATTTACCGCACGAACTATATCCATCTATAGCAACTACAATCTTTTTCATCGCATCAATGAATTAATATCCAGTGTCAGACCTGCTTGATAGGAGAAGTTCGATTTAGTCAACTGACTGATAGCAAACCCGATACGTGCTTGTTTGATACGTACGCCCGCTCCCAAACTAAAGCCCGCCAACGAACGCTGATCAATCAGGTTCAGCTCCGCCCGACGACGGTGGTTGTAACTGAGGGCGATATAGAACCGCTCGCTCTTAGGTACCACTTCGATACTGAAGATAGTATGCCTAAACATCATATCATACCACGGAATATCGTGACTAATCGGATCACCGGTAGTAGGACTCTTATCTAAACTTGTCCACTCATAATTGAGATACCAAGTCTGCATGTTATGAATCTGCACATGGAATCGCAGCGGCGCATGTTTGACGCGATACGTTAGACCTAATTGCAAGTTAAGCGGCAGCATCTCATGATTAGAACCGCCTTCGCCGGAGTAGAAACCTTTGATCTGCCAACCTATATTCTGCAGCACCAAACCCATTTGGAAAGTGGAGTCCCTCGTCTGGAAATGGGCACCTATATCGGCACCCAGCGCAAAGGAGGTATAACTCTCATAAATAGAATAAACAGGTTTGAGCGTGACACCTATTTTCCAGCACGGGTGCAATTGCCGCGCGTACATCACATCAATCAGAATATCCCGCGCACCAAAAGAACCACCGGTCAGATTTCCGTTTTCATCGGCGTACTTCATATTGCCATAATCCAAATAATGAAGTCCTACCGCGAAGTAATTGGGCTTATCCGGTTCGCCTTCACCCTCATAAGGTTTTTCTATCTTCGACCGACCGAAGTTATGACCATACAGCACGGAACCGAACATTGTACCGGGCAAGTAGTACGAATAATTGAGTTGCAGCACCATGTGCGTTTCGTTATGCAGCAAGGCCGGATTGCACATCGCCGCCGACACATCCGCATCGCTCAGACTGACGTTACTACCGCCGAGCGCATTCAGACGCGATGACGCCGGCAAACTCATGAACGAGAACACCGAACGACCCGCATTAGACACCTGTGACCAAGCTGAAACAAGGCCGCAAAGCAATAATCCTATGATAAGTGCACACTTACGCATAATAAAATCGGCTACAAAGGTACTACTTTTTTTTCACATGTGCAAATTTTATTTGCATAATTCAAAAATTTGTAGTAACTTTGTACCGTTTTTGAGAATATGGCATTTATTTCGGACATACGGCGGCCTATTGAGGCGGAGTGGAAACGCTACGAACGGTTGATGGGCGAGAGTCTGCACACGGATAATCGGTTGCAGAACGAAGTCTTTCGTCATATCCGTTCGCGTAGCGGAAAGCAGTTACGTCCGTTGTTGGTCTTACTGAGTGCGCAGCTCTGTAATCCCGTTACGGATAAGACCCTGCGCACAGCTGTCGCCTTGGAGATGCTGCATACGGCCAGTCTGGTGCACGATGATGTAGTGGACGCTTCCGATATGCGGCGAGGCATTCCGTCCGTCCATGCGCAGTGGAATAATAAGATTGCGGTGCTGACGGGTGATTTTATGCTGGCTAAAGTGATTGGTCTGGTAGCGGAAGTGCGTAATATTCGTATCTTGGAGATTGTGTCGCAGTTAGGCAAAAGCCTTAGCAGCGGAGAGATTCTGCAACTCCACTACCAGCAGAGTATGTGGATTGACGAAGAGCGGTACTTGCAGGTCATTACGCAAAAGACTGCGCAGCTCTTTCAGGCCTGCGCAGAAGCGGGGGCCGAGTCTGCCGGTTGTACCCAACGCCAGCGAACGGCGTTGCGTGAGTATGGACGGTTATTAGGGCTGTGCTTCCAAATCAAAGATGATATCTTCGATTATAGCGACATGGAGGAAATCGGCAAACCTACGATGAGCGACCTGCGGGACGGCAAAGTGACCCTACCGCTGATTATTGCCCTTCAGCGCGCACCCAAACCCGAAGCTGAAGCCATCATGCTCAAAGGTGAGGAGTTAGTAGCGAACGGTTTTTCGGCAGAAGAAGAGGTGCGAGTACTCGAGGAAATCAAGTCGTTTGTGCTGCGGTTCCAAGGCGATGAATATGCCGTGCAACAGATGGTAGCCTATAAAAAACAAGCCACGGAAGCCTTATCGGTTTTCCGTGACAGCGAAGTGAAACGCAGCTTGATAGCCTTACTCGATTATGCCATCAATCGCGTTCAATAAACGTTAAACAGTTCGTCTTAATATTCTCATCGGAGATCGTCTCTATCACATCCATCATAAACGCGTTAACCAGTAGTTGACGCGCTTTTTGTATGCCAATGCCGCGTTGCTGCATATAAAAGAGCGCCGATTCGTCGAGCTGACCGGTAGAAGCGCCATGTGTAGCTTGCACATCGTCAGCGTAGATCTCCAGTTGCGGACGCGTACGCATCTGTGCATCATCCGAAAGGAGAATATTGCGGTTCGTCTGATGAGCTTCTACTTGCTGCGCATTCGGATTGATCTTCAAATCGCCTAAAAAAGCCCCTTTCGCATGGTCATCAAGCACAAACTTAATCAGCTGGTCCGATGAACCGCCGCCAACCAGATGATGAACATGCGTTTCTGTAGTTACCGATTCATCGCCGTGAAGAAATGCCAACCCATAAATCTCCGTCCTACAACCGGTTCCCACTTGCTCAACCGTGATTGTATTATGAATGTCCTTAGGGTCTTTAAAGTCCTTAGGGTCCTTAAGGTCCTTAGGCAGATTCAGCACATGGATCCTGACCAACGAACCCTCCTCCTGCACTATGTGCAGGTCCACCGGCTCATTCACAAACACATGTTCGAACACCTCGCCGCTATGTACTATTAGGGATTCCATACCTTACTCAGTTCCCTCCCTTGAGGGGAGGGTTAGGGAGAGGTTTTCATATCCTTTTTCTTCCAGTTCGAGGGCAAGTGATTTATCGCCGGTCTTGATGATGCGTCCATCAGCGAGCACATGCACAAAATCGGGCACAATATAATCGAGCAAGCGTTGGTAGTGGGTAATAACGATGGAAGCGTTATGGGGCGTTTTGAGTTTATTAACCCCTTCTGCCACAATACGCAGCGCATCGATATCCAGACCCGAATCGGTCTCATCAAGAATTGCCAGACAGGGTTCGAGCATCGCCATTTGGAAGATCTCGTTTTTCTTCTTCTCTCCTCCCGAGAAGCCTTCGTTCACCGAGCGGTTATTGAGTTTATCAGCCAGTTCAAGCATCTTACGTTTCTCGCGCATCAAGCTCAAAAACTCTTTTGCCGAAAGCGGTTCTTTGCCTTCGTACGCCCGTTTCTCGTTGATAGCGGTGCGCATAAAATTAGTCATGCTCACGCCCGGAATCTCTACGGGATATTGAAAACTAAGGAACACGCCCGCGCGCGCACGCACCTCAGGTTCCATCGCCAGCAGGTTCTCGCCACGCAAGTACACCTCGCCTGCCGTCACCTCATAGGCCGGATGACCTGTCAGCACGGCACTCAACGTCGATTTGCCGGCGCCGTTAGGTCCCATGATAGCATGCACCTCGCCTTCGTTAATGGTAAGGTTAACGCCTTTTAATATCTCTTTGCCACCGATGGAGGCGTGCAGATTCTCTATTCGTAATAATTCCTTCATTCTTTTCCTTCGTACATCGTACATCGTCGCTTTGTACTTACAATTGGCTCATCACCACTTCGCCTACCGCTTGTAGGGTCGATTTGGCGATATTATCCATGTTATCGTTACGAGTGTGCCACCAGGAAGCAAAGCCGGTGGCATTGCGGATGTCATAATGAATGATGTCCACGCAAGGGATACCGGCGATGCGGTTCACGTAGAAATGGTCATCGGTGATGGGGTACGATTGCATCTTAGTGAATAGTGCCCCGTAACCCAACTGCTCCGCCGTTCGCCAAATCTGCTGCTGATAATTGCCGGCGTATTGGGTGGAGTACATCTCCAGCGGGAAAGTAGCATCCGGTGCGCCTACCATATCCAGCACAATACCATACTGATAGCTGATAGCTGACGACTGACGACTATAATACGTAGCCCATAGTTGCGAACCCAGGCACCACGTGTCTTCGCGTTCAGCCCCGGTATAGAAATGCGGCGTTCCCATATCTTCGCAGTCAAAGAAGATGATGTCCACCGGTGTCTTAAAGGTAGAATCCTCCATCTGCCGTCCCAACTGACGGGCTATCTCTAGCAGCACCCCTACTCCACTCGCGCCGTCGTTAGCGCCCGGTACGTTGTAGTAACGTTACTCGTAATCTTCTTCCTCGTCGCACCAAGGACGGGTGTCATAGTGCGCGCCTAACAAAATACGCGGACGAGAAGCGGTCTCGAGCGTGTAGAAATGACCGATGATATTGTAAATCTGCTGCATATTACCGCGGTAGTCAGGCATTTGTCCTTTCTGCAGTTCCACTTCTGCGCCGTAGGCACGGAGTTGCTGGATGAGCCATACGGCGCAGGCACTATGCGCAGCACTGTTCGGCACACGCGGACCGAAGGCCATCTGTGCTTCGATGAAGGTATAGGCACTATCGGCATTGAACGATGGCCGCGCCTCTACTTGCGGCTTCTTACCGCAAGAACAAAACAGGCATAATATGCCTGCTCCGATTACAATGTATTTACTAAAAATCTTCACTCTTCTCTAAACTCTAAACTCTAAACTAACTTATATTCGTTTCACTAACTGATTTATGGCATTGTATTGCGCGAATGGTATGCGCAATAGAGACGGCGAGGGACTCTATATGCAACTTGGAGCAGCAGTTGGGGTCCACGGGGATGGAGTCGGTGCAAACGATCTCCTCCAGCGCACTATTCTCTATTTTCTCACACGCATTACCGCTCAGCACGCCGTGCGTTACTACAGCGCGAACAGATTTCGCACCGCCATCGCGCATTACCTCGGCGGCTTTGCATAATGTACCGGCTGTGTCGGCAATGTCGTCAAAGAGCACGACATCCTTGCCGTAGATATCGCCCAACACACGTATCTCTGACACCTTATTGAAGTCCGGACGGTTCTTATAACAGATCACCATCGGCACTTCGCGATCGGTTAAGATATGTAGTTTTTTAGCAAAGTTAGAGGCGCGTTTCGAACCGCCAACATCAGGCGAAGCAACAATCAGTTTTTTCAGATTGAGGCTGGCTACATAAGGTGCCAGCACGTTGCCGCCGTATATATGGTCCACCGGAATATCAAAGAATCCTTGAATCTGATCCGCATGCAGGTCCACAGTGATGACGCGGTCTGCACCGGCTGTCTGGAGCATGTTGGCCACCAACTTAGCACCGATAGAGACGCGTGGTTTGTCTTTGCGATCTTGCCGTGCCCATCCGAAGTAAGGGATGACAGCGATTACCTTGTACGCGCTCGCACGCTTGGCGGCATCGATCATCAGCAGTAACTCCATCAAGTTGTCGCTACTGGGACAGGTAGGTTGTACCAAATAAACCGATTTCCCGCGGACGGTCTCTTCGAAATGAGCACAGAACTCACCATCCGAGAAACGGTCCACGATCACGGAACCTAACGGACAGCCTAATTCGTCACAGATACGTTTTGCTAATCCTTCGCCTTTTGAACCGGCAAAGACCTTGAATTCATTTGTTTCCATATAGTGTTGCGATAAGACGCTACTTTTTCTTTTTCTTTGCGCCGTAAGACGGGAATTGGTTCGGTTGGGCTACCAGCTGCTCAAAAAGGGCGGAGTTGCAGGGGAGTTGTCCGTTGGAGAGGCGGATGCTGTCTTCCTTCACACGGGCAATGCCGGCTTCTTGGTCTTTGTTCCACACCAGATTACGCTGCCTCATACATTGCGCAATATACACCTCCAGCGACTCGCGTTCCGTCTTATCCGTTACCGTACAAGCGTACGCAATCATATCTTGCACAATCCGTCCGTAATTGCGCATACGGATCGGCGCATCATTTCTTCTCAATTGTAATGTCATACCATTTACCATTTACCAACGCCAAAGCCAAAGCCAAAGCCAAAG
>JAFSWF010000011.1 GCA_017444615.1 Paludibacteraceae bacterium | reverse complement strand
GGCTTGTTAGCATTGGTCGTGAAAACAACGTCAATGGTGTCACCCGTGATGATGAACGGAGCCTGATCATAGGTCAGGGTGTAGTTGTTTCCCAGCGTGTCGGTGAAAGCAGCAGCAAAATGAACCAACTCCTGCTCCTCGTACATCGAAACCGTCTTGGTCAGCGAAGCCGAAGCATACGGCATCTTGCCGTCAGCACCACGCATGTACGAATAGTTAGGGATCATGTCAGCCAGCGTGTAAGTCTGGTTGAGAGCCAACTCTTTGGTACCTTCAGCTACTACTACATCGAAGTAGTAAGTGTTCTCGTCAGCGTCGTACAGCTTTACCCATACGTCGTTGTCGGTCGTGTAGAAGTTCTCTGCATAGTCCGTGATGGTAACGGCGTAGTTGTCGAGCTTAGCCTGCGGAGCCTTGAAAGCGACAGCTGCACGCTCTGCTTTCTGCAGACTCGTTGCCGGAAGGGTCTGATGAGCCTTTACAGTCTTCACAGCCTCCATAGCCTCTGCCTGTTTGCTCTTACCCAGCACCTTGGCAGGAGCTGCACTTGCGCTAAAAGCGATTGCGATAGCGCATACGAAAGAGAAAAATTTCTTCATAATTCGTTCGTTTTGGTTAATAAATAATGTTAATTAATTATAGGTTGATTAACAACTCTCAAATTGTCTGAGGAAGCGGACATCGTTCTCGGAGAAGAGACGCAGGTCTTTCACGCGATACTTGAGGTTCGTGATACGCTCCACGCCCATACCGAAGGCATAGCCGCTATAGACCTTGCTGTCAATGCCGCAAGCTTCCAGCACGTTCGGATCGACCATACCGCAGCCGAGGATCTCCACCCATCCTGTCCCCTTACAGAACGAGCAACCCTTACCGCCGCAGATGTTGCACGATATATCCATCTCGGCACTTGGCTCCGTGAACGGGAAATAACTCGGACGGAGACGGATCTTGGTATCGGCACCGAACATCTCCTTCGAGAAATAGAGCAGCGCCTCGCGCAGGTCCGCAAAGCTGACGTTCTTATCGACATACAGACCTTCCACCTGATGGAAGAAACAGTGCGCACGCGCCGAGATCGCCTCATTGCGGTATACCCTACCCGGACACAACACACGGATCGGCGGCTTCTGGCTCGTCATGACGCGGGTCTGTACGGAAGAGGTATGCGAGCGGAGCAGCACATCGGTCGGCTTCTGCACGCCCATCTCTTTCTCTACAAAGAATGTATCCTGCATGTCGCGCGCGGGGTGTTCCGGCGCAAAGTTCAGCATACCGTAAACGTGCTTGTCGTCCTCCACTTCCGGTCCCTGGGCAATCGTAAAACCGATGCGGGAGAAGATATCCTCTATCTCTTCGCGTACCAACGACAGCGGATGACGCGTACCCAGCGCGATCGGGTCCGGCGTACGGGTCAGGTCCAGACGATCTGACTCTGCCTGCTTGGCCTCGAACTGCTCACGTAACTCGTTGATACGATTCTCTGTCTCCTGACGCAACTGGTTCAGCAGCTGACCCAACTCGCGCTTCTGGTCATTCGGCACCAGACGGAACTCATTGAACAGCGCTGTGATCTCACCCTTCTTACTCAAGTACTTGATACGCAAAGCCTCCAACTCTTCTGCGTTGGATGCCGACAGCGTCTGTACTTGACCCATCAACTCTTGAATAGTATCTTTTAAAGCCATAACTTGGTTAATTTACAAAATCCGCCGCAAAATTACAAAAAATTATTCAAATATGCAAGATTTAGACGTAAAAAAATCAAAAATGCCCGCATTATTTGTGCTTTTACGGCTAAAGATTGTTGTTTGCACGATAGTGCGAGATAATTCGTACCCTTGTGGCTAAGAAATTTCATTCTGGACACAAAAGAACAGGCGGTGACATCTCTGCCTCCGCCCGTCACGTCGTTAAATCTTGATATTTTTAACAATATTGAATATAAGCCATCCGTCCACTCCTGTGAATATCTGAGGCTTTGCAGATACACCATCCTTTTGAAGACATAGTGCATTTTTATACGGAGTATAGGTAAGCACTTTGTTGTACGGGATTTTGATGGTCTTCTCAGAAGAAACGAAATATATATTCTTATCCGTAAAGACTAGTCGTCCACCTAATTGTCGCTCTTTAAGGCCTATCGAGTTTATACTTGCATTTTCAAAACCCTCAAGTTCATAATATTGTCCTTGCTCATAAGGATGAGATATTAAGTAGGCAGCGCTTCCCATACGATTACCTTTGAGATCTTCGTAATAATCCACCATAAACTCTTCATAGATGATTTGTTCTCCTCTTTGAAGATTAACCATTTCGCCTATGGATGAACTTTTTATTAACGGTTCTCCTTTTAAGAAGTGTTTTAATTGACAAATCTTGGTAAAAACCGAATATTGCTTATTGCTTGTAATGAGTTTCCCTGTGTATTTGAATTGTGAAATAAACTGTTGAAGTATTGTCTCTTCATCGTCATCCACAAACTTATCTTCAAGAAAATCATTAAGAAGTCGATTAAAAGCGGCATCTAGTGTCAACTTGCGAGCTTCGGATGACTTTTCTGCAAGAATCTTCTTGGCATTATCTAACGAAGAGCGATTCCTCAATGCTGTACAAATCTCATCCACAAGAGCATAATCTTTCAGACTTTCTAAACGACGCGCCTCCTCTTCTGCTTCTTTTTGTCTTTGCTCATTGGCCGCTTGCTCTTCATCTGCTTTTCGGCAAACTTTAATTTCCTCTTGTAATCCTTTAATTCCAAGCCCAAGACTAATAACAGTCAAGACGGTCATAGTAAAAGCCGTCCCCGTCCATTCTTTTAAGAAGCAATAAATGATAGGAATAATGAGTAAGACACTCAAAACAATCACCAAAACATGTACGGTATACTCTTCTCTAAACCCTTGTTTTTTCATAACTAGGCTCCTTCCTTCATTTCTAAGTATTGAATTGTATAGCCATGTGAAGATGTGTTTTCACTATGACTTCCATTATAATAATGATAATGACGTCGTCGCGGAGTCTTATCTAGAGTCTTATCTATACCGTCCGAACAAGACTTAAATCCAAAAACCAATATTGCTAAAATAATACATATAATTGCGCCTGCCGAATGTAATGTATTTAATTTTGATACAATGCCCGTCGCTGCTCCTAAAGCTAACACACCTAAACCAAAACATACCGCAGCGAAGAAATATCCTATAGATTCGCTGTTTACAGCAATAATAACGCCAACTATCATAGAAACTATTCCTACGATAATGGCAAGAGCCAATAAGTCGTTGTTTGATTTAGAACTCATATTTAGTTAATTTTGTATTAAATTTTTGCACTCGCGGCGAAGCGATTGTTATTCATATTTTGCTATATTTACTTTTTTCGCGAAGCGATTACCTCCATAAAATAGTTGGCCATCTCTTCAGGCGAGACCTTATATTTCGGTTGCATAAGGTCAAAGTTCTGCGGCTTGGGATACAGTGTTGGAGTGATCAAGGCCGATAAAACTGCTTTCGAATGAACTTGATGTCGGGTGAACTTCAAGGCATAATCCAAGCCTTCCTCAAACAAGTAGCCCGCATGCAGCAGCGAGTAGATATCGTAGTAATCGCGATACAGACTCCTAACTGTGATCGTGAATAGTTTCATACCCAGCGCGTCCTGCGCGTCAACCGTCCTGAGGTTGTTATACGTAAAACCGGTATGCAAGGCCGGTACACGATTCTGAGGCGCAAAGAACGACAGCTTCACATGGTTGCCAACATAATACTGTATATGTTGAGGACCTAATATCTCGCGCTTGCAATCAGGGAAAACCGAGACCAACTCATTGTGGATTTGCGAGAGGTCTAGATGCTTGATATCGCCTCGGTAGTTCAGTAACTCGAAATCCAAGTCTTCGCTTTGGCGGTGTTGCAAGAGCAACGAAATACCCGTACCGCCGCATAGGTACAAGTCCTTGATGCAATCCAATTGGGATACTCTATCGAAGACCTCCAAGGTATTATCACGAAGTCCGTTACGCCACATACTTACGGATATATTTCTTAGGTGATTTGATATGAAAGAAGAGCGCAGCTAGAAGCATGTTCAGCGTCCCGTAATAATCGGGGTATGGCAACATACGCTGCTGCCACACCTGCTTGATTTGCCGATACGAGAAGACCTCAAAAAGCTTAGGCATGTCTTCGAACTCCAGATGTGACAGGCCGTTCACGATCAACTCTTCGTCAGGCAGCACAGCCTGATCACCCGCAGTCCTATAAGACCACAAGTACCCGCTATCGTACAACTGCTTCGAGAGCGATAGTTTTTTATCCATCCTATTTTTCTTAACGGCCATCTTCAAACCTTTGCGACTGCAAAGGTACTGCTTTTTTTTGACATGTGCAAGAAAATGCGCAATTTTCGTCAAAAAACTTAACTTTTTGTGTCTCAAAATTTGCATATTCCCAAAAATTTTCGTATCTTTGCACCCGAATTAAAAATCCCCGTTCTCATATTTTCGAGCCCCAAAAGGGTCCAAATCAGAGGCGGAAGCAGGGCTTGTTCTATGCATCCTAGACCATACCTATTATTGCATACACATAAATAACACATATACAACAATTTAAACACACATGTC
>JAFSWF010000010.1 GCA_017444615.1 Paludibacteraceae bacterium | reverse complement strand
GATAATTAGGCGAGATAAACAACAACTGGTAGTAATTATCCGCATTATCGCCGTAGATATATTGCTCGCCGCGTTTCATCTCTATGGCGGCTGAACCCGTCACACGCCAGCAAGGCCCTATATACCCAACCTGCGCCGACACCGTATGGGTGTTCATCCGCACAATAGGTACCTGCGTATTCAGCGTCAGCTCTTTGGTGAACCGCAACCAGTCATACCGCACACCGCCCATCCATCCGATTGTAGGCAGCAGTTGCAGTCCTACTCCGGCGCGGTAACCGCTGTAATAACTCACTTTGTTATTGCTCGAGAACCGTGCATAGGGTTCTGTATCATTTGCCATATGATATATAGTGGTCTCGCCTAACTCCGAATAGAAACGAATCTCATTGTTCTGCTTATACCGTCCTCCGTACGCCAGCATACTCAACGCATACTGTCCCCACTGATAACCGATACTCGCTTCGACCCGCAAATCCGCTACCTTATTCTTCGCGCGCGGATCACGCATACGATAACTCTGTTCGGCTCTGAACTGCAGCGCTGCGTGCCATAAGATAGCATTCTTTAGCATACGGTAACCGCCATAGAACGAATACACCTCTCGCCGCATATCACCGCCTATCGTATCCACTGTCCAGTAAGGCGCCGTCAACCGATAATCGGCATTGTCCACCCAACGCGTCTGCTTGTTATCTTGCCACTGATACGAAGCCTCACCAAACACGCGATTCGTCTCGTTGATATCATACACCGAGCGAGCGCGCACCGCAAAGCCCCCTTGCTGAGTGCCCTCTAACACCTGCGTACCTTGACCGAAATGACCGTTAAGCGTCACATCCGTCCGCGCAGTGTCCGTCACTAAAGACGTCAATACTATGAGAATAGTTGCTAAATTCGTAATTCGTAATTTTTAATTCGTAATTCTTAATTCCTAAAGAACGTCGGATCAGCGTCCACTGCCGTCTCAAAATCATCGGTTGAGTTATTGGTATCTTGCAGGAAACGACGACCGTTGATCACCCCTCTGGTCTTCCTCCGAACGGCTTTGCCGAAACGCGATTTATCGCTACCGGTAGGCGCTACATACGAATAACCGGCATCTAACTTCTCGCTGAAGGGCAACCACTCAAAGGTTTGAGACGGAGCCAAGTTAACCGCATCCACTATCCATTCATTGGGAATCATATAACTGGTCTTAGACTGCGAGAAAGTACCTGCCGCGGTCGCAATCTCGTAGTTGTATTTGACGTAATACTCCTCCGTTGCAAAATACTGCTCAGCCGTCATACCTTCCGGAAAACGTGCCAAACCAAACGATTTATGTCCTTGGTTATGCGGCACCCAAATAGTATAGGTGTAGCAGTATAACTTATCCAAATTCGGCACATCCGGATTATCTACATCCGTTACACCGGCGCTCGACGAGACATCATACCACTCAAAATCCGCAGTACTCAAATCAAACGACATACTGTTCGCTGCCGTATGGTCCATGGCATTATCGGCAATCAGCAACGCCTGTCCGGGCGCTACGCGATACGTGTTACCGTCTCCGGGAATACGATACATAGCATCCACCGCGCAGGTCTGGTCCCTGAAATCATTATCCAGATTGTATTTCTGCACAGAGTTCAAATCAGACTCAATCAGTATCAACCCATCCGCTGCCAAGGTATCCGACGAATTATTGAATACCACAAAATACCTATCGCCTAAATAGCGTTTCCCTTCAGGCGTCTCCGTTCCAGTGAAGAAAATCTCTGCTAACACAAAATTCGCATCGCCTGTTGGCACGTATTCGGCATTCAACTCAATCACGCAATCTTGGTTGATCACCACGCCGCGTTTATAGGCGCGGATAGGTTGACCGTCTCCCGTGGCAGAAACCGACAGGTTGTAATAACCCTGTGGCAGACGAAAACTCAGCGTGTCAGAGATATAATCATGGTTCATGTTAATGTCATGCGCCGTGACGCTAATCTCGCTCACGCTATCAATCCCGTCGCTATGCAACACAATGGTCAACTGTGCGGTCAGCTCTACTGCATTCGGCTCGCAGCCAACAAACAGCAGCGGCAGCAGGGATACTATAAAAAGGAATATTCGTTTCATTCGCAATTATCAATTGTCAATTATCAATTATCAATTAAATAGTTAAGTTCACTTCCATCCCGAAATACGGACTGGCGGTGCGGTGAATAACCACCTGTCCGCCTTCGGGACTGCTGACCGTATAATCCGGCAAGATATCCAATAGTCGGTTCACATACAATGCTATATTCGCAAAACGTGTGATACTCTTCTGCACCCGCAGATTCAGATACCCCTCAAACGGCACAACCCTTCGTACGAAAGTGCCGGTGTTATAATCAAAGATTAAGGTCTTCAAGATACCATCTTGCGCCTCAACGTCCGTATAAGGGTGCAGTAAGCCGTCCTCCGATGAGATATACGAAACCGGTCGACCGTTCTTCTCAAGGGTCTTCGATGCCGTATAGACAGTGGTCTCTAAGGTGGCACTCACTACCAAACCTATCTTCTGAATATACACATCCGCTACCAGATTACTGTTCAGACTCTCGCGGATATACCCTTCCGTCCAGTCGTACAAACCGATATAATGATCCTGCACATTCACCCCATCCACAATGCCGGGACTCTTCTCGGTGGAGAACATCCGTTCGCTGTTGCTGTATAAGGTGCGCAACCAGGCACCGTTGAGGGTGAACCGTGTGCAGATAGCTTTGATACGCGGACTCTGGTATTGCCATTCCACGCCCTGCTTGTAGATGCGGCTACCGTTACTCGTTGCGCCGTATGGCAAGAGGCGTTTGTACGAGTTGTTGTTAATCGTGTATTCGAAGGGCTCCACTTGTAGCAGACTGCGGAATGCATCCCGCATATCTTCCTCAAAATAGGTGATACTCAGCTTATGCTTATCAATATCCAATCCGGCACGCACTTCCCATTTGAGGTTCCGCGCCGGCAATAGGTTATAGTTAGTCGGGTTGACGATATGCGTGTAGATACGCATGGTCTCATCAGTGGGGGCAATAGGCACATCGGGTGCTTGCAAGTCCATATACAGCAGGTTAGGACTTAACTGCAAGAGAGTAGGC
This sequence comes from Paludibacteraceae bacterium, assembly GCA_017444615.1. GTDB lineage: Bacteria > Bacteroidota > Bacteroidia > Bacteroidales > Paludibacteraceae > Colicola. Next base: position 7,132 of record JAFSWF010000010.1, on the reverse strand, counting down.
ATCTTCGTGTGTTGACCTACCGCTGCGGCTACGTAGAACTTACCTTTCGATATCGGAAAATTCAGCCCTATGTTCGCACGCGGGTCCAAATAACACTTGCCACTAATCGCGTACGCGTTGCCTAAACCCAATAACGAACTGCCCCTAAGACCGATATTGATATCCAAACTCAAATGCTCATGAATAGGAAACTCAATATCGTCTTGGATATACCACGCCAATTGGTTGGTGGCCGGTATGTCGTAGTACGCCCGCGGCCTAAGTTGCGAACTGTAATTGAGTGGACGACTTAAGTCATACACCTGACCCCGACCGAAATTCTTCGCATACCGCCATTCGATACCGATATTGGCCTTGTGCGTCAATCGCCAAGTATCAAAATAAAACTCTGCCTTCGGTCGTATAAACACATTCAGCGGTGCGCCTTCTACTGTGTGCTGCGCGGTGTATTTATACGGCAGCAATCCTACGGTCGCTTCGCCTTCGGTCATATTGTCGATGGCAGGGTTCTTAGGGGTCGTCAATTGCACAAATCGCGTCTGCTCAATCCTGTCCAACTCACTCGACACGTTCGCTTGCACACTGAACCGCCACCATTCGACACCCTCTTCGCGTAACCGCAGCGTGTTATTCCAGCCTAACTTATGATACACACTCCGATAACTGTCCTCGCGGTTATAATGGATATCGGGGTCCACTTTGTCGTTATCTATACTACCCGTATAATCGAGACTGCTTTGCCATTGGATGCGGTAACTCGCTGCTTGCCATTTCTGCTGCAATCGAACCGAAGCCGTGATACGCTGGTAGTTCTCCAACGTGTTGGTAGGGTCTGCTTTGGCGTTCAGATAATCGATGCCGAAATTGAGTACCGTTTGCTCGTTGTTCCAACCGATACCTTTACCGAAGAAGAGTAACTTACTGAACCCGTCCGCTTTGAATCGTGCGCGCCAAGGCGTGGGTTTGCTCGTTCGCTCAATCTTCACTACGCCCGAAGTTACATCGCCGTACTCTGCCCCTGCGATGCCACGGATAATCTCCACTTTCTCAATATCATCGGTGGCGATGGTACGCATATCCACACCGGCACCTACGCTGTTACGCTTGGCATCCGAACCGCTTGCATCGGATTGCACATACTGCATGTTGGCATCCGTACTCACCGGCGCACCGTCTATCACAAAACTCGTGCCTAAAGACGAGGCGTCGTAATCGCCACTACTCGAACCGTTCGTGGCTTCGCGCAAACGAATCGTGTTCGTCTGCGTAAGGTTAGGGTCTTTGGTCGTACCTCCCGGTAAGGTCTGTAAGATATCGGTGAACGAAGAGGGCTGTAAGTGTTCCATCGCTTCTTTGTTAATCACACTCGCACTACTCTTGCCCGTCTGTTCTTCTGCCGTCACCACAATCTCCTCAATCGTAAACAACCGTTCCAAACTGTCCAGCAACGCCATTTGCACACTGTCCAACCGCAAAGAATCCGGTCGCGCAGCGCACAACCGAACTGCCGCCAACGGGCAGCAGAAGCATATGATCAACCCTAAAAATCGTTTCACGCTGCAAAGATACTGCTTTTTTTGCATATATGCAACCCCTATTTAGGGGGATTTTTACTTTTTTGCTTGTTTATATGCATTTTTTTTTGTACTTTTGCACCCGATTTACAAAAAAATGACCAAATGGTAAATGGTAAATGACCAAATGGTAAATGGTAATATGATAAATAATGAAATTGTGATATCATTTGATCACGTAACGCATTACTATGGTAAGCGTCTTATCTATGAGGACCTGTCTTTCTCGGTACCGCGTGGGCGTATCTTAGGTCTGCTGGGCAAGAATGGCACCGGCAAGACCACAACCATCAATATCCTCTCGGGTTTTATTCAACCTTATGCCGGTTCGTGTCGGCTGTTAGGGTATGATACCCGCACCATGCCTGCGCGTGAACGGGCACGCATCGGATTATTATTAGAAGGACATGTACAGTACCCCTTCATGACCATCGCCCAGATAGAGCGGTTCTATGCCCCTTTCTTTCCGCGATGGAACAAAGAGGCGTATTATGAGTTAATGCGGTTGCTGAAAGTGCAGGATTATCAGCACCTCAGCCAGATGTCAAATGGGCAACGCTCCCAAGTGGCATTAGGCCTCTTGATGGCGCAGGACCCCGAACTACTTATCCTCGATGATTTCTCCTTAGGTCTCGACCCGGGCTATCGACGCCTGTTCGTGGAGTACCTTCGCGATTTTTGTAAGAAAGGAGAGAAAACGGTCTTCCTCACTTCGCATATTATCCAAGACCTCGAGCGACTCGTGGATGATTGTATTATTATGGATTACGGCCGCATCCTTAAGCAGTGCCCTGTCTCCGAACTTATCACCCCCGACAAAACCCTCGAAGACACTTTTATTGATTTAACAGGAAAATATTAATCTGAATACTGAAATCTGAATGCTGAAATCTATCTTCTATAAAGAGTGGCTCAAACTTCGCCTCTTCTGGTGTTTAGCGCTCGTCATCCATGGCGGTGTGCTCGCTTATATCTTGCTGTCTATCCGCAGCACGCTTCTCACATCCGGTGTGATGGAGACTTGGGCAACGATGATCGGTCGCGATGTGTTGATGGTTAATACGCTGATGTATATCCCGTTGCTCACCGGTGCCGCCTTGGCGCTCTGTCAGTGGTTGCCGGAGATGCAAGTGAAACGCATTCGGCTCACGCTCCATCTACCGATTGATTATACGCGTTCTATTGGTACCATGCTGCTCTGCAGTCTGGTGGGACTCTGTCTGCTCTTTGCACTCGATGCGGCAGTCTTGGCGATCGTTGAACAAGCGTGGATGCCCCGCGAACTGGTGCTGCGCACGTTCCTCACTTGCCTGCCGTGGTTCTTCGGCGGACTGCTGGTGTACACCGTCCTCTCTTGGTGTATTCTCGAACCGCAATGGAAGATGCGGTGCGTCAATCTGCTCATCGGACTGCCGCTGGTCGCCCTCTGTTTCCTCACCGCACAACCGGCTTGTTATATCCCTATGTTCCCTTGGTTGGTACTCCTGCTGCTCGCCACGGGCGTGTTACCATTCTATAGTATTTATCGCTTCAAACTCGGCAAACAATGAAACCTATCACCTATCACCAATCACCAATCACCAATATCAAATACATAATCATCGCCTTGGCAATCATTGTGATTGCTTGGCTGGTACCGGCGTTGGTGGAGTTGGTCTCGCCTCGTACGGATCGAATGCCGTTTGTGGTGTATTCCTGTTTGGATAGTACGTTCATTCGGTTTGAGACGCAAAATAAACAAGTACGTTATGTCGATTTTCGGGGACAAGAGTTCACCAAAGCCGAGGCGGATAGTCTCTTGCCGCTTTTCTCTTTCCGTCAATTGGTAGCGGAAGGACGCTTGCCCGATTCGTTGTACGGCGTGGCGCTGACGCCGAAACTGATTCAACAGAACGCCTTTCATTTCAAGACCTCGCCTAAACAACTCAATCGTCCGCCTGTTGGGCTCTATCTGATGTTAGAATCGGCTTCTGGCCGCGTGGACTTGCAGTTGCCCAATGATGTCTTCCGTTTGACCAACGAAGGCTTGGAGTTCATTGATGCAGAAACGAATACCGTCAACAGAGCCAAGTCGCGCTCTTTCTCCCGCGAACTGACCAAACAGGGTTTTACTTTTCCTGTGCAACTCATCTGGGGCAATGGTTCCACTCGCAAGGATTATGATAACGGGTTCCTGCTGACGGATGCCCATAACCGCCTCTTCCAACTCAAAATGGTCAAAGGCATGCCGTGGGTAATGGAAATTGATAATGGACAAAGCCAACGCCAATTCACGAACTTGTTCGTGATAGAGCCTGCCAACCGTGCCCTTATCGGTCTTGTTGTAACCGACGACCATCGTCTCTGGGCAGTGCGTGCCAACGGCGAATTGGCAGAAATAGGCAAAATTGGCCAAAGCCAAAGCCAACGCCAAAGCCTCCTTTATGATCCTCAGCAGATGCAAATAGCCATTGTCGGAGATCTTTTCCATTGGACCATTACCCTCTATACGGCTACTGACACACGCTATTATGCGGTGGATGCGAAGACCTTCGAATTGGTGGATGCTGCCATTGTTCCTGACCCCGCACCTACAACAAAGCAACGCATCCTGCGTTGCCTGTTGCCTATCCGATTGCGGTTCACTTCGTGGCGAACCCAATCCATCGCACCTTCTATCAATGACGATTAATTCTCAATTACCAATTATCAAGATTTGACTTTGTCAAATAATCGTGCCCTTCAGGGCTAAGAATTACCAATCACCAATTCTCCTCCCTTGTACATCGTACATCGTCCCTTTGTACATCAGATATAGTTGTCCATCCCGCATAACCTTCTGACTTCTGACGGCTGACGGCTGAATGCTCTCAATCCCCTGCGGATCTTCGCCACGGAACTTACCTAAGTAATACGGAGCACACACTTCGGCAGGATCTTGATCTGTAGCCGGTGCGCCTGTGCGGTTGATATAGTGCGAGGAGGAAGTTTGGTTCGGATTCCAGAAACCTCGATTGAGCCATCCGCCCATTACCGAACCCTTATCGCCATTTCCTGCCTCTTCAGGGAACCAGTAGTTAATACCCGTCAGATTCTCCAGCGGCAACATTGCATCCACCAGGTCTTTGACGAATTGGTATTGACCTTTCTTGGAGCATGCCCATAAGGCCCGCGTGTCGTAGTTAACACCTTCCGTCGGCCAATATTGGAAATTATACGCCGTCTCTACAATCTGTACCTCTTTCTCCGAGAACATCTGTTTCAGATAATTGACAGCACTCACCAGCGGTTTGAGTGCTTGTTCGGCGGTAGTGGAATCGGTAGGCGTCATGCCTGCGTGCCAGAAAGGATAGTAACTGAGGCCGATAATGTCGTAATCCACCCCATTATCGCGCAACTTATCGTAGTAGTAATAATCATAACTCCTGTTGGTCGGGCGGTCAGAGTGGATGATGATCTTCGCCTCCGGAAGCACATCGCGAACCGTGTTACAACCCGCTTTGAGCAAACCAAGATACCCCTCCCAGTTATCGGATGCGTTATTGTATGGGTGCACTTGTATGCCGCAAAGACCGTACATAATTTCGTTTCCTACCTGCACTAAATCAGGCGCAGCACCGGCCTCTTTTAATGCCGTCAGCACTTCGCGGGTGTGCGCCGCTACGCTATCCGCCATCACTTCATCTGACGCTCCTTGCCAAGCTACGGGCGCTTGGATATGACCCGCATCTACCCATTCGTCGGAATAATGAAAATCCAGCATAAAATAAGCACCGGCTTCTTTGATGCGCTTACCTAAAGCGGTTACGTAGGCCAAATCTTGGCATACTGCCAAATCGGTTGTCCCTTTCGCTTTCTGAGTAGGATGAACGAATATACGCACACGGAAGGTGTTCCAACCGCAGTCATTGATGAACCAATTGATCATGTTGCTAATCTTGTTGTTGTAGGCGTCCCGATAACTATAGTTATATTTTTCATACTGGGGTAACATAGAGATGTCTCCGCCTACATAACGGGTAGGGGTTACGGACTCTTGTGCGTACGCGCTAATACATAGTAGCGATAGAATAAATAAGGTGATTTTTTTCATGATAGTAACATTTTGCGTGCAAAATTACAAAAAAAAATCGACATACGCAAATAAAAAGAGAAAATGACCATAAAAAAACAAAAAAATACATAAACACACAAAATCCTTGCACATATGCCCAAAAAATGTTGTATCTTTGTAATGGAAATTCGTTTAAGCAAAAGGTATGAAACGTCCAATGATCCCAAATGGATATTTACAACTAGCTGATAATCTGCAAAATACCCCCCCCGTTAACAACAGAGAGGTATGTAAATTCAATCCTATTACCTATCATCATATATAGGCTCTGCTTCCGGCAGAGCCGCTTCGTTTATGCCCGTAATGAATAAAAAAATGAAAAAAAATAACATTTTGATTAGGGGATAACCTCTTTTGAACTGTCTTACTTGTAGAAGCGCTTATGAAACTATTTGGTAGCAAATCGGATCCTGCACTCTGCAAAGAACGCGAGTTTGAGGATATTTATAATAGGTACGCGCGTAAGATTTACGGATTTGCCATCCGTTTATCCAATGGAGATGCATACCTTGCAGAAGAGATTCTGCAAAGTACCTTCATGCGGCTTTGGGAGCATTGGGATGAACTCAAAGACCGCGAAGTGGTGCTTCAATACCTCTTCTCTTCCGCCAAAAATACATTCCTCAATTATTGCGAGCACGAGACGATTCAGCATATCTACCAGGAATATATCTTGCGTCACGGAGATGAAGCCAGTGGGGAAAGCGAAGAGAAGCATGATGCCGCATCGTTGGAGTCCTATCTGCGTGAGATTGTGGAGAGTATGCCGCCTGTGCGGCGAAGAGTGTTCGTTATGAGCCGATACGAACATAAATCCAACCGTGAGATCGCGCAAGAGTTGCATATCAGTGAGAAAACCGTGGAAGTGCATATCACCCTTGCATTACGCGAACTTAGAAACCGATTAAATGACTAATCACCCATAACCCATAACCCGATATATGATAGATTTAATGCAAAAATACTTGCGCGGAGAGGCCTCGGACCAAGAGCGATTGGAACTGCTCGCGCAATTGCAGAGGGATGAGCAGATAGGCCATTGGCTGCGCGCAGATATGGAGTTTTCGGACTCTATGATGCCTCAGCCTGTTCAGGAACGCATTCTGCGTAATATCCTGGCGGAGCAGAAAAAAACCATCCCCCTCCGCAACCCCCTTCGTCTCTGGCTCGCTGCATGCGGCGTAGTGATCATTATCCTTAGTGCCCTGTGTGGTGTGCTACTATGGCAACGCACCCTCCCTGCTATGCCGGCTGTGACACCTAATGCGGATATCATTGTATGTACACATTTGGGCGAGCATAGCCATGTAATCCTTCCGGATGGAACAGCGGTTACGCTCAATGCGCAGACTACCGTTCGGTATGCTACAGCGATGACCGATGGTATTCGGCGTGTACAAGTAGATGGCGAAGCATTCTTTGACGTGGCGAAGGATGCAGCGCATCCTTTTGTGGTGACCGCAGG
>JAFSWF010000009.1 GCA_017444615.1 Paludibacteraceae bacterium | reverse complement strand
TGGTCGGGTTGGGGTTTGCCCCAAAAAGTGGCACAGACGAGTGAGTGGATGCGGCGCTCTTTGTCGAGGCTAACATGAGGGTAACAACTACCTCCTTTTTTCTTACAATCTCGGTTAGATGGACTGAATTTAACTTTGAGTGTGCGTCCTTTGGCGTTGATGATGTTACCTTCTTCGTCTGCGAAATAAGTTTTGCCGCCGATCAGCGCGGGTGGAATTTGTTTGATAATCATAATGCGTAATAATGTTTTTTACTAGTAGACTAGCTTACTAGTAGACTAGCTTACTAGCGGGTTAAACAATAACCCGGCGCCGGGTTGTTTTGGAAATCCGCTGCAAAGGTACAGTTTTTTGTTGACCTGAGTGACCGCTAATGGGCGGTCGAAAAATGCGTTTGTGGCGGAAGTGTCTGATCCATAAACTGATAGACGTCCCAAACCTTGGCTTTTGAGATGCCAAAGTTTTTAGAAACGAGGAACTGACTGAGTTTGGGATGCTCCAGATGGTACTTATAAATTTCCATCCAAGAAATGAAATGTGGAGCTAATCCGAATTCGTTGATAAGCGTTTTGAGCGCGCCCGAAGCTTGTAGTTCGAGCAAGTATTCGTATTTTCATTTGTCTAAAGGGACGGGGAATAGACCTGCGGCGACATGCCACAGAAGACCGTCCACTATATAGACAAAAAAAAGCAACCTCGCATCTCTGCGAAGCTGCTCCGAATTTAACTTATTTTATTAGCCTAAATCGTTGAGATTTAGGTGCCCCAGTTAACGAATAGTTTGCCCTAATACATTAACTACTTTTCCATCCCGTTTGATCAGCAGTTGACCATCCTTGAAGAATTTAAGGGACTTGCTATTTGCATTGATCTCATCGATAGCGGTTGGAACCAGCGGGGATCCTTCCGGATAGGTGACTGTCAGAACACGGGTATCCAGATTGAGCGTGAAGATATAATCGCCACCGGCATACGGAGTGATGGTGATGTTATTGCCCGCAGCAGCCGAAAGGATAGTAACGGTTTTAGCATCCTTGGTCAGTGTTACATCATCTTCAGCACCACGCCATTCACCATTATCAACCACTTTGAACTGGCGGTCACCGGCAGTGGTGATAGAAACGGTGGTGGAAGCTTCGGTAGCATCCTCCGTTGCTTTGACGAAGCGGTTAGCGGTCGTGCTCCACTCATTAAAGTCACCAGCGAGGTAGAAAGTCGTATTTAGTTGCGGCACATCGCACTCTGCTAAGGTTGCAAACCAGTCACCTTCGTAGTAATAGCGTTTATCAGCATCCAAAGCAACAGCGCTTAACTCGGTAGTTCCATTGAAGATAACGGTCTCATATGCAGCGGTGTAAACAGCGGAATAAACCGGATACGAATTGCGGGTGGTGGTAGCGGTAGTGAGTGACATCGTTTCGCCCGGCCATGTGGTACTGATACCTCCATCAACATACAAGTGTGCATTGGCTTGTGCCCATCCTTTCGAGTTAACGAAATAGATGATAGTACCATCTACTACTGTGATTTCTTGCTCTTTCTCGGCTTTTACAACTTCACTGCTATTCAATGCTTCAACCTTAGCTGTATAGGAGCCGGCTGCTGCGAACTGATAGTGTCCAGCAGTTATTTCGCTATACTCTCCTTCTCCTTGCTTGATATAGAATTTATAGGAAGTAGCCGCTACGCCGTTTCCGTTGATGTTGTTCGAAGTAGCATTGAGTTGAATGTCTTGATTCAAACCGATGTTAGTTCCTACGCCAACGAAATCAACCGCAGGAACGGTGTAAGTGCCCCAAGTGATGGTAGCACCATCTGTACTGATAATCATATTTTGACCATCTGTAGGTAGTGATCCAGCGCCATAGAAATCCCATCCGGTTGCGTTCGATTTGATGATTGGCGATGCCTCTCTAATGGTCCAATCGGATGTTAGGGTAATAGGAATGATATTCGATACATCTGCATGCCAGCCGTTATTGAAATCATTAAAGCCGCCACCGGTATAACCCGTCAGGTCATAATAGATCGTTGTACCGGAAGTAAAGGTGTATTCTTCACTTAAAGCATCTTTCCAAGTAAAGCTTTTACCATTACACGATACTTCTGCAACGAGTTGGCCATCAGCAGGTGCCACAAAAGGAATTTCAGCCCAGCCACCAGTTGCCGTTTTGATGAATGTAGCTCCCACAGTCCATTCTACGTCAGTGGAGAAGGTAATTTCTTTCACAGTTCCTCCGACACTGGCATCATAGTCTCCTGCACTAGCATAGTTGGCATACGTAAAATTAGCGCCACCGGATACATCGCGGAAGTCAATTTTGATAGTAGTGCCGCTGGTAAACGTGTACGAATCAGCAGCTACAAATTGGCTCATCGTGAACACGGCTGCTAAGAGTAGAAAAAGTTTTTTCATACAATTAAAATTTTAAGTTAAAAAAGATTGGTTAATTTAAACTATCGTTTGTAGTTTGTTACATAACACAATAAAGCGATGCCCACAATCAGTGAGCACCGCCTATTCGGTACAACCATAACATCTCGTTTCTATGCCACCATATACAACATGGGGGGGGGTAAAATCGGATATTATGTTATACAAAATGCGTATCATTGATTCTCAATATTGATGTCCAATAAATGACCGATGAAATGATTATTGCCTAAAAGACGAACGAATGCGAGATTCCATGAATAAGATAGCTTCCTCGGCTGTAAAAAAGTCTTGTTGCCCTTGAGCGGCACTGGCTGTGTTGGGCGTGAGTGGTGACTCTTTTGGTGTGTAATCTTTCATCGTACTTTTTGTTTTTCGCTGCAAAATTACTAATAATTTTTGACATGTGCAAAAAAAAGTGATAAATTCCTCTTAAATAACAAAAACGCACAAATAAATTTGCACATGTGCATTATTTTTTGTACTTTTGCAGGTGAAACCCTTTAATCCACACTATCTATGCAAATCAGTGACGAATACATGCAATGGGCACAGGAGTGCATGCAGCGGTATGAGGCGAACAAAGACGTCTGGGATGCCGAATGTCTGAAACGCGCAGCCGGCGTTGGTTGGAGCAGCGGATGGCTCAAAGTGATCCGCGATGCGGACGCTGTGACCGTGTGTCGCATTGTTTTTCCGGTCGAGGCAGCACCGACAGAGTACATGATCCAATGGTTCGAACCCTATTACCATTTCCGTCCGTGGACGCGATTCCTGAAACGCGAATGGGAAGAGATTTCCACGGGGCGTCTGAAAGTGCACTGGGAGGTGTATGCCACCTGCGATAATATTCCTTTGCTGCTAACAATGGCGAGCCGTTTCGGCGGAGAGATCACGTTTTGGAACGACGCGTATTATCGTCGTCCACCGATGCCTATCCCTGCTCACGAACCGCCGACAGGCGATCAGATAGGCGCGGAGTGAGATTCTTCGAGGCGTTTCATCTGTCGGTGGAAGCGGATATGAAAGAGCACGGCAGGTATGGCGAGTGCGATGACGAACGCTGCCCACATACCTGCTGCGCCGTAACCGGAGGAAGTTGATAATTGACAATTAAAAATTGAAGGGTGGGGGGCATAGAAGGTGAGGTAGATGCCTAAGGGCAGGGCGATGCCTATATACGAGAAGACGGCAATGCGCATAGGCACACGGACATCTTGAATACCCCTAAGCATAGAGGCACCGATACATTGCATCCCGTCCGCATACTGGAACAGTCCCCCGAAGAGAAGCAGCGTCGAAGCTATGGGTACCACTTGGAGGTCTTCGGTAAAGATAAACGGTATCTGATGTCGAAAACCGATCATGATAGCGGCACCGATAGTGTTCATCAGCAGGCACAGATGGATAGAAGCGCGGCTCGCCATCCGCACGGCATGCAGGTCTCCTTTGCCTAACTGATGGGAGACGCGGATAGTGGTGGCGGCACCGATGCCTTGGGCAATCATAAAAGTCATATCCGCCATCTGGTTGGCTATATGATGGGCGGCGAGAGCTTCCTTGCTAATCCAACCGATGATGATGAACGAAGCGGTGAAGAGGAAGGCCTCGACGAAGGTCTGCAGTCCAATCGGTGTGCCTATATAAAGGAGGTTTTCTATCTCGCGTCGGCTGATCATCCATCGGCGGATAAGACGGAGTAAGTGTCGCCACTCGTCGCGATAGAGCATGGCTATCAGAAAACAGACAGGCATGAGGATTCGTGCGATGAGGGTAGCCAGTCCGGCACCGGCAGCGCCCATCGCCGGAACCCCCCAATGACCGAAGATAAAGACCCAGTTAAGGCCTATATTAAGTAGGTTACAACCCAGCGTGATGACCATCGCCACCGCCGTGTTGCCTAAGCCTTCAAGGAACTGTTTGAAGAGGCAAAAGAGCATGAACGGTATGATGGAGAGCACGATTAGTATATAGTACGGGCGCGCGCATGCGACTACCTCGGGTTCTTGGCCGAAGGCATCCAGATAAGGGATGCACGGCACAAGCAGCACAAGGGACAGGACGGAGAGTAGCACCATGAAGACGGCACCGTTGGCGAAAAGCGCGGCGATGCGTTGCTGCTTCTGCGCAATGTATTCTTGGGCGTTGGCATTGGCATTGGCGTTGGCATTGGCTAATACTTTCTCAATGCGCCCCACTTCGTGTCCCACAAGAGGTGTGAGTCCCATCATCGCCCCCATAGCAAAGACCATAACGGTGAAGAAGATGGCGTTGGAGAAGCTGACGGCTGCGAGGTCGGCGGTGCCATAGTGGCCTACCATGATCGAGTCGAAGAACCCCACCAAGGCAGCACCGAGGGAGGTTAGCATGACCGGAAACGCTACCTTGAGGTTGCGCTTATAGTACGGGAGATATGAACGAAAGTTGTTAGTCGTTGGTCGTTGGTCGTTAGTCGTTTGTGGGCTTTCAGCATTCAGTTTTCAGTTTTCAGCTTTTTTTCTGAATGCTGACTTCTGATGGCTGACATCTTTTTAAAATTGAGGTGCAAAAGTACAAAAAATAATTGAAAATAGAAAATTGAAAATAGAAAATTTGCATAATTCGAAAAAAAATAGTACTTTTGCAGTCACAAAACATTTCGTACTATGAGAAAACTCGGTATCTTATTCGCAATGATCGTTGTTTTTAGTGCCTGTCAGCATAAGCCGGTGCATGTAGTGAGTGTGACGACGGAAGCCATTGAGGTGAATGGGTCGTGTGATGCGTTGGAGGATCAGGCGTACGTGGCCGCGTTAGAACCCATCAAAGAGGCACTGGAGAGTGAGATGAGTGTGCAGATAGGTTATGCGCCCGCCAAACTATGGGTAGCTCCGCCGGAGTGCCCGATGCTCAATTGGGCGAGCGATGCCTTGTGGGCGTGCGCCCAAAGGGCGTATGAGGGGAAAGTGGATATCGCCGTGGTCAATATAGGCGGTATGCGTTGCGAGTGGCCGGCAGGGCCTATCACACGGCAGAGCGTGTTTGAGTTGATGCCGTTCGACAACCGATTGGTGGTGCTGACGCTCAAAGGAAGCGACTTGCTGGAACTCTTTCAAGCGTTTGTTAACTACGGCGGTCAAGGCGTTGCCGGTATGCGGATGACCGCCGTGGACGGTAAGTTAGCGCACGTGGAGATAGGCGGTAAGGTGTTGAACCCCAAACAGCGTTACACCGTAGCGACAAGCGATTACTTAGCCGGCGGTGCTGACCACATGGACGCGCTGACGAAATACGAGGCGTATTGGAACAGTGACTTGCTGATTCGAGATTTATACTTAGAGGAAGTGCAGCGGGAAGATACTATCCGCGCTGCTGTAGACGGGCGGATGAAGTTGCTGTAACGGTCAGGGTGGTGGGCACGCCGAACCGGATGGGCAGGTTATGCTCCACGTGACCGAAAGGTGCATTGAAAAGCACGGGGTAGTCGTATGAAGCGACTACCTCTTTTATTGTCTCATAGACGGTTTGGTTCATAAGAGGGTCATCGTCGCAATCACTGAACTGGCCTACGATCAGTCCGCTGAGGTGCGCAAGCACACCGCTCATCTGCAGGTTGCGCATCATTCGGTCGATATGATAGTGCCGTTCGCCGATGTCCTCGATCAACAAAATCGACCGTTCGCGATGCTCACTGACAGAGTACAGACCGCTTCGCTGACAGACCGTTTCACTGACAGACCGAGTATGTTTATCAGTCTGTACTCTGTATTCTGTATTCTGTATTCCGAATTTAGTGCCTTGGAGGCCGTATAGGACGGAGAGGTTACCGCCGATGAGGGGTGCGGTGACAGTGCCCGGTCGGTTGAGCGGGTGCGCGGGGATCGAGTAGGAGAGGGGTTCGCCTTGCAGCACTCGGCGCAACGCCATGATAGGTTCGCTTTCTTCGGGCAGAGTGGCAATATGTTTGCACATGATGCCATGAACTGAAGACTGATGGCTGACAGCTGACAGCTGATGAAGGGCGGTGATGTCGCTAAAACCGATGATGGGTTTGGTGATGGGCGGTACCCGATCGATGATACGTTGCAGTCCGTACCCACCTCGCGAACAAAGTATCATATCTACCGACGGATCGTTGAGTGCATCGATGAGGTCTTGCAGACGGTCTTCATCTCGTCCGGCAAACCGTCCCCACGCGTCTCGTGCGTGTTGCCCTTCGGACACCACATGCCCCCATGACCGCAGACGCGCTGCGCCTTGGTCAATGAACGTGGGGTCTATGACACCAGAGGGCGATATGATGCGGATGGAAGGCATTACGAATACACCGTATATTCAATCCAATTACTGAGGCGTTTGGGTAGGAGTCGCTCAAGGAAACAGAGCACACGGTAACTGAACCCGCCTACGTATTGCGGTCGTGGACTGCGGCAGGTAGCGATATGATAGAAGAGTTCTGCCATCTGCTGCGGCGACATGCCTGCGCGTTCATCTTTCTCCATCGTGGTGATGGCTTTTTGTGCGCCGCGATACACTTCTTCGCCTGCCGTCGATTTGCGACGAGCGTCTGTAAAGCCTGTGGAGACATCGCCGGGCATCATCACACTGACGGAGATGCCAAAATCCTTCACTTCATTAGCCATAGCCAACGCCAAGGCGTTAATAGCCGCTTTGGAAGCGGAGTAGAAGGCTTGGTAGGGCACAGGCAGCACTGCCGCTACAGACGAGGTGTAAATGAGCCGACCGCTATGCTGCTGACGTAACTGCGGCAAGATAGCTTGCGTGAAACGCACCGCACCCATAAAATTGACATCCATCTGATGCTCCGCGTCGGCGATAGCAGTAAACTCCACCGAACCGGAGATGCCATATCCGGCATTGGAGATGACGACGTCGATATGATCGGTTTGCTTGAGCACTTCAGCCACGGCCTTTTGGGCACTCTCGGACGAACACACATCGCAGGTGATATGCGTGATACCATCGTGTGACTCGCCGTGCCGACTAAGTTCAAAGACACGCCAGCCCCGCTCTGCAAAGAGCGAGGCTGTAGCTTTGCCTATTCCGGAACTTCCTCCGGATATGACGATAGTCTTTACCATGCTTGTGGTACTCCTTCTTTGAGCACGCGTGCGATGATTTCCACCGCCTCGTCGATGACGGGTTCGGTATGGGTAGCCATCAGCGTAGTACGCAAGAGACATTCGCCCTCTACGCACGCCGGTGCCATCACAGGGTTGACATAAACACCCTCATCGAACAGTTTCTTGCCATAATAGAGCGTGTCGAGTGTCTTATAGGTGAAGATAGGCACGATCGGTGTCGGGGCTTCGATGATACGCACGCCGGACTGGATGAGTTGCTTTTGGAAATACGTAGCAATATTCATCAGACGCGTTGGGCGTTCGGGGTCGAGGATGAGTTGATGCAGCGCCTCGAGTGCCGTAGCCGCCGAACAGGGTGTGATAGAAGCGGAGAAGATGAACGGACGGCTCACATGACGCAACCAGTCGGCTACGCGGTGTGAGGTCAACATACAACCACCGATAGAAGCGAGCGATTTGGAGAAGGTGAGCATGGTGATGTCCACCTTATCAGTCAGACCGAAATGCGCTGCAGTGCCGCGACCGCCAGGACCAAGTACACCGAAGCCGTGCGCGTCATCCACCATCACGCGAGCGTTGTATTTCTCAGCCAATGCACATATCTCCGGCAGCTTACAGATGTCACCGCGCATGGAGAAGACGCCATCAGTGATGATCAGTTTGCCGGCGTTCTCGGGAATCGATTTGAGTTGCCGCTCCAAGTCCTGCATATCCGAGTGACGGTAACGCAGCACTTTGGCGTAACTCAGACGGCATGCGTCGTAGATAGAGGCATGGTTCTCGCGGTCGTTCAGGATATAATCATCCTTACCGGCGATGGCAGAGATGATAGCGAGGTTGGTTTGGAAACCCGTTGAGACGGTCATACACTCCTCGTAACCGGTGAACTCCGCAATCTCTTTCTCCAGCTGAAGGTGCAGGTCTAATGTTCCGTTAAGGAAACGGCTGCCGCTCACACCTGTGCCGTACTTATCCAGCGCGGCATGTCCGGCCTGAATAACTGCCTCGTTCTCAGTGAAACCGAGGTAGTTGTTCGAACCCAACATGATCACGCGGTGGTTCTCCATTTGCACGATAGGTGCCTGACGGCTCTCTAACTCGTGAAAATAGGGGTAGATACCTAATTTGCGAACCTGTTTGAGGGTCTCAAAATGGTCACATTTGTCGAATAGATCCATAAAATTATTGGTCATTGGTCATTGGTCGTTGGTCATTGGTCGCTTGAAATAGTCTAACGACAAACGACAAACGACTATTACAATACATTCAGTTCTTTTAAAATCGCGGTTGTTTTACGAACGGCAGCTTCGCTCTCTTGCAGTTTAGCGCGCTCAGCATCGCTCAGTTTGAACTCAGGGATAGCCTCTATACCGTTGCGACCGATGATACAAGGAACGCCGATGGTGATATCTTTCATGCCATACTCACCCTCGAGGGCAGCGGAACAAGGAATAAGTTTCTTCTGATCCTTGATGATGGATTCAGCTACGGAAGCAGCAGCTGCGCCCGGAGCCATCCAAGCCGAAGTGCCCAGCAGACCGGTCAGCGTAGCGCCACCCACCATAGTGCTCTTAACCACCTCTTCGATATCCTCTTCGCTCAGCAATTCGCGAACATTCACACCTTTGTAGGTAGCAAACGACGTCAACGGAATCATCGTGGTATCACCGTGACCGCCGATTACAAAACCTTCTACATCGTTAGCGTTGCAGTGGAGTTTTTGGCTCAAGAAATATTTGAAGCGTGCGCTATCAAGTGCACCACCCATACCGATGACGCGGTTACGCGGCAGACCGAGAGCATGCAGCGTCAAGTAAGCCATGGTGTCCATAGGGTTGGAAACCACAACGAGGATAGCGTCGGGGCTGTATGTGAGCACTTGGTCACAAACACTCTTAACAATACCGGCGTTAACACCGATGAGTTCCTCACGCGTCATACCGGGTTTACGCGGCAGACCCGAAGTGATGATGACAACATCCGAACCGGCTGTTTTGCTGTAGTCGTTGGTCACACCTTCTACTACGGTGTCGAAACCCAACAACTGAGCTGTTTGCATAATGTCCATGGCTTTGCCCTCTGCAAAACCCTCTTTGATGTCGATGAGACAAACTTGGTTAGCCACCTCATTAACGGCTAACACATTCGCGCACGTTGCACCTACGTTGCCTGCGCCTACTACAGTAATTTTTGACATGTGTTGGTGTATTTTTAAGTTAATCGTTCAAACAAGCGTGCAAAGGTACAAAATAATTTGCATATATGCAAATAGAAAATGCATTTTGTGCCATTTTTTATGCAAAAAGTGCAGAATTTTATAGCCCGAGGTGTATTCGAAAGCGCAAAGCCCACTGTACGTTAGGCGTAAGGCTCCAGACCGAATAGAGGTCGCAGACGCGAAGAATATTACCGATACCGATGCCCACCTCAGAATACAATTGGTGATTTGTAGTTGGTAATTGGTGATTGTAGCCGTAGGCTATTTTGGCTTCGACGATTTCGCGGAGGTGGAGGTAACGTATGCCGGGGATGAGGTTGAAGAGAATACCCATACCGTTCCATTCGGTATGCAGCGCCACGTACTTATCCGCCATCAGTTCGCGTCCGTGCAGCAGCGTGAAGCGGTATGGATCGTAGGCGTAGCCTTGGTTAGCGTTCGCTTGCCATAAGAGGAACGAAGGTACTTGTCCGAAGATGGCGCCTGCCTGGAAGGCGTAGGTGAGCGTTCCGCCCATCCCTAAGTTGGCGTGTTGGGTGAGGAGAACGCGCAGATGGGCGTAGAGATGGTCGTTGGTCGTTAGTCCAGTCAGGGCCTCGTTGGTCAGATTCCAGTGTCCCGTTTCGAGGCCTAAGAAAAGCACCGGATAGCGCGATGAATAGGCGTACCGGCGGGAGAAGAAACCATCGTATTTGCGTTCGCCCCAACTGAGACGCGCGATGGCAGAGAGGTTCTGATAAGCGACCCCTCCTTGCCAACCGGCACGTAGATACGCGTGCGTCTCCAGACTAAGCGGACGACCTAAACCGGCACTGATCCGGTCTCCCCAGTCGGCAAACCAGTGCGCTTGGAGTTGGCGTTGCAGCATGGCGGTATTGACGCAGAGCGAGTCGCGGTGGAGCGCTTCGAAGGCGTACGCCGTAAAATCGAAGTTACCCCAACCCATGGAGTTCTCCCGTAACAGACGGGCAAAATCATCGACCTCGGACCATACATACCCGTCGCGGTATTGGAAATCCAGCGTGTTCTTACGCGGCGTAGGCAGGTTGATGGACACGCGGCCTAAGCCTTTGAAACGGCGATCGCGAAAACCATACCCTACGGACGCTTCCAACGATACCACTTTCGAGAAGCGTTCGTTCGTGCGGAAAGGCAGTCCGACATGTACCCCCTCATGCCGGTTAATCTGCAGAATCTCCTCCACGTGCCCGATGTCCACCGGTGTGCCTGTGGGGATATAACTGGTGGTGGCGATGGTGGCAAAGAACTTCGCCGCACGGATGAGGGGGATTGTGTCCAGCGCCGCAAAAGCGCTGTCAGCGCGCGCCAAAGGAACAGTGTCACGGAATGCCGGTATACCGGTATCCCGAAGAGGCGCGCGCTCGTTATTCGTCAGGCCGGTCGTCAGCAGCAGTGTCGGGAAGATCGTACCGGCTTTGTCCATTTGCACCGCAAAATCGAGGAGTACGGAGAGGTTCTCTTCTGCAATCGAACCGTCGTCCGCTAAGGTCTGCGAGACATGCAGCGTGTTGACATAATTGACCGCCACTTCTGCCGGCACATAAGCGTGCAGCGCACGAAGGGCAAACGTAGTCGTATCAATCACCATCTCACCATTGAAAGTGGGATAGAAAGGGTTTCTCGTTCGAAAACGAATCACACACTCTTTCTCTGAAAGCTGAGAGCTGATATCTAATGGCTCAAGCAGGTAATACCGATAATAGAGGTTGCCCGAAGAGGCTAAAGGCGAGAGGAAAGCATGTCCCATGAGTGGCACGGAGTTGGCGTAGAAATTGAGGTTTCCTTCGCCGCCTAAGAGAGAGGAGTAGTCGGTGGACGTGAGTATCAACGCTTGCGACAACTGGTCATTAGCCGGTATCATCTGTGCGCCTTCGAACCGAAACGTCTGCGTCTCGCGGTAGAGTGGCAAGAGATAAGTAGAATCCTCTTGTTCAATCATACCTGCCTGCAGACTGCGCCATAACGCCCGTCGCAATTGTTTCTTACCGATATGCGAAATATACAGATTCTGTGCGCGTTGCGCCGTGAAAGAATGCTCCGACTGAAGCGTACGGTCGTTCTCAGACCGATGTGCCCGTACTTGACGAAGAATCTCCAACGCAGGGTTTTCATTCGGCGCCACCACCACCTCCGTCAGCACCGCTGAGCGTTCGCGGAGCGCTACTTGCAGACCTGCCATCGCACCGGGTTCGACTTCAAAACGCTGCGTGTAGTAGCCCACGGCGGAGAAGATGAGTTGTGCCTTCGCCTGCATGTCCACCCGCAACGCATACGCGCCCGTCTCATCCGAAGTCGTACCGATCTTCGTTCCCTTGAAATGAATATTGACGTTCGGAATAGGTTCGCCCGTCGTCTCATTCACGATCTCACCCACGATGATGGTTTCTTTGGCCGAAACCATCAGAGTACAGAGTACAGAGTACAGAATACAGATTACTATGAACTTTACACCTTTCAACTTCTCTCAACTTCTCTCAACTCTCAACTTTTATTGGCGGGGTGGCATTGTAGGATGGCTTGCCGCAGGTCCGCGACATCCAAATGGGTATAAATCTCGGTGGTGGCCAGGTCTTCGTGTCCGAGTAGTTGTTGGATGACGCGCAGGTCAGCACCGTTCTGCAGCAGATGGGTCGCAAATGAGTGTCGCAGCGTGTGCGGCGAGACTGTTTTGGTGATGCCGGCCTCTGCACACAAGCGTCGCACGATGGTAAATACCATCGCGCGCGTCAAGGGACGACCGTAACGGTTAACGAAGGCGTAGTCCTTGAACTCAGGCTTCAGCGGCCACGAAGCGCGATCTTGCATCCAATACCCGAACCACTCTTCTGCCACCGGCGAAAGCGGCACCAAGCGTTGCTTCGAACCCTTGCCTTCAATCAGCATATAGTGCTCAGAGAGGTACATTTTGCTGAGGCGAAGGTTGACCAGTTCGCTCACACGCAGACCACTGCCATAGAGCATCTCCATCATCGCTCGATTACGGTGACCTTCGTTGGACGAGAGGTCAATCGCCGCCATCATCGCATTCACTTCCGCCAGCGAAAGAACGGTAGGCAGATGTTTGGATTTGCGGGGTCCTTCCAGCAGTTCGGAAGGGTCTTGTTCGATGAAGTCTTTGTATAACAGAAACTTATACCACGCATGAACACCGGCGAGCACACGGGCTTGCGTGGCCTCCGAATGAAGGGTTTTGAATTGCTCGAAGATGAACGCTTCCAACTGCTCAAACGACGTGTGCACGAAATCGATCTGATGCTCCGTGGCGTAGGCGCGCAATTTATCCAGATCCATCTCGTACGCCTCGATGGTGTTAGGCGAATAACCGCGCTCGAGTCGCAACCACGTATGGTATTGGCGCAGCAGGTCCTTGTCCGATGTCACTTTTTTGACCATGGTTGCAATTCGCCTTGGAAGGTGGTGGTGTACGTGGCTTTGTAGCCGTAGGTGTTCTTGTAGTACAGCGTGAAATGCAGGTCCGTTAGCCCATTCGTCGTGTCGCGCAACACGAACTGACCCGAATCGAAAACTTGAATATGGGTTATCGTATTATTCTCTATCTGAAGTAGATAGATGCCATGCGGATAACCTTCGTAGTCTTTGCCGCGCAGGAACGTGTACGGTTCCGGTTCAGCCCCCTGCAACGAGTGATACGTACCCGCTTCCAGAACGGTATCCTCCATAAAAATATCGGATATGTATAGGTTGTAACCCGTTCCTTGCGTGTGATGAGTGGAATCCATCACCAGACCTTCGTAAAGATCCAACGCCAGCACGTTATACGGCACAGAGTCGTAGCACTGACCGTAGTTCTCCACCCATGCCGAACTGTAACTCTTCGGCCATCCGCGGTACACATAAGGCGTGTTTTTTCTGCACGAACAAACTCCCACCGCCAGCACCGCCAATACTATACAGAACTTACTTTTCATCTCTTAACTCTCCACTTTTAACTTCTCTCAACTCTCAACTCTCAACTTCCTCGTCGGGTACCACGCCGCCACCAAACCCAGCGCCAGCACAATAACCGCCACCAGAAGCACGTCGGTCGCTTTCACCACAACAGGGTAGGCAGAAATCACATACTCCGTGCCTGTGCCCAATTTGAGCCAACCGAAATATTGCTGTCCGAGGCACACCAGCACACCTATCACCAACCCAACGCCGGCACCCAAGGATGAGATAAGCCAGCCTTCGAGCAGGAAGATACGACGGATAGTGGATTCGTCGGCTCCAAGATCCGAAAGAATGCGAATGTCTGCTTTCTTGTCGATGATAAGCATAGAGAGCGAACCGATACTATTGAAACTGGCTATCAGCAAGATAAAGACGAGTAACAGTACCGTCAGCCATTTCTCAATCTTCAGTATTCGAAAGAAATCCGCCTGCTGCTCATACCGATCCAGCACCTTATACCCCTCGCCCAAAGAATTGGCGATTTCTGACTTCTGACGGCTGAATGCTGAATGCTGAATACTGACGGCTGATGGCTCCCTCGGTGCAATCCGCAGCGCTGAGGCTGTCTTCTCGTCATAACTGAAAAGCCTCCGTGCCAGCGGTAACGAAACGAGCATCAACTGGTCGTCGTACTCCACTTGGTTGACCGCAAAAGTGCCGGCGATGAAAGCGTGTTCGTGCTTAAGCGACAAGTCCGGCCGCAACATGTTGATCGTGCCTGTTCGGTCGGGGGCATAGAGATGCAAAGCGCCTGTGAAATGCGCATTCATACCCAACTGCACGGCCAAACCGCGACCTAACACCGCGCGCTCGAAAGCACCGTCCCAAACGGAGTAAAAACCATCCGTGATGATCGAATCGATATGCGCCGTGGCGGCAAACAAACTATCCACTCCCAGCACACGCGCAGGCGTCTGATGGTCCTTGTAGCGCACCAACGCCGTTTGCTCCAATTGGGCAGAAACGATCAGGTCTTCGCGTTCATACAAGGCCTCAATAACAGGCTCATCCATACGCAAAGTGGCACCTTCGGCAGGTACCACTAACAACGGCGCATCAAATTCGGAGAATAACTGCTCCACCAACGAACCGAAGCCGTTCATCACGCTCAGCACACAAATCATCGCAGCCGTCACTACCGCTACCGCCGCCGAACTGACGCCGGTGACGATGTTTATGGCATTATGTCCTTTTTTCGAGAAAAGATACCGCCATGCGATATGAGTTTCGAAAGTGCGTCGCATAGCGCCCTTCTAATGGTTTATCGTTACTTACTTTTAGCGAGTAACTCATCGATGCGCTCCATGCGGTCAATCGTCTCATCTAAGTGAAACACAATCTCCGGTATCACGCGCAATTGATGACGCTCTAAGGCACCCAATTCGCCGCGAAAGCGATGGGTGTTCTCTTCTATCAGCGCCATCGTCCGAGCAACCTTATCTTGCGGAAAAATAGAGAGATAGATATGCGCGATAGAAAGATCTGGAGACACGCGCACTTCGCTCACGGATATTAATGTACCTGCGAGCGTGCGCGCGTATCTCAGCAAAATATCGCTCATGTCTTTTTGTATCAACCGAGCGATTTTGTGTTGCCTAGTCGTTTCCATTAATCCTTTAGGATCTTAGGTGTTGGGGCCCCCAACACAAACCAAGCTTCTGCTGCGATTAGAATTTGTGACGACCTTCGTCTGCTACGGTCAGTTTCTTACGACCTTTTGCGCGGCGTGCTGCCAATACGCGACGACCATTAGCGGTGGTCATTCTCTCAAGGAAACCGTGTTTGTTACGGCGCTTGCGTTGGGAGGGTTGGAATGTACGTTTCATTGTTCTATCAATTTATGCCCTTCACAGGGCGGTTTACACAAAATGGGCTGCAAAATTACTGCTTTTTTTTGACATGACCAAATTTTTTTACGTTTTTTTTGAAAAAATCTGCTTTTTCCCATATTTTTCTTGCATACCTCATCCGCAATGGCCAGCGCGACACCATCTACCGGCCAAGAGGTGAAGTGATACGATTACACACGCAAAGAGATGGGACTCACTCGAGCCCCATCTCTTTTCTCATCTGCCGATAGATCGTCACATAGACGAACGGATAGAAGTGATACGGTTTCTCAACGTACGCCGGTGATGCCCTATACACCGCATACTGCGCTTTCCAGTATTGCCCTTCTGCCACCATCGCTGCATCGCAGTCCTCCGGATGAAGCGCTGCGTGTTCGATATCGTGCGCCGTACGCTGCGCTGCCTTAATCATCTCGCGGTTGTTCGTTGCCCCTTCACTCCACGCACCTTCGTGCAGATGGTAGTAATACAACTCGTGCCATTTGTGACCATGGTCATCAAAATTCTTCCCTTCGCCGTAGTTGTGCCGACGCACTACGATCCGATATCCTTTTTCTTTTCCTTCTTTGACGCTGTCTATCGCGCCCCAAATGGTTTCAATTCCGTTAGTAAATGTACATTGTGCCATAAAAATTCCTTTCTTTGATTTTATTAGTTTATTTTTTTTTGTATTATGTCGGATACTATCCGACTATTTTTCGACTCAAACACGAGGTAAATACGAGAGAGTGTCGAGTCAATCCTAGACAATATTAGAGGGAACACCCTAATCTCACCCTAACATCACCCTTAGCATAATCTTAGGCGTCCTAGGACGACTAGGCCGTCTCGTTTTTTACGATGAGACTTTTGAGATTTTGAGACTTTCGTATGTAATACGCTGGAATAGAGCACTTTACGCATATCCTCAAAATCTCAATAGTCTCAATAGTCTCATAATCTCACGCTATTTTTTTTATATTGTCCATGCTGAATTCGTTGAATGAGTCCTTCTTCTAACCATTTATCGTTCCATCGGATAATAGTTGCTCTGGATACGCCTTGAATCTTCGCCTCTGCTAAAAGTTCTTTATGGTTATACTCGCTTTTCAATTGCTCAAAAAGCACTTTCCGTTGAGCCAGTGCCTTCACCTCCGGCACCAACTCCACTCCCTCGCCATCAATCATCCGATAAGCCTGTGCCATATGCAGCAGCAACTTATTCCCGATCATCTCCGCTGCCTCAAAGTCCTCCTCCCTGCATAATACTATTTTGTCCATTGCGTCCGAATGATATTCGGACATTCTTTCTTCTTTTACAGGCGAATCGGATTCGCCGCTTCCCATCCTCATCGCCGTTAACACCATCGCGATGCGTTCAATATGGATAGCCATCCGCACAACAGCGGAGTGGAAGTTATCGCCGAGGAGGTTGATGAGTGTGGTGTATTCCGATTCGAGGTGAATGCCAAGACGCTCTTTTTGTGCATCGGTAAGCGACCATTCTATCTCGCCGGCTGTTAGGAGCGCTTCGTAGGTCTTTACCAACTGCCGACCGACCATCTGCGGCACAGCACTCTGCATCGCTTTCGCGCACACGTAGCGCTTATTGAACGGATGTGTCTCGCGGATGCAGAGGGTGAGTAGGCGCGAGAAATAACCGTTTTCGACGGATGGCACGAGTGCGCGGTATTGGTTGTATGTACCGGTAAGGAGCATGGATAGCTTCGGACACTCAATCTCGGAGGAGCCTTTGCAACGATTCCTACTGATCGCTTCGTGTTCGGCGCATTTACGGAGCGCCGTGTTGTAGTTGGCTGCAGCGGATTTCCAGATATCCGTGATGACCGATCCTTCGGACTCGTGCATATACCCGCAGCCGTTTTGCTCTTCGAGCGCTTTGTACCACGCAGGAAGTGTACTGTCTCCGGCAATGAGCATCGGATACTCGGCCTCTATGACGCGCATCATATCCAGCGCTAAGTTCGCGATTCCTTTGCCGCTCGCACTCGCCGCCAATACAAAGGTTTGCAAGTTGGCATAGTATTTCTTGCCCGTTGGTCCATACCTAAAATACAGATTAGGTATGCACGCGGATGCGGCTGTGAGTGTCGCCATTAAAAGGATGTCCTGCTCTTCGGGCGTACTCGCCAGCGTTAACATCTCTTGAATGGGTTTGGGCAGGTTTGACATCTCGAGGTTCTCTACGATGCGGAGGTTAGCCTGCTCCTCGTTGTTCAATAAGTTCATCTTTTCCATAAGATTTTAAAAGTTTGGTTAATAAATCATTGGGGTCCCCAGCGTAAACCAAGCCTTGGCTGTTTGCGATGGGGAGAGCGTAGGGCAAAACGTAGCGTAATTGAGCGGCTGTGCTGCGAGTCACGCGAGTTTTAGCCCAAGCGAGTCCCTCTATATATAGGGAATTTAGGTGTAGCTATACTCGTAAATGTGAAGTTGTTGTTTATCGAGTGCTTTTGTTTTTGGCGACAATTAGACGCCTCCAAACGCACTATATATCAGTCACTTATAAAAAGCTATGAAAATGCTGTCGTATTTTTGAGAAAATTATTTTTACGGGAATATTTGCATAATTCAGAAAAAAGTTGTACCTTTGCACGCAAATTTGCGTGCGGAACAGCGTAAGACAATCCTCATCGGTCTCAACTTCTCTTCCTCAACCCGCCGCATGACCGATTGGTTAATACAAGATGATCCTCAAAATGAGTCTCAAAAAAAGGTGGTCAAAGAAGGTGGTCAAAGAGGTGGTCAAAGAGGTGGTCAAACAACGGAGCGAATATTCGTACTAATCAAGGAAAATCCAAAAATAACAAGAGAGGAGTTAGCCCAAATCCTTGGCATATCACCTTCTGCTATTCAAAAGCATATCAATAAACTGAAGAAAGATCGTATCCGCCGAATTGATGGCAAGCAAAAAGGCCACTGGGA